>JAFWUC010000040.1 GCA_017518705.1 Clostridia bacterium
GCGCCAGAAAATCATATCCGTTTTCCGCGTGCAGCCGGATGGTCTCTTCCGGTGAAAGCTTGCCGTCGCTCCTGGTGGTATGGCAGTGCAGTCCGCCTTTCAGAAAATGTCCGTTTAAGCCGGTAAATGCCTGCTGACGAATGAACATTTGCGTCCCCTCCTGTGTTTTTCTTATCAAAGTATACCACCTTCCCCTCCCGAAGGCAAGAGCGGGCTTTACAAAACCTCTGTTTTATGGTATAATGCTTTTTCGACAGGAGGGATGGTCGTGGCGGACGAAAGAAAAGTGCTTGCCCAGAACCGTAAGGCCCGACACGATTATTTCATCGAGGAGAGCTTTGAGGCAAGCATAGAGTTGAAAGGCGCGGAGGTCAAATCCATTCGCGGCGGCAGGTGCAACCTTAAAGACAGTTACTGTCAGGTTTCGGGCGGCGAGATGCTGGTATACGGCATGCACATTTCCCCTTACGAGAACGGCAGCGTGTTCAATCCCGATCCGATGCGCGTCAAGCGTCTGCTGCTGCACAAGGCGGAGATACGGCGGCTGGATCAGCAGGTGGCGCTTAAGGGGCTTACGCTTATCCCCCTTGAACTGTATCTCAAGCAGGGCCGCGTCAAGCTGCTACTCGGGTTATGCCGGGGCAAGCATAACTACGACAAGCGGGACGACATTGCCAAGCGGGACGCGGACAGGGAGATCTCCCGTACGCTCCGCAAGACCGCGAAACACTCTTTTGACGACTGATCTTACGGGGGCGTATTTGGTTTCGACGGGGATCACGAAGTGAAAAGCAGCGAGCGGCAGCCCCGAACTGCCTTAAAATCGGGAAAAACAATAACTGCGAACGAAAACAGTTACGCTGTAGCCGCCTAAGCGGCTACCGTCGACCCTGAGCCTCCTGCGGCGCAGGCCACCGGCGTCATAAAGGCAGGGAACGGGCGCGTTTAAGCTTTGCGGCGCGCCGGCATTTATGAAGCTACCTGCGGCCCGATACCGTGCGTGGGAGCCTGCCAAAGGGAAATTCAATACGCGTACTGCGCTCGGAGACACTTTTTGCTTTGGGTTTTCGGACAGGGGTTCGACTCCCCTCGCCTCCATCACACCACGGCCCTGATCCTGACACCGGATCAGGGTCGTGCCTTTAGTTTGCAGTTGATTTGCAATCGGTTAATCCCGGACGACGCGCTGCGTCAAAGAAAAAACGCCTCCGTGCCGATGCGGTCCGGAGGCGTTTGACTCTATGAATGCGCATTGTCATACATTTTCCTTATATCTGGCGGCATATCATCCGGCAGCATGTCCTTCAGTTTGTCTTCGGATCCCGCTTTGATCGCCGTTTCATAGTACCAGCACTTGAATCTGAGCATATCGAGCGTTTTCTGAAGCTGTATCATTTCGGCTTCCACCGCGGCTTTTCTCGTTTCGAACAGTTCTTTTCTCTGTTTATAGGTGGACGGTCCCTCCACGCACCATTCCATGAACCTTTTGATATCCTTTATTTCAAGGCCGGAAGCCTTCAGGCATTCGATCACGCGGAGCGCTTCTACTTCCGTTTCTCCAAATTGACGAATCCCGGATTGCCTCTGCATATACGGAAAAAGCCCTTCCTTGTCATAATAGCGGATCGTTGAGATCGGTAGACCGAACATTTCGGAGACCTGCCCTATCGTGTACATAAAAAAATTCTCCTAAATTAATAAATATACTCTTGACCTAAAGTCAGGTTTATGTGTTACACTGCAATTGTATCATGGTTCGGAAAAAAATGCAATCGCTGTTTACGGAGGATTATCGAATATGATCAAAAGCGAAGAACTCACTCTTAATCAGGAATGGGACAAGACATTCCCGAAAAGCGAAAAAGTCGACCACAGCAAGGTGACTTTCGTTAACCGCTACGGGATCACGCTGGCAGCCGATATGTATGTCCCCAAGGGCGCGGAAGGCAAGCTTCCTGCGATCGCCGTTTGCGGTCCCTTCGGCGCGGTAAAGGAGCAGTGCTCCGGTTTGTACGCGCAGACGATGGCGGAAAGGGGCTTTCTGACTATCGCTTTCGATCCCTCCTTTACCGGCGAGAGCGGAGGGAACGTGCGCTATATGGCTTCTCCCGACATAAACACCGAGGACTTCATGGCGGCGGTGGACTTTCTTTCCCTTCATGAAAAGGCTGACCCGGACCGCATCGGCATCATCGGCATCTGCGGCTGGGGAGGCATGGCGCTGAATGCCGCTGCGCTGGACACCCGCGTCAAAGCCACCGTAGCCGCTACCATGTACGATATGACCCGCGTAAATGCAAAGGGATACTTTGATTCCGCAGACAGCGAGGAAGCCCGGTATCAGGCCAAAGCCGCCATGTGCGCCCAGAGGCTTGAAGATCTGAAGAACGGCGAGTATAAGCTTGGCGGCGGTGTAGTCGATCCCCTGCCGGACGATGCGCCGTTCTTCGTGAAGGACTATTATGACTATTACAAGACCAGGCGCGGCTATCACCCCCGTTCCCTGAATTCCAACGGCGGCTGGAACGTAACAGGCTGCGAATCCTTCGTCAATCAGCCGATCCTTCGGTACAGCAACGAGATCCGCAGCGCGGTCCTTATTGTACACGGCGAGAAAGCTCATTCCTGCTATTTCAGCCGTGACGCATATGCCGATATGGTGAAAGACAGCAAGTATACCGGCAACAAGGAACTGATGATCATTCCCGGCGCCGTGCATACCGATCTGTATGACGGCGGCGGTAAGGACGCCATACCGTTTGACAAGCTCCAAAGCTTCTTCGAACAGTATCTGAAATGATGAGAAGCGTATGAAACTGGTAAAGTGGATCGTACTGTTTGCCGGGATCGCGCTGCTGATCAGCCTTTCCGCCTGCTCAGGCGTGAAAACAGAACCGAACACTGCTTCGGATACGGGAGGGACCGCCGTGGAGAAAACACTGCACTCTCTGATCGATGACACGGAAGTTTCCGTTGAATGGGGAGACAACCAATCCGTAAACGCGCTAATCGATCTGGCTAAGACCGAACCGCTTAAGATCAAAATGTCCATGTACGGAGGTTTCGAGCAGGTCGGTCCGCTCGGCACAAGTCTGCCCAGAAGCGACAGGCAGACAACTACCGTCGCTGGAGACATCGTCCTGTATTCCGGCAACCAGATCGTCGTATTTTACGGTTCGAACTCCTGGGCTTACACACGGCTCGGCAGGATCACGGACAAAACCGCCGCTCAAATGGCTGATCTGCTGGGCAAAGGCAGCGTTACCATAACGATCTCATACGGAGGGAAGTAAAATGAGCAAGGTCCTTGTTATCACGACGAGTTTAAGGGCAAAAAGCAATTCTGACATACTTGCCCGGCGGCTCATCGACGGTGCAAAAGAAGCTGGTCATGAAGTGGAGCATATAAGCCTTAAGGGTAAGGAGATCAAGTTCTGCATCGGCTGCCTTGCCTGCCAGAAGACTCAAAAATGCGTGCTGAAGGATGATGCCGCCGAAATAGCCGAAAATGTCAAAAGCGCGGACACCCTTGTGTTTGCCACGCCGATCTATTACTATGAAATGAGCGGGCAGATGAAAACGCTCCTTGACCGCCTGAACCCGCTCTACCCCTCGGATTACCGTTTCCGCAATGTCTATATACTGGCGACCGCGGCGGAGGATGAGAAAACCACTCCCGAAAAAGCCATATCCGGCCTGCAGGGCTGGGTGGACTGCTTTGAGAAAGCAACGCTTGCGGGGGCTCTGTTCTGCGGTGGGATCTCCGATCCGGAAGAAGCAGCGCACAGGGAAACCGAGCTTGAAGAAGCATACGCCTTCGGAAAAAGCCTTTTGTAAAAGCTTCTTCCCTTAGACTGCGCCGCATCGACGCTTTTCTAAGGTTTTGATATATCCGCAAAGAACGCCGATCCTGCCGGCAGCCGTCGGCAGGATCTTTTTTCGTCAACAGTTATTTACTGAACCTGTCAGAACAGAGTCAGTCTGAAACGAAAACACAAATTAAACCATAAAACCGTTGCGCAAGCTGGTGTTTTCAGATACACTTTATAATACGGCAAGGGAACAGTCGGAATCGGAGGCAGGTTCATGATCATCAAAGTCAACCGAAAAAATACAATGCAGGCAGCGACGGTGCATTCCGTTTCATGGAAAGAGTCGCATAGATCTTTCTGTTCCGCCGACTTCGTTGATCTGCACACGCCCGCCCGGCAGAAGGAATACATTGAACGCAAAATGCGGGAAGGCAGCCGGTTCTTTATGCTTGCGGAAGAGGAGCCTATCGGCATCGTATCCGTCAACGGCAGCCTTATAGAAGATTTGTATGTACTGCCCGAAAAGCAGAACATGGGCTGCGGGACCAGGCTGCTGAGATTTGCAATGCGCAAATGTGCCGGCGCTCCCACGCTTTGGATACTGGAAAACAACGAAAAAGCGGCACGGCTGTACCGCCGGATCGGCTTCATGGAGACCGGGAACATCCATGCCGTCACGGCGGGGTTAAACGAGATCGAGTTCGCATACTCAAAAAAGTGTTACGCTTACCTTCTGCGCTGCGCGGACGGCAGCCTGTACGGCGGTTGGACGACCGACCTTGACAAACGGCTCAAAACCCACAACAGCGGCAAAGGCGCGAAGTATACCCGCGCCCGGCTGCCGGTCACTTTGGCGTATTGGGAAGAATACCCCGACAAACGCTCCGCCATGCGGCGCGAATGGCAGCTTAAACACCTGTCACGGGCGGAAAAGGAAGCGCTGGTGTTCGGTTTCGAAACAGCGCAAAGCAAACGGAAGGAGAGGGACTAAGCCCGTCTCCTTCCGTTTTTAAAACAAAACCGTGCTATTTCAGAAACCTGTCCGCAAAATCGAACCGTCTCAGCCCCTCAACTACGAGTTCGCAGATCCGCTTCGCACCGTAGGCGTTAAAGTGGGTCTTGTCGTCGTGTCCGTCGGGAAAATCCGGGTTTTCTCCCGGTGCCAGCCTGACGAACAGCTCGGCAGTCTTGGCTTCGCCCAGTTCCAGATACAGGCGGCGCGACGCGGCTTCCAGGTCTATCAGCGGAATATTTTCCTTCGCGCACAGGTCCCTTATCGCCGCGGGATACTCACCGTGAGTATACAGCAGGCTGCCGTCTCCCACAAAAAACCTGCGCGAGACCGGTGTCATAAGCACTGCCAAAGCGCCCTTTTCCCATGCCGCCCGGCAGTATCCCAACAGTTCTTCGGGAAATCCGGTCTTGGGGTCAGTGTGCCTTTCGTCATCCTTTTCGTCGTTGTGTCCGAACTGTATGAGCAGCAGGTCACCATTACACATTTCCTTGCGCGCCGGCTCAAACAGACCCTCTTTCCGGAAAGACAGGCTGCTTCTTCCCGACAGCGCGTAGTTTCTGACTTCCACTCCAGGTTTGACGTACTCGGGCAGCGCCCAGCCCCAGCCTCTGAACGGAGGCTTGTTGTCTTCAACGGTGGAATCGCCGATAATGAATATGTTCGGCATATTACCAGTCCTTCTTGACCTGTTCAATGTCGATGACGCACACCTGACCGATGCCGTTCTCATCGGGGTTGGAGAACAATATCTTGTCGCCTGCGCGGTTAAAGGAGGGATGCTGGTGGTCGGCGCCGGTCTTGCAGGATCCGGTAGTCGCGATGAGCTTCGCCTTTTTGGTAGCCCTCTCCACAAGCACCACGCCTTCCTGAACGGTGGTGCCCAGATAGCTTATCCTGTCCGCGCACAGCCACTTGCGGTCACGGCTGATGCAGGGATGCAGCAGCTGGGTACTGGTGGCGGCTATGTCGAAATGCCTGCCGTCCTTGTCGCCGATTATGATGTTGCCGGTGTGGACCTCACCCTTGCTGCCGTCCACATGTCCCGCGGGATCCAGCTTCATCAGCGCCATTTCCTGTCCGTCGCTGCTCCACACCTCGTGGGTGATCCACTCGGAGGGATGCTCGACGTAGTAAGGACGCACATACCTCTCCTTCACATCAAACATCCAGGTGCGCTGGAAGGCGTCGCCTTCGGTCTCGTGAATGTAGAAGATCAGGTTTTCGTCCGAAGGGCAAATCTGTGCGTGACCCAGCCGGTAATCGCTCTGGTACACCACTTCGGCTTCCTTGCCCGGGTCAAGTATCACCAGACCGTAATACTTGTTTGCCAGGTGGTAGCTGCACGCGATGCGTCCGGTGTTCGCCGCGGTCAGGTGGCCCGTGATCTGTCCGCCCTTGGGCAGGTCGCCGATCCTGGTCATTTTAAGCGTATCCAGGTCTACCGCGTACACCTCGGTCTCGTTTTTGCAGGTGTAGCCTATGTTTTTCTCCCTGTCGGTGGCAAAGCCCCGGTAGGAATAATCCGTCACCCTCTGGAGTTCGCCCGTCTCCACGTTGGCACGGTAGCAGCCGCCGTCGGTCTTGCCTTCCAGCTGCTGCTTCATGAAGAAAAAGTACTTGTCGTCGGTGGAAAAGTTCTCACAGGTAAAGTACAGTTTGCTGTTGCGCTCCGGTCCGAAAGCGTACTGTCTCACCTCATAGCCCGTAACTTTGTCGCGATAGACCTGCATGGCGATATCCTCCCTTGCAATCTTTAAGTGCGTCTGAAGCTTACAGCTTCAGCGTCTCCCCCGCCTTCACGCACACGGCGGGAGCGTCATTTACCGATATATAGCAGTCTCTGGCATTGGGATTATATACTAAAGAATTGTCGGCTGTAAAGCACAGGCGTTTAAAGTCGTCCATGCAGTCCATGAACTCGATGTTGGTGCAGTACCAGATGTCTTCCTTCCCGCCCATCATCTCGCAGAAGCGCTCCATCAGCTCCCAATTGTTCTTGTCGTCAAACTCGTAAGAATGGCCCCACACGTACATCAGGTACAGATACTGGCGCTTGAACAGCCCCAAAAACTGCTCGCCCAGCTCCAGCAGTCTGTGATTGTGGTGGCAGGTCGCCTGCCAGCGGTACGGATCCTCGGGCAGGGCGAATGAATCGCTGGAGCCTACCACCCGGCTGTACCGTATGCCCAGCGCGGGAAGCAGCTCCTCTATCTCTTTGGAAAGCGAGCCATTGGGGTAGCTTAAACCCCTGACAGGATAGCCCGTAAACTGTTCCAGCGCTTCCCTGTCGTCCAGCACTTCCTGCGCCACTTCGGGCAGGGGACAGCGGGCGATGGTAGGATGCGTGACAGTGTGGCAGGCCACTTCGTGCCCTTTGTAAAGCTCCGGTATCTCTTCCAAAGGCACCCTGTCTCCCCGGCTTATCAGGCCGCTGTTGATGTGGAAAGTGCCCTTGATCCCGTTTTTGTTGAAGATCTCTATAAGCCGCCTGTCCTGAGTGCGGCCGTCGTCATAGCTCAGCGTGAGCGCCTTGTGCTTCCCGCCCGGAAAGCAGCAGTATACTCTGTTCATAAGGTACCTCTTGGGTTTGAAGCGGACGGACTAAAGCGTTTCCCGCAGAAAATCGCAATGTACCGTACTGTCAGTCAGTTGGTCCGTCTCAATGCTCCCTGTTCATAGGAAGGGCTGCCGTTTGCACGGCAGCCCCAATTGCTGGCTTGAAAACTATTCGTGGTCGGCGTGATACAGTTCGTTGAGCTCGCTGGTAACGGCGGTGCCGCCCTGCTCAGCCCATTTATCCCACTGCTGACGGAGCTGATCTTCGTCGATGATGCAGGCGATATACTGCGCAGCCGCGTTGCCGATGATGTCGTCCAGTTCCTTGCCGTGAGCTACGTAGGTCTCGCTGGTGTAGGGCAGGCAGGGATTGGCAACGGCGTACTTGGCGTACTCGATGTTGAGGGCATCGTAACGCTGACGGGCAAATACCCAAGCTTCAGAGCCAACATACTTGGCGGGCGGATCCTGCAGGTCGCCGGCAACGCCCATGCTCAGCTGGTTCAGGTTGTTGTGATACTTGCCTTCGTTGGTGGTGTAGTCACCGTCTTCGGGAGTGTAGCGATAGCCTTCCTCGTCCACTTCGTAGGTCAGACCTTTGATACCCGCGTTGATAACGGTGTTGCCTTCGGGGCTGTTGCACCAGTCGAGGAACTTGAGCACCTTGGGCAGGTCTTCTTCCTTAACGGACTTGGTCACCAGCACGGCGCCGGCGTAGCCGGGGTTCTGGGGCCATACGGAGATGGAACCGTCTTCCTTCTCAAGGCCGCAGACGCTCATCCAGATCAGTTCGGTGGCGCCGGCGTTGTCGTCGAACCACTTCTGCTGACGATGGGCGTTGTCCATGCAGTCAAAGCGCATGTAGGCTTTGCCCTGACGCTCGGCGGGATCCCAGTCGGCAGTGGAGATCTGCGCAAAGTTGGGGTCGATGCCGCCGATCTCGTAGAGATGGCGCAGCCAGTTCAGGCCTTCCAGATAAGCGGGATCCTGGTGGGCGGGATATACGTTGCCGTCCTCATCGATGCCCCAGGTGTTGGGAGCGCCCATGGCCACGGTGATCACGCTGATGGTGCCCGCGGTGTAGGAGCACATGTTCAGAGCGTAGGTGTCTTCCTTGTAGGTGGCCAGCGCCTCAGCCAGCTCGGTCAGCTCGTCGATAGTCTCGGGAACCTTGTCGAAGCCCAGCTCATTGGCGATGTCCCAGCGATAGTAGATACCGCCGCGGGGGAAGGCACGTCCGCGCGGAATGCCGAACAGTCTGCCGTCGATGGACATGTTCTGGTATACGGCAGCGGAACCGGCGGCCAGGTAAGGATACTCTTCAGCGTCCTTCACGTAGTCGGTGAGGTCCCAGAAGCCGCCCGCCCTGGCGGTGTCGACGACCACGGGGGCCTTCGCATCGGTGGCGGAGATGAGCATGGCCTTGTTGTCGTCGGTCAGCTCGGTGTTGAAGATGGTGGCGTACTGATCGTTGGCGCCCCACTTGATCTGCAGTCTCACGCCGGTCTGCGCTTCGATGTAGTCAAATACGGGGTTGTTCTCCTGCTGGAAGTCGATCTCAGAGGGGAACTGGGGCAGCAGCACGGTGACTACGAAGGGCTCTTCCTCAGCCATGGCAATGCTCATGGCGGTCAGGGCCATCACCAGCGCCAGCATAAGGGCAACCAGTTTCTTCATTAGGATTTCCTCCTTTTTGATTTGTTATCTTTTACAGCGGTTCACACCGCGGATAACCTTGTTTGGCTGTAGACCGTAAAACCGCAATCCGGTGCGGGGATCAGCCTTTCAGCGCGCCGACCATAACGCCCTTCACGAAGTACTTCTGAAGGAACGGGTACACGCACATGATGGGTACCGTGGACACCACGATAACGGCCATCTTGACCGACTGCTCCGGGGGTTTCACGAATTCCGGGTCCATGTTGGACATATCGCCCGCAGAGCCGGTAGCCAGGATTATGATCTCGCGCAGCAGTACCTGCAGAGGCCACTTTTCGGGAGTGCCGGTCATGTAGATCATGGCGGAGAAGTAGCTGTTCCAGTGACCCACCGCGTAGAACAGGCCGAAGGTGGCAAGCACGGGCAGCGACAGCGGCAGCACGATCTTTATCAGCACGCCCACGTCGTTGCAGCCGTCTATGGATGCGGATTCCTCCAGTTCCTGAGGTATGCCCTGGAAGAAGTTTTTGACTATCATCATGTTGTACGCGCTGATGGCGCCGGGCAGGAGCACCGACCAGTAAGTGTTCTTAAGCTTCAGCACATTGGCCACTATGATGTAACCGGGGATCATGCCGCCGGAGAAGAACATGGAGATAATGACCAGGTTCAGGAAGAAATTCCTGCCCCTCAAGCGCTGCTTGGATATGGCGTATGCCATGGTCACGGTGAAGAACAGGTTTATAGCCGTGCCCGCAGCCGTGATGAACACGGAGTTGCCAAAACCCCTCAGTATCTTGTTGGAAGAGAATATATACTCGTAAGCGCCGAAAGACACGTCATGAGGGAAGAAGAACAGCGGGCGGGTGTTGATTTCGTACTCTGTCGCGAAGGAAGCGGCGATGATGTATATGAACGGGAGAATTGTGGTTATCGCCACCAGGGAAACTATCAGGTAGTTGAGACCGTCGAACATCCTGCTGCCAAAGGTGGAGTGCTGGCCTACCGGGCCCGAGCTTTCCAGCCTTTTCCTGGTTTTCTTGTCCAATACTGCTGTCTGCTGTGCCATAACAGAGTCCTCCTTTCTAATACAGACCCTGCTCGCCTAGCAGGTGCGCCAGCTTGTTGGAGGTCAGCACCATGCTCACGCTTACCACAGCCTTCATAAGACCGATGGCGGAAGCGTAAGAGAACTGGCCCGCCTGGATACCTTGCTGATATACGAACACGTCCAAGGTTTGGGAGACTTGGTAATTTAACGGGTTGGTCATAAGGATCAGGTGGTCATAGCCCGTATCCAGCACGCTGCCCATGCGCAGTATGAGCATAAGCACGATAGTGGAGCGGATGGAAGGCAGGGTGATATGCCACAGTCTCTTTAAACGACCGGCGCCGTCCACCATGGCGGCTTCGTACAGCTGGGTATCCACGTTGGTGAGCGCGGCAAGGAAGATTATGGTACCCCAGCCGGTCTCCTTCCAGATGGTCTGTCCGATGATCATCCAGCGGAAGGTTTTGGGAGAACCCATGTAGTTTATGGTGGTCCCAAGCAGCTGCTGAGTGAGCTTGTACACTATGCCGCTGGGCCCGAACATGACGAAGGTTATGGAGACCACGATAACTATGGAAATGAAGTGCGGCACGTACAAAAGCGTCTGCAGCAGCTTTTTATACTGCAGCGAGCGCATTTCGTTGAGCAAAAGCGCAAGGATGATCGGCGCCGGGAAATACAGCACCAGATTCATGAAACTCAGGATCAGCGTATTGACAAGGTAATCCACCCACGTCTTGAATGAGAAGAAGTAGCTGAACCACTTGACGCCTACCCAGGCGCTGCCCAGCACGCCCGTGTACGGGTTGTAGTTCTCAAACGAGATGAGGATCCCGAACATGGGCAGGTACTTGAATATTACGAAGTAGACCAGGCCGGGCAGCAGCAGCAGATACAGCCACTTGTCCCTTTTGACCTCGGAAAACAGGGTCCGCCAGTACTTCGCGCCGCTGCCGTACACGGCTTTTCGCTCCATCGCTTTGGTGCTCATGCGCATCCAACCTTTCTGATAACTCTTTTCGGATAACAATGCCTTGTTAATATATGCCAGGCCCGGCCGGCAAAGCCGGCAAGCCCTGCAGTCCGGTTTCTATTCCCTTTGCATTAATTCTGTAAGCATCAGGAACGTGAGGCCCTGGCCGTAGGCGGTGGGCGTTACGATTATATCCTTGTAATGCTGGAGGTTGTGCCCCATACCGGTGCCCCCGCTCACGCCCTGCACCGCGCCGGTCTCGTCTATCTGACCGAGCACAGCCTGCGCGGAGAGCATGCCCATGGGGCCGTATACTTCCTGACCCAGCCAGCCCAGCCTCACGCCCTTTAATATGCCGTAGGCGATGGCGGCGGTGGCGCTGGTCTCGCAGTAGGTCTCCTCCACGTCAATAAGCGTGGTGTACAGCCCGTTTACACGCTGGTATTTCCACAGCGCAAGCGCCTGATCCTGCCACGCGCTCTTTATCATGCGCATCGCGGCGCTGTTGCTTTTGGTGATGTCGTAAAGCTCGATGGCGGACACGGTGAACCACGCGTTGCCCCGCGCCCAGAACGCTTCGGCGAAATTGTGACGCCTGTCGAAGGTCCAGCCGTGGTAGAACAGCCCGTTCACCTTGTTCTGCAGATAGCGGATGTGGATGAGGAACTGGTATTCCGCTTCCTCGACAAGCTCCTGCCTGCCCAGCACCACGCCCGCCTTGGCGAGGAACAGCCCCACCATGAACATGGTATCGCACCAAAGCTGCTGGTAGTGCTTGTTCCATACGGTGCAGTGCTGCAGCCCGCCGTACTCCGTGCGCGGCATCTCGTTAAGCACCCAGCTCAGCCACTCCTCTATCACGGGCAGGTATTTTTCGTTTTTAGTCTCCTGATACAGGCAGGTCAGCGCCAGCACGGGAGCCACGGTATTTACGTTCTTGTGGGGCTTTTCCGGACGGGAAAGCATGTCGTCGTACCAGGACGTAAGATAATCGAGTATCTTGGTGTCGCCGCTTAGCTGATAGGTCTTGTATATGCCGTAAAGCGCGACGCCGGTGGGCCATTCCCAGTTGTTCATGGTGAGGTGTCCGCGGGAAGGGTCGTTGCCGTCCGCCCGCTTAAGCATTCCCAGCACCTTGTCGGCAGTCTCTTTGTAGCCCACTTATACGTCCTCCCAATAGCACAGAATATCAAATTGATTATAAAAGAAACGGTTAACGTTTGTCAAGGGGCAGGGATGATTTCGCTTCTTTTTTGTGCATTTTTCACTCATTTTGTGCGCAGCGCAAACAAAATACGAATCGCGCCGCTTTGACTTGTTATATTTTCTGCCGTGTTGTATAATAGCGTCACACTTATTGATTCGGGAGCGATTATGGGTATTACACACAAAGATATGTGGCTCAAAGGCGTGCAGGACGGCGCCGAAGACGCCTTAAGGCGGCAGTGCACCGATCCGTCCGATCGGTTTTACGGCACCATAGTCGGCGTGGCAGGCGGCTATACAAACCCCCATTACGCGCTGTATACCGCCCGGACGTTCCTTTTGGCGTATTACTGCGAGGGGCAGAAGTATTTTGGCGACCCTCTCATGCTGGAAAGGAGCGTTCCCGCCCTGGAATACGCCCTTAGACTCCAGCACGAGGACGGCACAATGGACCTGTTGGAGACCAACTTCCACGACGGCGCCGAAACGTCGTTTACCGCGGGCACCATCGCCCCCATCGCGCTGCTGATGCGCGCACGGACCCGGAACACACCCGCAGAAGAGCGCGTCTGGACGCTCATGTACAGATACCTGGAGAACTGTGCCCGGGGAGTCGTCGACGGCGGCTTCCACACTCCCAATCACCGCTGGGTGATGAGCGCCGCGCTGGCGTTTCTGTACAACATCACGGGATATGCGCCTTGCCTCGGCAAACTCCGAAAGCTGCTTGACGAAGGGATCGACTGCGACGAGGAAGGCGAGTTTACCGAGCGTTCCAGCGGCACGTACAATATAGTCTGCGACCGGGCGCTCATATTCTTGGCCGAAGCCGGGAATATGCCCGAAATGCTGGAGCACGTATCACGCAATCTCAAAATGATGCCCAGTTATTTTGAGCCCGACCTCACCATAAACACCATGAACTCCACCCGCCAGGACGCGGGCACCGCTCCCGACTGGCGCATATACTACGGGCTGTACCTGTATATGGCGCTAAAAACCAAGGATCCGGAGTTCATCTGGATTGCCAACAAAATGCTGGAGCAAAGCCTGAGCGCCATGAGCTGGGCCGCCGCAAAAGCGCCGAAGGAAATGATGCCCGGTTTTGAGTACCTTCCCTTCGTGCTCATGGATCCTTCCCTTGACCCCTCCTGCATGGACGCAACCGGCACTCCCCCATGCTTCGATTTTGTCAGGCATTTTGAAAAAAGCGGAGTGGTGCGCATGCGCCGGGGCGACACGGCGCTTACGCTGATCCAGAACGATCCCATGTTCGCAAAGCTCAAGCTACTGAACCACTGGGTCGGGATGCGATTCTGCGGAACGTTTTACGCCAAAGGCCAGTTCGAAGCACAGGAGATAACCCGCGACGGCGAGTATTTCACATTGACCTACCGCTGCCGCTGGGGCTACAAAGGGCCGATGCCCGAAAAGCCCGCCACGTCCGTCTGGCGGGAAATGGATCACTCATTAAGGCCGAACGTGTTCATGCAGGACTATATGATCCGTGTGCGCGTCCGTTTTACCGGCAGCGGACTGGAAGCGCACATCTCCACCGAAGGGATCGAACACGTACTGTGCAAGCTGGAGATGCTTCTTGAACCCGGCGGACACTACATCACTTCCGACAGCGAGTTCCGCGCCCGCCCGGGAGACTACATTTATCAGAAGTGCCGTACCGCAAAGTATCTTTACGATGACTGCAGGGAACTGGTGACCGAAGGCGGCGCGTTCAACGAACCCTACGGCGCGCAGATGCGCGGCAGCGTTCCCGTGCCGGACGGATCGTTCACCGTGTGCTGCACGTTTGAGACCCCCGTTGACCACACCATAAGGCTGAGTTTCGTTTAGGAGGCGCGACAATGGACAGGACTGTTTTGGATGCCGCCGTCGGCAGGATAATCTCCGGCATTACCGATAAAAGAAATCCCCTCGCCTTCACTTCCCGGGACGGTTCCCATTTCATGGACGCCTGGGACTGGTTCCAGGGCGTTGCCCTGTTCGGGCTGTATGAGTACTATCGGGACAGCGGTGACGGCAAAGTGCTCAAATACCTGACCGGCTGGTTCGACGAGCGCATAGACCGCCAGCCAGTCAAGAACATAAACAGCATGTGTCCGCTTTTGACGCTGAGCTACCTGTACGAACTGACCGGAAGGAAAGACTATCTGGACATCTGCACGGAGTGGGCCGAATATGCCATGACTTCCCTGCCCCGCACGGAAGAGGGCGGTTTTCAGCACATCACCATAGATTCGGACAATTACATGCAGCTGTGGGACGACACCCTGTATATGACCGTGCTGTTCGTCGCCCGCATGGGGCAGCTGCTCGGGCGCAGGGACATGACCGAAGAAAGCGTGCGCCAGTTTCTGGTACACATCAAATACCTGAGCGATACGGCAACGGGGCTGCTGTTCCACGGTTTCAATTTCGAAGGCCGCCACCATTACGCGGGCGCGCTGTGGGGCCGGGGCAACGCCTGGTTCACCGCCGGGCTGGTGGATTATCTGGACATGGCACAGGTCTCCGACGGGGTCAGGCTGTTTTTGCTGTCGACCCTGGAGACCCAGGCAAAGGCGCTTAGGAAATATCAGGACACTGACGGCATGTGGCACACGCTCATAAACGAGCCCGAAAGCTACAAGGAAGCCTCCGCCACGGCAGGCTTCTCCTACGGGTTGCTCAAGGCTGTACGCTGCGGCTATCTGGATGAAAGCTACCGTGAGACCGCGCTTAAGGGGCTTGACGCCATACTCTCCCGCATAGACGAAAACGGTCTGCTGAAGGACGTTTCCGCAGGCACCTGCCTGAGCGACAGCCTGGATTATTACCGCAATATCCGCGTTAACGCCCAGCCTTACGGCCAGTCCATGGCGCTGCTTTTGCTCACCGAAGCGAAAAAGCTGTAAAATCTATATAATGCAATAAAGCCTTTGGGCAAAAAAACCGCCCCGGAGATGCCTCCGGGGCGGATCTTCGTCACCTGACTTCTATCATCCATATCCCGTAAGCGCGCAGCGGTATCGTCACGCGTCCGTCTTTGAGCGGAAGATACTCTTCCCGCTCGTTTTCTTTAAGCGTCCGCCTGTACGCCCCGCTTATCGGGACGCCGAAAGCGATCTCCGCCTCTCCGTCTTTGCCGTCCGTCTCGTACCCTCTGATGAGAAGACCGCCGTCTTTCTCTTCCACGCTCGTCACGGCGATGCTGCCGCTTATGTGCTTTATCAGTCCCGCCTCCTGGGGCAGCGCGCCCGCGTGCGCGTTGACAGACTGGTAAAGTATCGGGTGGTTGTTCAGGTTCGCGGTCATCTCGGGCTGCATCTCTGCTCCCGCCCGCAGGTACAGGTTGATCTCGTGTATGCCCCTCTCCGGGTACGGATCGGGGTTCGTGGCGGAGTTGATAAGCGTGACTGACAGCCCGTCTTTGCCAAGGCGGTATCCGTACTTGCAGTCGCTGGTCAGGGTGAGCGCGGTGTCAAGTTCGCTCCTGGCAGTAACCGCGAAAGCGGGAACGTCGTTGTTCAAGACCCTGCGGGTGATCCTGCCCTGGGGTATCAGGCACTCAAACGCGCCCGTGAGCCCTTTAAGCGGGCAGTAGTAGCTCAGCACCGGTATGATCTCGTGACCCTGTTCCTGCCAGTCCACCTTGAGTTCCAGCCTCAGAGTGTCGCTGCCGGCGTCCAGATGATACGTCACTTCCGCTTTGGAAGGAATGCGGCAGATGCCGTCCATCAGGTACGTAGCTTTCACGCTCTGCCTAAGCTTGCCTTCATTCAGTGTTTTGAGCTCCGTGCAGCGGTCGACCTTAGTTTGCTTAAGCGTCCTTCCTATGTTCCATGCGTTGGACGTGGCGCACTCCGTTTCAAGCACGCACAGTCCCGCGCTTTCGCCCTCCTTAAGCAGGTTCACGCCCCTGTTAAGGTCTATAAGTTCCGCAACGCGGCCGGTCCTGCTGTCTATCCTCGCCCTGATGACGCCGTTGTCCAGCACCTTGTCGTCATAGAATCCGGTGGTGCGCTCCGGTTCCAGCAGGAAGGAGGGATAACTTTCCGCCTGCGCCTGATACAGCGCCACGGTGGTATACCCCAGGGCGGGCACTTCGGCTTCCACCAGCACGCGGAAGTACATATGGTCCCAGTACTTCTGCACCTGCCTGTCCAGCAGCTGCATCCTCAGCGCTTTGCCGTCCTTGTCGCAGGCCGTCAGGCGTTTCAGATCTCCCGTCCAGTCCCATACGGTGAGCTCGCACACCGCCTTGCGCGCATACTGCAGAGTGTTGAACAGCGTGAACGCCCGGTTGAGTCCCTTTCCCCGTTCGGGCGAGGGCGCGCCCTTGAAGTTCTCTAGTCCCCAGCCGGCGCCCGCGCCTTCGCTTTGGGTATAGCTTACGTCTTCCGGATCGGAAAACACCTTGAGGCTCGCGGTGTCTATGTTCCGGCACACGGCACTCATCGCCTTTTGGGAAAGCGTATTTGTGACCGACGCGGATTTTTGGAACAGTCCCATCGCCCACTCGCGGGAATCCTGCACGCAGGAGCCGGTGAGTATATCGTGGAAATGGGTGAACAGCACGTCCCTCTGGGCTTCTTCCAGGCGCGCTTTGTCGTAAGCGAAACCAGTTTTGGCTGCCGCCAGCGCTGTCAAAGCCCTCGCATCGATAAGTGCGTTCTCCATACGCCGGTTGCCGCGCTTGATGCGGCTCTGTGTGGTGTAACAGCCCGGAGCGAAATAGTTCATTTCCTCCGTCACCACGGGGGTCTTGTCCCTTACCTGCTCCGCGTCCCTGAAGTAATCCCTGAGACCACCGAAGCGAATGGTGGGGAAAACCGGCCACTTCTGCATCCGCAGCGCGGCTTCCACGTCCCTGCGGGTGGGTCCGCCGCCGTGGTCTCCAACGCCGTAAACGACCATGCCCGTCTTAAGCCCGCTCTGGCGCTTCACTATGTCGAACAGACCCAGCGCGGTATGCGGCTTGATGCTTCCGTTGTACCAGTTGGCCTCCTTGAGCACCAGTATCTCGGCGCCCGACGCCGCCCTGTAGCGATACAGATACTCGTCCAGGTCGTTGCCCCGGCAGTGGTACATGTATTTGACGCCGCCGAAAGCATCTATCTCCGGTATGGTCAGCGCGTGGCCGAATGTGTCGGGCACGAAGTCCAGGTCAAACTGTTTTACGCCCCAGACATCCTTAAGGTACCTGCGCGTGAGCTCTATGTGCTTGAGCAGGCTTTCGCCGGAAGGCATGTTCTTGTCGGTCTCGACCCAGCTTGTGGCGGCAACTTCCCACCTGCCCTCGTTTATGCGCTGTTTTATGCGGCGCATAAGCTCCGGGTCGTACTCCTCCACTATCTTATAAACGGAACCCTGGGACTGGGTGAACGTGAAATCCGGATACTCGTCCATTATGTCGCACATGGTGGTGAAAGTGGCAAGCGTGACTGCGACGGTCTCCTGCCAGCTCCACATCCAGTTCATGTCTATGTGCGCATGCCCCGTGAGTATGAGTTTGTAGCTTTTTGCGGCATCTGCCAGAGGAAGAAGCAGTTTTTCAGCCTCCTCGCACGCCCGGTCGGTTAGCACTCCGTCCCTGTCAAGTGCGGATTCAAGGCATTCAAAGCAGCTTACGACCTCTTTTTCGAAAGCGCCGCCGTTTTCCTCGCTCAGTTTAAGAGCGAATTCAGCCTCGCTCAGGATCCGCTCGTTCCAGCGGGTCATGGGCGTTATGCCGTCTCTTTCATGTACCGTCACACCAAAGGAATACTCGAACCCTTTTTGTTCCCTGTTGCCCGCCACCCGCGTCTTCAGGCGGACGAATCTTTCAAACAGTTCTTTCATAATTGTCCCCCACCGGTGTTATTTTAAGGCGTAACGCCTGAATCGCTCTATCTTTCCGAACACGGAATAGTTAGCGTCGTGGAACGAATGCGCATTGTTGTCCGCCGCGCGGGTCAGGTAAAGTATGTCGTCCCCGTCGAATATAAAATCGGTGTACTGGAAACCCGTAAACTTCGGGTCCTTGTCCGTGGCGTCGATCACGTCGGCCGCGAGGCTCCAGTTTACGCAGTCCCGGCTCACCATAAGCGCAAGCAGGTTCCTGTCCAGACGGTGCTCATACGAACGCAGGCGGTCGATCAGGCTGTAATAGCAGCGGCTCTGTTCGTCATATTTCACCACGAACTTGGAGTGATTGCCGGGAAAGTCGATGGTGCCCAGGTACGCCAGCGGTCTATCCGGCGCGGTCACCTCAAAGTACATTATCTTGCCGAAACCGGGCTCGCAGGAAGCGATCTCGTACCTCATCAGGTTGACCAGCCTGCCGTCCGGCAGCACCGTGAGGCTGCCCTCCAGAAGTCCCCCGCTTTTGCCTTTCACCGCGCCCGGCCAATTAGGATCGTACGGCACGGGCGGAGTGAATTCCCAGCTGGCGGGATCGAGCAGGTCGCTGTCCTCCGGCGCCGAAAATACCATTATGTCGTGGCCGCCCTTTGCCCAGCTGCCCCATTCGCAGCTGTTCCAGATCCTGCCGCCATGACAGACCACGGGCTGCGGGTTTTTGTGCACGCCCTTTTCAGCCCAGTGGCACGCTCCGCGCCACAATACGCTGGGAGGAGAGAACGTACTGCCCCCGTCTTCAGACTTGCCTATCAGCAGATCGCCGTACTCCGTCGAACACGCCAGCATATAGATGTCGCCCCTGTGCACGAACAGCCTGCCCCAGAAGCAGGGAAACAGGTCGCACACCCAGTGCCACGTCCTCCCGTCGTCGTCGCTTCTGAAAATCAGGCTCAGGTTCTGGGGCGCCTTGGGCGCGAACAGGTCCATGGAGCACAAAAGATGCCCCTGGGGCGCGCGAATAAGGCTGGGAGAACACAGGTAATGCCCGGAAAAGGCATAATAGTCATCGTCAGGGTGAAGGTAATTGACCGTCACTCCCCCTCCGGCCCTCTCTCCGGTCCTGAACAGGCGCGGGCGGCTGGACTTTCCCGCGCATTCCAGCCTGAGTTCATAGTCGGTATCCGGCTCAAGCCCGTTTATCTCGCAGAAATCCTCCCGCGTTTCGCCCGCGCTAAGCGGTTCCCCGCCAAGGGCACGCAGAATGATCTTTACTCCGCTTTTGTGTTCCGGACACAAAAACTCCGCCCTGACCCGGTCTTTTTCGGGCGCAAGGCGAGAAATATATATGTCTTCATTTTCGGTTCCCGGCGGAACGTAAGGTCTCCAGCTCCACAGGCTATGCAGTTTCATATGATCACCCCGCGTATACTATTCCACAGAGCGCCCGGGAATTCCTGCCTGTCAGATACGGCTGATCGTGTGATCGCCCATGCGCTGGCCCTGCAGTATGTCGTTTACCCTTTTCGCCAGCTTTTCGCTGCTGTCCAGACAGTCACGGTTGAGCCATGCCTTCACAAGTCCCGCGCAGCCGAACACGGCAAAATAGTAGTCGTAGTCGAACTCGCCTTCCATGTCGCTGGAGATGCCCCATATCTTTATGAGCTTCTCCCTGATCAGGCGGTTCAGCCTGTAAAGGAAGCATATATCTCCCCTGAAAGACATGAGGACACTCATTATCTCCCGGTTCTCGCGGATAAAATCGAACAGGTCCACCAGCAGCTGTTCGTTAGGCGGAGTCTCGCCGAGCTTTTCGTCAAGTATCAGATCCAGAGCCGAGATCAGTTCATCCTCTATGCTTTCGAGCATCTGAAAGACGTCTTTATAATAAAGATAAAAGGTGCCGCGGTTCATGTCCGCCTTTTCGGCAAGCTCCTTGACCGTAATATCCTTCAGCTGCTTTTCCTTCATAAGCGATGTCAGCGCCTGGGTCAGCAGTTTCTTAGTGCGCCTGACGCGCCTGTCCTCACTGCGGGGTTTGTTTTCCAAAACTTAACTCCTCCTTTCCGAACATCTTACGCTAAATTGGTTCATTATCTCATAAATATTGACATATTTGGTTATTATCGAACATTATCCGATTAATCTGTTTATTGAATTTCTGCACAAGCGTTATTATAATTCATAACGTCTTGATAGTCAACACCATGTTCAACAATTCGGCTGCAAAGTCCAGATGCGCACCATAAAAAACCGATCGACAAAGCTTTTTGAACGACCCCGCGCAATCTTTTATACATACTCTGCACCAGGAGGCTATATGAAATCCGACGACACCAAGCGGCACCTTTCCCGGGCGTTTTGGAGCTGCTGGACAAGCGCCCCATTGCAAGGATAAGCATTTCCGACATTACTGCCCAGTGCAGCGTCAGCCGCATGACTTTCTATTATCATTTTCGCGACATTTACGACCTGGCGGGCTGGACGCTGGAAAACGAGCTGAGCCATGCGATGAGTCAGTGCCGCGATATCACCGGCTGGCAGCAGCGGTTTATAGATATGCTCAACGCTCTCAAACCGCGCAAACGCCTGCTGCTCAACCTGAAATCCTCCTTCAACAGGGAATTCCTCAAGCGTTTCATACTTGCTGAGTTCCAGAAACTGCTCATGCCGGCGCTGGAAGCTTGTCCCTCCTGTGCCATTGTGGACAATGACGACAGAGAATGCGTGTGCGCCTTCTACTCCTACGCGCTTATGGGCATAGTGGTCAGATGGATCTCGGAGGGCATGGCACAGCGGCCCGAATCGCTGGCGCGGCAGGTGTCCGCGATCATGGACGGCTGCTTCGAAAACAGTTTGAGCAAGCTGTCAAAACGGTAAAAACCCGGCGGGAGAGCGTTTCTCCCGCTTTTTTTATGCTATTTTTTTGTAAAACTGCTTCTTTTTCCCCATTCCGCCGCCTCTATGTGGTATAATTATGCTGTGTATGAATACTCACATGCATATGGAGGAAGTTATGAAAAGGGTGTCGAGCGTCCTGACAGCGCTGTTTATGCTGTGCGCCATGATGTTCAGCGGCGCTCCGGCTGAGGAAACGGTCCTGGCTTTCCCCATGGAGGGCGCGTTTTTCTCTTCTCTTTGGGAAGGGACGCCTTACGACGCGTTGGCGCGCCGTCTGCTTAACGGCTTGAGCCCCGTATACTGGGATGAGGAACACTTAAGGTACCGTCAGGACGATTCCGTGGCAGAGGAGATACTCGTCGCCGATACGCAAGACGGCGGAAGGGAATACCTGATCTCCTTCAGACATGATATGTGTTTTTCCGACGGAAGCCCCGTCACAGCCGGCGACTACGCCTTCACCATACTGATGCTGGCCTCGCCCTGCATCGGGGATCTGGGCGCCGATGAAGATGCGTTTGATTACCTGTCAGGCTGGGACAGGTATCATTCCGGCAGAAGCAGAGAGTTTGGCGGCGTCAGGGTGCTTGGCGATCATCAGCTTGCGCTCACCGTATCCCCCGCAAGCCTGCCCTGCTTTTTCGAAAGCGGCCTAATCAGCTTAACTCCCTTCCCCGCGTCCCGGCTGTTCCCGGGTCTTGCCGTGTATGACGAAGGCGACGGCGCGTTTATCGCTTCGGCCGAAAACCCGCTTGAAGGCGGACCTGACGGGGATCTCCTGCGCGCGGTGCTGCTCGACCCCGTAACGGGATATTTGGGAAACCCTGCCGTCACCTCGGGCAGGTACCGTTTCGTGAGCTTCGACGGCGCAAAGCTGGTCCTGGAGGAGAATCCATTTTACAAGGGTGAATGGCGCGCCTCCTCTCCCCTTCCCACCGCCTATACCTGTCTGGCGTTTGCCTGTGAAAGAAACTCGGTGTACAGCGCTTATCTGCGCAAAGCCGTCGCCCTGTGCCTTGACAGAGACGAACTGCTTGCTGCCGCCGGCATCCAAGCAAGTGCGGGCATAAACGGCTTCTGCTCTGTAAACGATCCCGCCTTCGCGCACCCGGCGAACGCGCTTCCCGAGCCTTATGAAACCGATCCCGATATGGCGGCCCTGCTGCTGGAAGAGGACGGCTGGACGCTCAACGAAGCCGGCGAACCTTACGACGCCACTTCCGACGGCGTCCGCTGCCGGCTTGAAGGCGGCGAGATCGTGCGCCTGAGCCTCAGCCTCTCTTATGCCGAGGACGGGGAGATCGGTGAAGAACTGCTTGACGCATATCTTGTGCAGCCCCTTGCCCGGGCAGGCATCGAACTAATCTGCGAGCCGCTCGCTTCCTCCGAGCTTGAGCGGATCGCCCGCTCGCCGCGGAAGCGCTTAAGCGACCTTATGCTCATCACTTTGGACATATGTCCGGACAAAGACCTGTCCGTTTTCTTTAAGCCGAACGGCGCGGACAATCTTTTCGGCATAGACGACCCGGAGCTTTATCAGGCGGCGCGGGACACTTACAGGACCGATGAGGGCGACTACGCCGCGTATTTTGCCCGCTGGCTGGACTTTCAGGCCGGGTTTATCGACGCGCTGCCCGCCATCCCTCTGTACTGCCGGGAGTATTCATACTGACACACGAAACGAAAGGAACCGTATTATTTGTGAAAATCGCCATTCTTATAGACGCTGAAAACGTGCAGCCCGTGTTCGCGGAGCAGATCTTTACCCACGCCGCGAAACTGGGCGACATAGTGTTCAAAGAGCTTTACGGCGCTGCCCAGGCGCTGAACAGCTGGGTCGAGCCCGCGCTCAGATACGCCATACATCCCAATCTCACCATCCGTCCTTCCAAGTACAAGAACTCTTCCGATATCGCGCTCGTGATCGGAGCGATGGACATTATCGGCAAGTGCGACACCGTGATAATCGCTTCTTCCGATTCGGACTTTTCTTCTCTCTCCGTGCGCCTCAGGAGCGGCGGCATGGAAGTCATAGGCATGGGCACCGAAAAGGCGAATCCCCTGTGGAAGACCGCGTGCACATCCTTTGTGACTCTGGCAGTAAGCAAACCCCAGCCCAAGCCCCAGCCCCAGCAGGCGGCCAAACCCGTTCAGCCCAAACCTCAGCAGCCTGCTCCCGCGCCCGCACCCAAGCCTCAGCAGCCCGCTCCCGCACCCAAGCCGCAGGAACCCGCCGAAAAGCCCGCCGAAGCGCCCAAGCCTCAGCCCAAGGCCGAAGCGACTCACGCCGGCCGCGCCCAGGTCATCCGCGCTTTCATAAAGGAACAGCTGGCAGCTGCCAACGGGAAGATAGCTTCCTCCCAGCTGTTCACTGCGCTGAATACTCTCACCGATTACAGGGTGGACCAGCAGCGCTCCCACAGAAAGCCTATAGATTACATCCGCAGGCAGTACGGTGACTCCTTTAAGTTCGAGGAGTCCGAAGAAGGCACATTCCTGGTTGAGGCCGCCCAGGCTGCCGAGGCGCCCGCAAAAGCGGAACCTGCCCGGTCCCCCGAGGCCGCTCCTGCTGAAGAACCCGTTTCCGACGAGGTCGCCCTGCTCGTTCAGGCAGGCATAGAAGCCGAGCACGCCGTGCAGATCGCCGAGATATTCTCCACCAGCAAGGGCATGCGCGCCGCGTACAACCGGCTGCGCGCCACTTTCGGCCAGAAGGACGGCAGCAGATACTACCAGATAGTAAAAGACCTGGCTGACAAAATGCAGCAGTAGCCGCCCGTGCAAATCAAACGTTAGTTTTAATATCATTTGGAGGCATATCCTATGAGCCGCATGGGCGACACCATACGCGCAAACCGTCTAAAATACAAGCTTACCGAAAAACAGCTGGCCAAGAAGACCGGGCTGGCGGAGAGCTTCATAAAAGAAGTCGAGTCTGGCCGGCGCATCCCCTCCGACGACCAGGTGAAGCGGCTGCTCAAGGCATGCGGGATAACCGAGAGCATGTCCACGGAGATCGATACCTTTAACGCCGTGGAAGAAAAGCCCCGTCCCCGCCCCAGGCCGTATATCATACCTGTCGAAAAGCCCGCCGAGACGTCGTCCAAAACCGAAAAGCAGGCCGAGCAGGACGCGGAAAGCTCCGCCGCCTGGCTTGACGCGCTGGGCGGGGTCGTAAAGCGCGTGCCCATTCTGGACGAAAAAGGACTTGTGATAGACCATATGCTTTTCCCCGTGGTGGGCGGCAAGATCGAAGGCGGCACCCCCGACAAAGTCACCTTGTTCCGCGTTCCGGACGATTCGTTAAGCGGTTTTAGGGTCCACGCCGGCGACCTGCTTTTGTGCGTGCCCGAAAAAACGCCCGTTGACGACGCATTCATGCTGGTGCATTACGGCGGAAAGCGAGTGGTGAGGCGCATCAAAAAGCTTGACGCTTCCCATCTTATGCTCCAGTCCTATGACCGGGAACTCAGGATAGACAGCCTGTTGTGGGGCGAGATAACGATCCTGGCGTGCTGCGTCAAACTAATCCGAACTCTGTAGGAGGATCAAATGGCAGGGATAAAAGAAAGCTTTACCGGAAAGATCAACCGCAAGCTGCAGAAGAAGCTGCGGGTGGTGGACGTAGCCGCCGGGCGCCAAAAGGCCGACCTGGTGTTCAAAAACGCCAAATACCTGAACGTGTTCTCAAACGAGTTCTGCACCGGCGACATCGCCGTGGCGGAAGGTCTGGTCGTCGGCATGGGCGAGTATTCCGGCATCAACGAGGTGGACGTCAGCGGCAAGCTCGTTCTGCCGGGGCTCATAGACGCGCATATCCACCTGGAAAGCACGCTTCTCTCCCCCGCCGAATTCGCCCGTGCAGTACTGCCTCACGGCACCACCACCGTCATCTGCGATCCCCACGAGATCGCGAACGTAATGGGCGTGGACGGCATCGAGTACATGATCGAAGCCACCGAGGGGCTGCCCGTGGATGTACACTTCATGCTCCCCTCCTGCGTGCCCTCCACTCCTCTGGACGAAAGCGGCGCGCGCCTGGACTATCGCGCCATCGACTCTTTCTACGAGCACGGCAGGGTGCTTGGTCTCGCGGAAATGATGAATTTCGTCGGCGTGATCGGCATCGACGTGGACTGCATCGAAAAGATTGTCGCCGCCCAAAGCCACCACAAAAAGATAGACGGCCACGCGCCGGGTCTGAGCGGAAACCCGCTCAACGCCTATATGGCCGCGGGCGTGTACTCCGACCACGAGTGCGCCACGATCGAAGAAGCGCTGGAAAAGCTGCGCAAAGGCCAGTTTATAATGATCAGGGAAGGCACCGCCGCCAAGAACCTGAACGCGCTGATGCCCCTGCTGAACGAAAAGTACTACTCCCGCTGCATGTTCGCGACCGACGACCGTCATCCCAACGACATCCTTTCCGAAGGTCACATCGACTGCATAGTCAGAAAGGCCATTGCCGCCGGCGCAGACCCGATCATCGCGCTCAAGGTCGCCAGCCACCACGCCGCCAGGTACTTCCTTATGAATAACAAGGGCGCGATCGCCCCCGGCTACCTGGCCGACCTGATCGTCGTGGATGACCTGGACAGGTTCAACGTTCTTGAAGTCTACAAAAAGGGCACCCTGCGTTATTCCAACGGCCAGGTGCTGGACTTTGAACGCCCGGAGATCGACGATAACCTGCGTCAGCAGGCGCTGGATACCTTCCGCGTGAACGAACTCACGCCTGCCAGTTTCTTCGATACGCGCCGCAAAGCCATCATCGGAATGGTGAAGGGCGAGATAATCACCACGGACGACGGCTACGCCGACGGCGTTGACACCGAGAAAGACGTGCTTAAGATAGCCGTTATCGAGCGCCACAGGGGCACCGGGCACATAGGTCTGGGCTACCTGAGGGGCTACGGAATGAAGAGAGGCGCGGTGGCGACCAGCGTGTCGCACGACAGCCACAACATAATCGTAGTCGGAGAAAACGACGCGGACATGGCGGCTGCCGCCAACCGCATCACCCATATGCACGGCGGCATCTGCGTCGTGGAGCGCGGCGAAGTGATCGCCGAACTGCCCCTTGAGATCGCAGGTCTGATGAGCGGCAGCTCGATACACGACGTCAACCAGCGCCTGGAAAGCGCGAAGGCTGCGGCTCACCGGCTGGGCGTAAGCGACGGCATCGACCCGTTTATGACCCTTTCGTTCATGAGCCTTGCCGTTATCCCGACGCTCAGGCTCACTACCCGCGGCGTCATCGACGTGCTCACCCAGAGATACGTATAGTCCTATATATAAAACGGGCCGGCGGTCATTCCGCCGGCCCGTTTTCATGCAGGAATTCATACACGGCTTTCGCGAACGTTTCCCCCACCCCGTTTACCCGGGAGATCTCTTCCACGCTCGCTGCTTTAAGCGCCTCGACCGTCTTAAAGTGACCTAATATGGCCTTCCTTCGGGCCGGGCCTATTCCCGGCACCTTTTCCAGGCGGGAAGCTATGGAGTTTGACTGTCTGAGCTTCCTGTGGTGGGTTATGGCGAAACGGTGCGCCTCGTCCCTCAGTCTTTCGATCAGGTGCAGCGCGGGCGAATGCCTGTCCAGAAGTATCGTATCCTCCCTGTCCGGCAGCACGATCTCGTCCACACGCTCGGCCAGGCCGAAGGCGGGGATCGACAGATCGAGTTCCTTCAGGGCTTCCAGTGCCATATTGAGTTGCCCCCTGCCGCCGTCTATCAGCAGCAGATCCGGAAAATCGGAGAAACTGCCTTCTTCCAGCGGCAGGTCCTGTTCCCGGCGCTTTTGGATCTCCTCGAGCCCGCGGGTAAACCGGCGGGAAATGACTTCTTTCATGGAAGCGAAGTCGTTTGCTCCTTCCACGGTCTTGATCCTGTAATGCCTGTACTGGCCGTGGCGGCATTCCCCGTCTATCATCACCACTTCGCTGGCGACGCTCTGCTGCCCCAGCGTGTTGGAGATATCGTAGCCTTCGATCCTGCGCGGCGCTTCGGCCAAATCCAGTTCCCACGTCAGTTCATTAAGCGCGCCCAGCGTTCTCTCAAGCTGTTTTTCGCGCCTGGTCTCTATCTTTATCCGGGCGTCCTCTATATTCTTTTCCGCCATGCGGATGAGCGCGGCCTTGTCTCCCCTTTCGGGCCTGTGAAGCTTGACTTTCCTGCCCGCCGTCTCGCTTAAAAGCTGCTCCAGCGTGTCCCGTTCCGCCAGGTCCATGCCGATAAGCACTTCCCTTGCGGGCGGATTCGACAGGGAATAATACTGAGTCACGAATCGTATCAGCGCTTCCTGCTCGTCCTCCCGTGCCGCGCCTTCAAGGGTGTGTATGGTCGATGAGATCATTTTCCCGCCCCTGAACAGCATCACGTCGACCAAAATGTCCTGCATCGAGGGACTGAGGGCGATCACATCCATGTCGTCGCCGTCGGTGGACAGGGTCTTCTGCCGCTGCATAAGGTCGTCGACTGCCCTGATCTTGTCCCTCAGAAGCGCCGCGCGCTCGAAATTCATGCTGTTCGAAGCCGCCAGCATCTTCTGGGTGAGCAGCCTTTTGACTTCCTCGTCATGCCCGGAAAGAAAGCGGATCACTCCCTGAAGCTGGGCATGATATTCCTTGCTCGTCACCTTTCCCGCGCAGGGCGCGCAGCACTCCCCCGTCTGGTAATGCAGGCAGGTCCTCTCATTCATGCCCTCGCGCAGACTTTTCTGGCAGCTGCGTATGGGAAAAACGCTCCTCACGGTGTCCAGCACTTCCCTTACCGCCGCCGCGCCGATGTAAGGACCGAAGTATTTCGCGCCGTCTTTGACCTGTTCCCGCACGATCTTGAGCGCCGGGAAGGGCTCGTTCAGGTCTATCCTGATAAACGGATAATGCTTATCGTCCTTCAGAAGTATGTTGTAGCGAGGACGGTAGCGTTTTATCAGGTTGCACTCAAGCATCAACGCCTCCAGTTCGCCGTCCACCAGCACGGTGTCGAAATCGTCTATCTTTTCCACCATCGCCCGCACTTTTGGAGTGTGGTCACGGCTGGACTGGAAGTACTGTCTGACCCGGTTTTTAAGGTTTTTGGCCTTGCCCACGTAAATGACGTCCCCGCCGCTGCGCATGATATAGCAGCCCGGGGAGTCGGGAAGGTTCCTGATTTTCCATTTTAAGTTGTCGCTAAGCTGCTTTTCCTGCATCAGCGCAGCTCCTTTTTAAGCTCGTTTACGCTGTCTTCCTCCACGGGAAGTTCGCTGTAACGGGCAACGTCGTATACCTCGGACAGCTGCCTGGCGCACTTGGGACCGATCTGTTCTATGGCCTGCCGGGCAGTCAGGGTCTTTAAGCCATTTATCTTCCCGCCCTGCCTGCGGTACAGGTTTTTGACCAGCCGCCTGGCCTTTTCCCTGGCGGAGAGTTTTTCCCAGGGCGTTTCCCGCTTGAACAGGTTTTTGAGCCTGTCCCTGAACATGTCCCTTGCGCGGCGGCGGTTCTCATCGCCTTCCATCAGGTTTTCTTTTTCGTCATAATAACCCTGAGTAGCCTGCACACGGAAGCGCTCCAGCAATTCGGACAGCTTTTTGGAGAGCTTGGCCAGTCCCGAAAAGATCAGCCACAGCGCGCCCAGGCCCACGATGCTGAAAAACGCGATCAGGAAGATCTTGTCCATCGTGCTGATGCCGCCGATATCGGCTTCGGCTTCAATGTTCTCCGGGTTGATCTTTACGGCCTGATCTCCCCTTTGCAGCAGGGCGTCGATGTTGCCCTCCTCCACCACGTCCTGTCCGCCTCTTAACAGCCAGGCTATCCAGCTCATCAGCGTTTTTATCTGCGCCCATACCCACAGCGCCGCAGCCTTTATCGGCTTTACGAACGATGCCGCGGACACAGCCAGGGCGAAGCCTATAACTATCCTGCGGTTTTTCCTGACCACGTTAATGGGCGGACGTTTGTCCTCGCCTTTTCCGCCGGAAGAGGTGGAGAGCCCCTGCCTGTTCAGGCTTATTCCGCCCATAAACACGTACGCCAGCGCACAGGCGCCCATAAGATATTCCGTTTCCCGGGCGGGCTCGCCGAAATGCAGCACCAGCGCCATCACCGTGTAGTTTAGAAAGCCCAGCACCACTCCCGGCAGCTGCGTCCACACGCAGTCGTTCCCCGGCAGTGTAAGCATCGCGGTAAACGCCAGCGCGCCCATCGCGCCCGCCATCATCACGTGCTTGATCGTGCTCTGGAACAATTCGCCGGGCAGCAGTAAGCCCGTTGCAAGAGCCGCCGCCAGCAGCAGAATGAACACGGTCATGCGTATGGGAAAGCGGTGCCCGGTCTTTACCGTCTCTCTGATCAGTTCCCGGTCGGGGTTGGGATCGTTCATGCGCGAAGCGGCATACGAAGTCATTTCCTGCACCTTGTATGAACCCACATACGCGGGCAGCAGCGCCGCAAACGCGATGATCAGTGTCTGCACCGCAAACCAGGCGCAGGCAAATACGGTGCCCGTCATAAGCAGACTGCCTCCGCCTGCGCACAGCGGCGCCAGGGTCAGCACGCACATTCCTGCCCGGAACAGCATATTTCCCAGCCGCTTCATCTGATCTCCCTCCCCGACAGGTTCAGCACCTTGACCGTATTGCCCTTCTGCCTGAGCAGCGCGATCTCATGTTCCACTTCCTCGCTCACGTAGCCGGACAGTATGAGTATGTCCTCCCCGTGCACGTCTCCCAGACCGGACAGAAAAGTGTGGAAATTCAAATCCGGCTTCAGCACTATGCGGGCCATGGTCTCCAGTATGCCTTCGAACTGGGCCTCTCCCGGCGCGGAAGCCAGGAATATCCCCGTACCCGCCTTCTCTCTGCCCAGCATCTCGGCGTTGCAGGCAAAACCCGCGCTCATGCCGGATTTGATCGCCCTCAGGCAGATGCCCGCCGCAAGACTTATGGCGCGTTCCACATTCTCCTCCTCGTGGGTGGGCACCTGCGCCCACTGACGGGGGTTGGTCTGAATGTTCAATATCACCAGCGCCTTCGGATCGGACGTGAAATCCCTCACCTTCACCTGCAGGCTCTCGCTCTTCGTGCTCGCCTTCCAGTGGATGTCCTTAAGGCTGTCTCCCTGGGCATATGGACGTATGCCGCTCACCAGGAACGGATCCGGCATTATCCAGCGCTTTACCAGCGCGTCGCCCAGGAATTTATTGGCCGGGTCGGGAATATCATCGTTTCCGGGCAATGCCGGATAAACGGTTATGCTGCAGTCCAGGTTGAGAAGACGCGTTTTTTTGTTGAGCCCGAACAGGTCGCCCACGGTGAGTGCCACGCCTCCCGCGTCGAATACGCCCCTCTTCGCCAGAGTTATCATGTGGTGCCTGGTTATGGCGCACATGGGCGAAAGGAAGAACAGGCTCTTGTGATACATTCCGCTGGTCTCGTCCTGCTGCTTTTCTCCTTCGTCGGCGCTGAAGACTATCGCCTCCGGGATGCGGCTCTCGGCCCTTAGCCAGGGCACGGGCAGCAGTTTCTCGTTGCGGATGCGCTCTATTAGCTCCGTCTGTTCGCCGCGAAACGCCGTATTTTTGGCGAAATAGCGGCTGTACGAGAGCTGTTTGTAGTTAAACCATGCGAACAGCAGCGCCTGGACCGCGCCAAACAGAGCTGTCAGCACGACAAGCCACAGTACGCTCATTTCTCGTTGATATCCTCGGTTGGCACTTCCGTCATTTCCAGAGCCTCGTTTATCGCGGTCCTGGCGGCGTCATTTACGCCGTAAACGCTCTTAAGGGTAAGTCTGTGAGCCAGCACCGGCTGAGCCAGCGTCTTCACGTCGTCGGGAGTCACAAAGCTCCTGCCCTTTATGAGCGCCCAGGCACGGCACGCCCGCATGAGCGCGATAAGGCCTCTGGGGCTGACCCCCAGTATGACGTTCGTAGCCGCGTGCGTGTTGAGCACCAGTGACGACATGTATTCCATCACGGGCTCGGACAGGCTCACGCTTTCACACTCTTTCCCCGCCTGTATGAGTTCCTCGCTGCCGCATACGCTGTCCAGCTCCACAAGCGGGCTCTCGCCCATAAAGCGCTTGAGCATTTCCACGTTCTCCGGCCCGGTCAGCCTGCCCAGGCTCAGGCGCATCAGGAACCTGTCCATCTGCGCTTCGGGCAGCGGGAAAGTGCCCTGGGTCTCCACCGGGTTCTGGGTCGCGATGACTATGAACGGGCTGGGCAGGCGACGGGTCTCGCCGTCTATGGTCACCTGCTTTTCCTCCATGCATTCCAAAAGCGCGCTCTGGGTGCGGGGCGTCGCGCGGTTGATCTCGTCCGCCAGGAGTATGTTGGTGAACACCGGGCCGGGCTTGAACACGAATTCCCCGGTGCCCCTGTCAAGCACGCTCAGACCCGTGACATCCGTGGGCAACAGGTCCGGAGTGAACTGCACGCGCTTGAACTGGGCGTTCACGCTTTTGGCGAGGGTTTTCGCCATGAGCGTCTTGCCCGTGCCGGGCACGTCCTCCATGAGCACATGGCCGCCCGCCAGTATTGCGGCGACTATCAGGTCGATCTCGTTGTCCTTGCCTACGATAACGCGGGACACGTTCTCGCGGATGGCTGTTGCGAACTGTTGAACATTCATGGCATATCCTCCTGTTATAATCCCAGATCTATCGCTTTCTTAAGTGCCTTGGCGGCTATTGGCGCTGCAACGCTGCCTCCCGCGCCGCCCTTTTCCACCACTACCGCTATGGCGTAGGGATGATTCTCGTCCTCGTACAAAAAGCCGGTGTACCAGGCGTTTGTCTGGCTGTTTTTGTCGGACGTGGTCTCCGCGGAGCCCGTCTTGCCGCAAATATAGCCCTGCGTGTACCCGTTTATCTTCGCCCGCGTGCCTGTGCCGCTGTTGACGGTCTCGTACATATAGTACGCGACCGTGCGCGCCAGATCCGGTTTTAAGCAGGTGATAAATGCTTTCGCCTGGGTCTTTGAGATCATGAGCCCGGAGTGCCGTCTGACTTCCCTGACCATTTTGGGTTCCATCATCACGCCGCCGTTTGCCACAGCTCCGCTTATCATGGCCATGTGCAGGGGCGTCAC
>JAFWUC010000041.1 GCA_017518705.1 Clostridia bacterium
ATGGTCATGCCCGGCGACAACATCGACATGGAGATCACCCTGATCACCCCCATCGCCTGCGAAGAAGGCCTGCGTTTCGCTATCCGCGAAGGCGGCAGGACCGTAGGCTCCGGCGTTGTTACCAAGATCCTGGGCGACTAACGCTTTGAAAGAAATGGATCTCTGATCCATTTCTTTCATTTTTGGGGTTTTGCGTCTTTTGCTGAAAATGCTGCGGCGTTTTCCGGGCGCAAAAGCCGTAAGGAATGGATCCATGCTCCGGCGGGCAGGCTCGCCTGCGCACGGATCCTCCTCGAACCGGCAAAGCCGGTCCTGCGGAGCAAAGCCGAAGGGGCTGCTGCCCCTCCGAGCCTCCCCGGGATAATTATACAGCAGCGGTTCTCCGCTGCTGTTTTTGTATGAAAAACGCCGCAAGGAAGGGATCTACGCTTCGGCGGGCAGGCTCGCTTGCGCATAGATCCTCCCAGAACCGGCAAAGCCGGTCCTGCGGAGCAAAGCCGAAGGGGCTGCGGCCCCTCCGAGCCTCCCCGGAATAATTATAATGCAGCGGTTTTCCGCTGCTGTTTTTATAATGCCCCCGGCCCACGAAAGCGCTTGACTTGTGACTGAGCGTTCGCTATAATATGTGGACGCGAGTTCGCTGTATTCGGGAGGCAACGATGGCGGAACAGATCGATCCCAAACTCACGACAAGAGCCGCCGCATGGGAAATGTGGCTGCATGCGCCCAACCCCATGGTGACGTTCTTTAAGACCCTGGATGTCACGAAACTTGTCCGGCTCGGAAAAAAGCGCGGGCTTAAGTTCAACATGCTGATGGACTTCTGCGTGGGCAGGGCAGCCTCGCCCATAAAGGAGTTTTACATGCTCCCCGTAGGCGAAAAACTGATGAAGTACGACACGATAGCCGTGAACACCATAGTAAAAAACGCGTCCGGTGAAGTCAGTTCCTGCGATATACTGTTCACGGATGACTTTGACGCTTTCAACCGCGATTACCTTAAGTACACAGCCCTGGCTGCCCAAAGCTGTTCGGACCGGGATCTGTCCCATGAAAGCATGGTCGTCGGCACCTCCGCCATCGTGGACACCGAGATAGACGGCGCGGTGGGCATGAACAGCGGCATATTCAACAATCCTTTCCTGATCTGGGGCAGGTACAGGAAGCAGCTGTTCAAATACCTGCTGCCCGTGTCCTTCCAGTTCCATCACACGCAGATGGACGGCGCCCACGCGGGAAGATTCCTCGAAAACCTGCAGCACGAAATAAACGGCCTTGGGAGGCATATATGAAACAGTTCATAGCGTACTGCGGCCTGGACTGCGAAAGCTGCGAAGCCCGGATCGCCACCGTCAAAGGCGACGCCGCGCTCAGGCAGAAAGTGGCCGAAGACTGGTCCCGTCTAAACGGTGTTACCATAACCCCCGAAATGATCCTGTGTGAAGGCTGCCGCACGGACGGAGCAAAGAGCGCGTACTGCGGCTCCCTCTGCCCTATCCGCCGGTGCGCGCCGGGCAGGCAGGTCAAGACCTGTGCGGACTGTCCCGACATGGACACATGTGACAAGCTCGCCGCCATCACGGGCAACAACCCCGACGCGCTCAAAAACCTGAAAGGATAGGCGATGAAGTACGTCAGCACGCTCATGGCAGTGAGCGATATGGAAAAAAGCAAGCGCTTCTACCGCGACACGCTCGGGCTGGCTGTGACGCAGGACTTCGGCGAGAACGTCACCCTGGAAGGCGGCATCGCGCTGCAGACGCTGGAGAGCTGGAAAACCTTCATACGGACGGATAAGGTGGCACTGCAGGGCAACGCGGGAGAGCTGTATTTTGAGGATGACGACCTGGACGCTTTCTGCGCGCGGCTGGAAAACCTGGACATCCGCTATGTTCACCCCCTGATCGAGCACGGCTGGGGACAGCGCGTCGTTCGCTTCTACGACCCGGACGGGCACATCATCGAAGTCGGCGAAAGCATTGAAAAAGTCGTGCGGCGCTTTGTTGACAGCGGTCTTACCGCCGCCGAGACCGCAAAACGGATGGACGTACCCCTCGCGTTCGTACTGTCCGCGCTCGGAGACAAAACGGAGTGATCGCAAACGCACTCACGTTTTTCAGGATAGCCGCCGCTGCCGTGCTGCTGTTTTGTCCGGTGTTCTCCCCTGCCTTTTATGCGTTTTACATAGCTGCCGGGCTGTCCGACATGCTTGACGGTTTTGCGGCGAGGAAGACGAACACCGCCTCCGAATTCGGGGCGAAGCTGGATACGGCTGCGGATCTCGTGTTTGCGGCCGTTTGCCTGATAAGACTGCTCCCGGTCCTGGATCTCCCGGCATGGCTGTACGTCTGGGCAGGCATTATAGCGTTTATAAAGCTCGTAAACGTGGTCTCGGGATTTGCCGTACGCAGGCGGTTCGTATCCGTGCATTCTGTTATGAATAAAGCGGCAGGCGCGCTGGCGCTCCTGTTTCCGCTGACAGTCCCGTTTGCCAATCCGGGCCGGTCTGCGATAGCGGTCTGCCTGGCGGCCACGTTCGCGGCTGTGCGGAAGGGCACCTGATCAGGTCCGCAAAAGAGGTGAGATGAATGCTGCCCGCAACCGATAGACTCTTCCTGCGGGAAATGAACGAGGGCGACATTGACGCGCTTTATTCTGTGCTGGCCGATCCTGACATCATGCGGCACTATCAATATACCTTCGACGAAGCCCGCGTAAGAGGCTGGATAGAGCGCAATATGGCCCGATACCGCAAGGACGGCTTCGGGCTGTGGGCGGTGTGCCTTAAAGATACGAACGAAGTTATCGGCGACTGCGGTCTGACGCTGCAGAACATAAACGGGCAGATATTGCCCGAGATAGGCTACCACATCCGCCGCGACTGCCAGCGCAGGGGTTACGCGAAGGAAGCCGCCAAAGCCGTACGGGACTGGGCGTTCCGCAATACGGATCATCCGGCGCTGTACTCATACTGCAAGTACACCAACGAGCCCTCCATACGCACTGCCGAAGCGGTGGGGATGCGGATGCTGACTGAGTATCCCGACAAAGCCAACGGCGTCACCCACGTGTCCATTATCAGCCGCGAACAGTGGCTTAAAATACTCACGGACAATATGATTTCTCGGGCCGAAAGCATGCTGGGCGACACAAAATACGCCGGCTGGTGCCTCTCGTTCATAGAAGACGCGCTGGAAAACAGCAGCGGCCTTGAGATATTCGGCGGCGACTGCGCCGGGGAGTCCTGCTGCCTGTACTCCGACGCGCTTTCAGGCGGGATCCCCGAAAGAGGCGCGTTCGTGTTCTACGACTGCCTGTGCCCGGGCGAAAACGGGCCCGTGAACTGGGGGCACTGCGGCATCTCTCTTGGCGGCGGGCAGGTGATCCACGCCTGGGACAGGGTGCGCACCGACGGATATCTGGAGATCGAACGACTCACCGCGCTTTCCGGCGGCAGGCCCCGGTATTTGGGCTGGGTGCCGCTTGAGCGCGTACTGAAACAAAAGGAGGAATAAAACATGGACAGGTTTTTTGAGTTTATGGGCGCGGCGGCGCCCTGGATCGCCATAGGACTGCTGATCGCGGTAGTCGTCGCAAGGGAAGGCGCCCGCAAAAAGTCCGACAAGCCGGAAAACTACGGTTCCGAGGGAATGGCGCTGGGCATCTGCCTGGGCACAGCCGTCTCCACCGCGCTGCACGTCAATATCGGCATCGGAATGATCGTCGGCATGGCGCTGGGGCTGTTTATCGGCTCCGGCACGGCCAAAAAATGACGAAGCTTAAGTACGGCAACACCAACTCCTTCTTTATCCCGGGCGCCAAGGGCGGGCTGCTCTTAGACACCGACTACGCCGGCACGCTGGGCGCCTTTTACAGGGTCCTTAAGCAAAACGGAATAAAGCCGCAGGATATAGCTTACGTGCTGGCGACCCACTTTCATCCCGACCACATTGGGCTGATCGGGGATCTGACGCGCTTGGGCGCAAAGCTGCTGCTAATTGACGTGCAGAAGGACTTCGTGCATTTTTCTGACGGCATATTCGCGAAAGACCGCCTGCCGTTCACGCCGATAAACGAAACAGAGGCTGTCGTGGTCTCCTGCGAAGAGAGCCGGGCGTTTTTGTCCCGCATGGGCATCCGCGGCGAGGTCATTCCCACCCCGAGCCACAGCGCGGACAGCGTTTCCCTGATACTGGACGACGGCGACTGCTTCGTCGGGGACCTTGAGCCAAAGGAGTATATTCCCGCGTACGGCGAGACCTCCCCCCTGTCCGAAGATTGGGTCCGCCTGCTCGCCCTGCGCCCCAAACGCGTGTTTTTCGGCCATGCGCCGGAAAAGCGCATCGCGCCGTGAGCTTTCGGCGGGACCGATAAGCGCGAAATAAGGAGAGACCGATGGAAAAAAACGTGTCACGTTTCGAAACGGCAAGGAAGTGGCTGATCTTCTGGACGCTGTTCATAGGCATAGGCGCCGTGGCGGGCGGGCTGTCCATGATAATCGACCCCAGCGGAAAAGCGCTGCACATGGACGGGATGCTGCCGTATTTCCGGGCGCTGCCCTTTGCCGACACCCTGTTCGGAGATTTTCTGTTTTCGGGCTTCGCGCTTCTCACAGTCAACGGCATCACCAACCTTTCCGCGGCGATGCTGCTGATAAGGAAAAAGCCTCTGGGCGTCATACTGGGCGGCGTGTTCGGCGTGACGCTGATGCTGTGGATCTGCATCCAGTTTTACATGTTCCCCTTCAATTTCATGTCTACCGCATATTTTGTGTTCGGGCTGTGCCAGGCGGTGACCGGCTGGGCGGCATACAAACTGAGCCGCGCTTGACAGCGGACTAAAGTGGGCTTATCATGGTTTTGCTCCGCAAGCCGGGCTGCCGCAGCGCAGGCGACATGCCCGGATGTACGGCATCATACCGCCCATGCCCCTAGCCCGAAAGAATACAGCCCATCGATCAATAAAACACCAGACACGGAGAAAACCTGACCGTATGCTTATAAACGCATCCTGCAAAAGTTGCCTGCTGCGGAAAAACCTGAATGCGTATCCAATAGATGCGTCCCGGGAAAGCATTTTGAGCTACCAAGGCAGACTCAGGGAGATCCTGGATCACTGCGACGGCTTGAGCACCCCGCAGATCGCCGAACAGATATACGCCCTTCAGAAGGACGCGTTCGGCGCCGTCAGGGATTATTCGGCGCTGAAAAAATACTATAACGAGCTTATGCTCTCCCTTTACCCGTATATGAAAGCCCGGGTCAACGCGTCCGAAGACCGTTTGAAAACGGCTGTGCAGTACGCCATGGTCGGCAATTATATAGATTTCGGCGCTTCCGAAAACGTGGATGAAAACGTACTGCGGGCACAGCTGGATGAGGCGGCTTCCGTAAAGATCGACCCCAAGCTGCTGGAATGTTTCAGAACAGAGGTCCTCAAAGCGCGGCGGCTGGTCCTGTTCACGGACAACTGCGGCGAGATCGTGACGGACAAGCTGCTCGTTTCGGTGCTGCGCCGGCTGAATCCGGGCTTATTCGTGACGGTGATCGTGCGGGGCAGACCCGTGCTGAACGACGCGACTATGGAAGACGCCCGGCAGATCGGCATGGAAAAAGCGGCTCAGCGCGTTATCGGCAACGGAAGAGGCATGCCGGGCAACGTGATAGGCGCTGTTTCCGGCGAAGCCATGGAAGAGATCCGTAAAGCCGACCTGCTGGCGGCAAAAGGGCAGGGAAACTATGAAGGGCTCAGTGAATGCGGTCTCAATATTTTCTACTTTTTCCTGTGCAAATGCGAAATGTTCATGCGGCGTTTCAATGTGCCGCAGTTTACCGGTATAATCACCCGCGAATCCCTGTCACAGACCGCATATTAGCAAAGCAGGTCCGGATAACATATGCCGATACGGAACTGCCCGGCCTGTTTATCTTCCAAACGGTAAAGACTCAATGAGGTGCTTTCGGATGAAGAAGACGCTCGTTTGGCTGTCAGCTCTGCTGCTTATCCTCAGCCTCACTGCCTGCGCAGAAGACTCCCGGGCGGCACTGACTATCGGCTGGTTCCCGCCGGAAGCGTGCGGCAGATATTCGGAATTCGTTCCCGACGAAGATACACAAAACCGGCTCCTGGAGCTGCTCGCCGATGCGGATTTCGTCGACCGGTCGCACGACGACCGGGCATTTCCCGATTATAACGAAATCTCACTCGGCATATCTATATCGTACGGCGGTTTCAGCGCCGACCTCCGTACCGGGGGCTGGATACGGCGCAGCGAGAAAGGCAGGCCCGGCTTTTGGTTCGCGCAGGACAAGGCGATTGCGGATCTGGTCACGGAACTGCTCGCCGGATACGGGTTCGAACCGTTCGATCCATCCGGGATAAAGACCGTTTTGAGCGCGCAGGTGTGCGACGGCCCGTACTATTCCGGCAAAGCCCATGCGCCAATTACTCTGAGCGACCCGGACAAACTGGAAGACCTGACGGGGCTTATCGGCAGCTCAAGCTTAGCGGAACCGTCAGAATGCCTGTTCGGTTACTCAAAACTGGTCATAACAGACTCCGAGGGCTCTGTATATGAGCTGTATCCCGCGACCGACGGCTGCTGCCGGTACTTTATAAACGGCTGCTTCTTTGGCTATGACGCGAGCCGCGGCGATACGCTCGATGCCGACCGGACGCTGTTCGGGCTGTTCGGGATCGAACCGCTAAGTCATTACCATGCTCCTAAATAGCCTGAGCGGGACAAAACCCGTCGCGCGGCCACTTACGGACAGCGGGTCGTATAAACATACCAAAAACAGCGAGGTGTCGGGATGAAGTGGAAATGCCCGAAATGCGGACGTGATTTCGCCAGCCAAAACCAGTCCCATTACTGCGAGAAGCCGCAGACCGTGGACGAGTACATCGCCCTGCAGGATGAATCTGTGCAGCCGCGGCTAAGCGAGGTCCGCGCCCTGATCCGCTCCGCCGTTCCTGACGCCGAAGAAGTGATCTCCTGGTCGATGCCTACATACCGACAGGGCAGGAACCTCATCCATTTCGCCGCGTCGAAAAAGCATCTGGGCATATATCCGGGCGGCGAGGCGACCGGGGTGTTCGCCGAAGAACTGAACGGATACGACGTCAGCAAGGGAACGATACGTCTGCCCTGGGAAAAGGAACTGCCGGCGGAGCTGATAAAAAAGATAGCCTGCTGGTGCTATGATAAATGCGCGGACCTGGCGGCTCAAACGCGTGAAGGCAAATAAGCGATATCTCAAAAACGCAGGGGAAGGACGCTGCTCCGCAGAAAGCATTATACAGCCATGATAAGCCAAAAACTCGATGTATCCGGCATCCCAGCCATACTCTGGGGCGCGCCGTCCGACAAAGTGTTCATATACGTGCACGGGAAATTCAGCAGGAAGGAATACGCCGAGCGTTTCGCGGACATCGCCGAAACGTACGGCTGGCAGACCCTGTCCTTCGACCTGCCCGAACACGGGGAACGCAGCGGCAGACCGGATAAATGCAACATATGGAACGGCGTGCGCGACCTGGACCTCATAGCCGACTGGGCGTTTGGCGGCTGGAAGCGCGTGTCCCTGTTCGCATGCAGCCTTGGGGCGTATTTCGCGCTCAACGCCTATCCCGCAAGAAAGCTGGAAAAGGTTCTGTTCCAGTCCCCCATCGTAGACATGAAATGGCTGGTGGAGCACATGATGCTCTGGGCGGGCGTCACTCCCGGGCAGCTCGAAAGAGAAAAACTGATAGACACGCCCCTTGACACCCTGAACTGGGAATACTACAGGTATATCCTGACCCATCCCGCGGACGACTGGCCCTTCCCCACCCGCATCCTGTACGCCGGAAAGGACGACCTGCAGCCCGAAGCGTCCGTAAGGGACTTCGCACGGAAGCATAACGCTGTTTTGACGGTAGCCACCGAAAGCAGGCATCCCTTCATGGAGCCCGGCGACGAGGCGATTGTGGAAGAGTGGATAAAAAACTCGCTTGAATAGACCGAAAAGGCGCGGCCCCAAAGGGCCGCGCCGTGTTTATATGCTTATGGTTTAGTTCTGTCCCGCTACCCGGGTGCCGCGGTTGGGTTCGGCGCCTTCGGAGAACAGCAGTTTCTGCGTCTCCACGCCCGCGTATCCGTCCGTGCTCAGACCCATCTGCTGCTGGAACAGCTGCACTGCCAGCTTGGTGTTCGGGCCGTAATCGCCGTCCACCCTGGAGTCCTTGGACAGGTAGCCCAGCTCGATCAGACGCTGCTGCAGCAGCTGCACCGCGTAGCCCTGGGGGCGCTCCTTGCCTCCCAGCAGCACGTAGTTCTGGTACACGAAGGGCAGCGGCTCGGGGATCAACGCGTCCATGGCTTCGCCTTCCAGCGCGGCCACTTCGTTCTTTTCGTAGCCCAGCAGGTCGTTGAGCGTCACCAGTTCATAGCCCTTGCTGACCGCATAGGGAATGAACTCCTTGAGCTTCGCCACGCTGTCCGCGTTGCAGTTGAAGGCGTAAATGTTGCCGCTCTTAAGGCCGCTCTGCAGCTTTTTGAGCGTCTGGGCCTTTTCGTTGCCGTCCACGTTAAAGGAGGCAATGCCCTTGTAATTGCCCAGCTGCACCAGATACTGATGCGTGCGCAGGTCGTTCTGGGCCAGGCCTTCGTAGATCCTTAAAAAGTGCATGTTGTAGTCCACGCCCAGCGCCAGGTTGACCGCCTTCTGGGTCTGGTAGATCTGGAAGGCCAGGTCCGCGTCGGACAGGGAGAACAGCTTGTAGTTGTCGTAGGTGAAGTTTTCCAGCTCGAAGTTCAGATCGTTCGCACGGCGAAGCGCCACGCGTATATCGTCCTTCTCCACCGCCATCTTGCCCGTGACGAACACGGTCAGCTGAGCCTTGGAGGTCTCCGCTATGGTCATGATCTCGTTCAATACGTTGGGATCGTTGGCGTACTGTATGGTTATGGCGATGCGCTTGCCCGTGGTGGGCCCCTTGGTCACTATGGGCAGATACACTTCCGGCTGGGCGGTGGGACCCGGCGTGGGTTCAGCCGTGGGCTCGGTCACGACATCCGTAGGCGCGGTCGTAACGATCTCGGTGCCCGGATCGGTCGGATCGGTGACGTCGGGAGTTTTGCTTCCTCCGGACGAAAGAGCGATTATAAGGATGACCGCGATCACCACGACCGCCAGCGCCGCCGCGGCGATCATTATCAGCTGCCTGCGCTTTTTTTCTTCCTGTTTGGCCTTGGCCTGCCGCTTGGCTTCCACCCGGGCGATCACCCAGCGCGGGTCTTTCGCGTTATCTTTATTGTTTTCCATGAGACGCCTCCGCTATTTATAGCTTCACTCCTAAATGTTATCACACCCGGCGGGAAAAATCAAGTGTTTTTGAAATATTTCGTAATACTTCTGAAATATTTTGAGGTATATTAAACTTTTCCGAACCGCTTTACAACCCCTGCGGCGTACACTATAATTTCCACATACGGCTGCTGCCGTTCCAAAGCGTAAGGAGGACAAACAAATGAAGCAGTTTTCCCGTTTCCTGGCGCTCGCTCTAGCGCTGTGCCTGTGCCTGGGGCTGGCGCCCGTGCTGGCTGAAGACGCCCCCATCACCGTGACCGAGATACAGAAATACGGCAATATGGTTCTGTCCGTCAGCGGCAGCGACCTGCTTTCCCGGGGCTTCGCCTACGGTGACGGCGTGACCGTGACCGTGAACGGCCAAAGCTATGAAATGGCCCTGGGCAGCAACTTTTCCGACGTAGAACAGGGCAGCATGATCTTGAGAGTTGTGATAAAGCCTGAGACCAACGAGGATTACGCGCTCATCGCCATCAATATGGGCGACCTGGCGACCACCGCCGGCGTAGCCACCAAGGAAAAGACCGAGGCCGATCCCGGCTATGTGTGGCACTACAACGAGGGCGTGGAAGTGCCCGTGACCGTGACCGTGGAACTGACCAAGCCCGGCGCTTACTACGACAGCTGGCTGATGAACCAGCTGGTCAGGAGCGAGAACCGCGAGGACTATCCCGGACTCACCGACGCCGAGTACGCCAATTTCCGCGTTGTGACCACCACCGGAGTGGGCGCGAACAAGCTCTACCGCTCCTCCTCCCCCGTCAACCCCGAGATCAACCGCAACAAGCAGGCCGACGCCGCCGCCCGTGAAGCCGGCATCAGGACCTTCATCAACCTGGCGGACAACGACCAGGTGATGCGCGGCTACGAAGGCTTTGACGAAAGCTACTATGCCGGCCAGAGCATCATCGCCCTGAACCTGGGCGTGGACTTCTCCGCCGAGGACTTCAGGCTCGGCCTGGCCGACGGCGTGCGCTTTATCGCCGCGGGCGAAGCGCCCTTCCTGGTGCACTGCAACGAGGGCAAGGACAGAGCGGGCTTCGTTTCCGCCGTGCTGGAGTGCCTGATGGGCGCGTCCGCCGAGGAAGTCACCGCCGACTACATGGTCACCTTCTACAACTACTACGGCGTCGAGGCGGGCACCGAGCAGTATGCCGCCATCGCCAAAGCCAACATACAGAAGAGCCTGGCTGCCGCCTTTGAGCTCGACACCATCGAAGGCGCCGACCTGGCCGAAGAAGCCCGGGAATACCTGCTGGCGATCGGCGTGAGCGAAGAAGACATCGCCGCCGCCAAAGCCAAGCTGGGAGAATAGTCTCAGGCAATAACAAAAATCCACCCGAAAACCGGGTGGATTTTTTATGCACGCGGGCGTTTATGCGCCTTTTCCGCCGTGCAGGTTGCGCAGGTGCAGGTACACGGTGTTGGGGCTGAGCTCCAGCGCTGCCGCCACCGTCTCCACACTGCCCTTTATGTCGAACACTCCTCTTTCCCAAAGCCTGCGCACGATCTCCTTGTTGTGCAATGAGCGCTTGATGGTCGCGTCCGCCTTGACTTCCGGGATGACCTCGTTTATCGTGTAAGCCAGCATTTCCTCCGTGCTCTCGGCAAAGCTCTCGCTTTTGAGCGCGGACTTGCTCACGAATTCCTGCGGACGCATCGCCTGGATGAGCTCGCTTACGGGGGTGTTCATGTAGAAGTTGATGCAGGTAAGGCCAATGATGCGGTCGCCGTCCCCCAGGATGGGGATGGTGGTGCTCTTAAGGGGCTCGCCTTTGCGGTTCTGGGCAAAGTACACTATGGCGTGGGGAGTGCCCGGCTGCTGCTTGAGTTCACTGAGCATCGCGAGCGCCAGGTTGGTGATGGGCGCCCCTTCCGTGCGTCCGGTGTGGAAACCGTTTATTATCTTGATGACGGAATGCTCGTAGCTTTCCAGGCAGTGCAGCACGATCTCGTAGCCGCTGCCCAGGTATTCCGCCAGGCCCTCAAGGGTGTCCCGGTAGGAATACAGTATCGCTCTTTCGCGGTCCGACAGTACCAGCATTTCGCCCATAGGCCCGTCCTTTCTGCTTCAGCCTTCTGCGATACGCGCCGCCGTTTCGAGCGGCGGCGCGGTAAATGATGCTTATGCGATGTTTATTCTTCTTTGGGTTCTTCCTTCAGCTCTTCGCCGTTCTTGCCTTCGAACCTGCGGCCCCAGCCGGTGATGACGGCGACCAGGAACACTACGAACAGCACCACGCCGTAGAAAGTGCCCAGAGCCACGGATACGGGAGACAGCCCGGACAGAGCCGCGCCGATGAATACGAACACGCTCATGAAGGGGATGATGGCGGGCAGGGAGTTGGCAACGCCATCCAGCAGGTTGGCCCTGCGGTAGGGATGCAGCTTCTTGGCATGGCCGATCTTGTTGAGCACGGGACCGAAGGTGAGGATGGACGCGGAAGTCACGCCGCCGAAGATGAAGGTGGTGGCGGAGATGCCGATCAGGCAGGCCATCTCGGCGCCCTTGGGGGTCTGAGCCATCTTGCTGCCCAGGATCTTCTCTACCAGGAAGTCCAGCATGCCGGCCTCGGTGAGCACGCCCATGATGCCGAATACCGCTATGACCAGGCCCACGGTGCCCAGCATGTTGGCTACGCCTTCCACCAGGAAGCCCACGGCCGCGTTGTTGGCGGGGTCATTGGCGAAGATCCTGGAGAACGGGAACAGGCCCAGGGCAAGACCGGTGATGATGCCGGTGACCAGGCCTACGAATATGCCCAGGAAGATGTTGCGGGTCTTGGTGGCGACTACCAGCATGATCGCGACGGGAATGAGCATGAACAGGGTGTTGGCCTTGCTCTGCGCGCCGGCAAGCACTTCGGCGTCAGCCATGGTCCCGCCGATGCCGCCGAAGATGGCGAACAGGATCAGGCTGATCACGCCGGCCACGGCGCTGTAGCGCAGGCGGGAACGCACCACGCCGCCCACGTCCGCGGGACGGCCGTCGTTAAACTGCTGGGTGGAGGAAGAAGCGATGGTGGTGTCGGAGATGGGGGCCAGGTTGTCGCCGAAGATGGCGCCGGACACGATCGCGCCGGCCAGCAGCGCAGCGCCCACTCCCAGGTCGATACCGGCCTTGTAGAACACCGGGAAAGCGACGAACATGGTTCCGATGGAGGAACCGGTGGCGGTAGAGATCACGCAGGTGGCGAAGAACACGAACGCCGTGAACAGGCCGCCGTGCATGCCTATGGAGTTAGCCAGCCACACAAAGCCCTGGGAAAGCTGACTTTCCTTGATCAGCGCGGAGAACATGCCGATCACGAAGAAGATTACGATAACGGACACGGAAGTAATGGAAGAGATGCCGGAGATGGCCGCGTTCCAGTACTTGGTGTAGCTCTTGCACAGCGCGCCGCCGATCAGCAGGGCGATGAAGCCGCCGGTAGCCAGCGCTTCCATGTTGAAAGCCTTGAACACGACGAACAGGATGACACAGAAAGCGAAGAAGATCGCTACCGGGATGAGGGACATGAACATGCCGCCCCGGAACTCAAGACGTTCCTTTTTAGTCTCGGACATTGATAAAACTCCTTTCGGATATTTATTGGCACTGCCCTAAGCAGTTGAACCACGTTGTCAGATAATGCCTTTTTCCTTAGCCAATTGGGTCAGCGCGGCCTTGATGCGCTCGAAGCGCGCCACGGCGTCCTCGTCCTTCGCGAAGCAGGCGGTCACTATGCGCAGATGGCCCTTGCCCTGCTCGCCGTAGGGGTTGCCCTGGTTGACCATGATGTTGGCGTGCTTCATTATGTACTCGCTCACTTCCTCGGCGGTGCCAAGGGCGGAGATGTCCAGCCAAGAGAGTATGCCGCTCTCGCTCATCTTCATCTTCACGCCGGGAATGGTGGACAGCACCTCGTAAGCCAGGCGGCGGCGCCTCTCCAGGCGCACGTAGTTGCTCTTTAAGTACTCCTCGTCTTTTAGCGCCGCCACCGCGCCTATGGAACCCAGGGTGGAGGCCGCGCCCAGTACGTTCACCGCGCCGCCGTAGAGTACGTCCATTATGCGGTCGTTGGCGTAGATGTAGCCGATCCTGAAGCCGCTGAAGCCCAGACCCTTGGAGATGGAGCACACGGTGAGCGTCCTCTCCCACATGCCGGGCAGCGTGGCGGGATGCACGAACTCTATGCCGTCGTACACGTGATCCTCAAACGCCTGGTCGGAGACCAGGATAAGGTCGTGCTTTATAACGAACTCGCACAGCTTTTCGATGCTTTCCCTGCGGAACACGGTGGTGGTGGGGTTGTTGGGGTGGGTGATCAGCACCAGCTTGGTGCGGGGAGTGACCCGCTTTTCGAACTCCTCGATGCGGATCTGGTAGTTGTCTTCCTCATACAGGGGCACAGGCACCGTCACGCCGCCCAGCAGCTTGGGATTCAGGAAATTGCTGGGATAGCTGGGATCGGGCACCATGACCTCGTCGCCTTCGCAGATGAAGGGCATCATGGAGTAGAGCAGGCCGGAATCGGAGCCGGGAGTGACGATCACGTTGCGGCTGGGGTCGATGTCCAGGCCGGTGTTTTTGCGGATCTTCTCCGCCAGCGCCTGGCGAAGCTCCAGCATGCCTATAGGCATCACGTAGTGGGCGGGAATGCCGCTCTCCACCGCGTCAAGCAGCGCCTTTTTAACGGAATCGGGGATGGAGGGGTCCGGGAAGAAGGGATCCGCCCAGGCCATGATGTCGCCGCCGTTCTTCTGGAAATTGCCGGCGCCCTCGCCCACGTCCGCCTTGGTGACCGTAAGGAACAGGCCGCCCTGCAGATCGCGGAACTTGGTGTTCATCTTGCTTTTGATGTCCATGATGATTCTCCTTACCGTATATTTGAGTGCGGGACGCTTACAGTTCGGCGATCAGCTCTACCTCGCACAGCACGCCCTTGGGCAGCTTGGCCACCGCCACGCAGGAACGGGCGGGCAGGGACACGAAATAATTGGCGTAAATGGCGTTAAAGGCGGCGAAGTCGTTCATGTACTGCAAAAAGCAGGTGGTCTTGACGACTTTTTCGAAAGAAGTGCCAGCCGCTTCCAGCACGGCGGACAGGTTCTTCATCACCTGCTCGGCCTGCGCCTGGATACCGCCCTCGACGACGGCGCCGGTGGCGGGGTCTACGGGTATCTGGCCGGATGTGTACAGCATGCCGCCGGAAGTGATCGCCTGGGAATAGGGGCCAATGGCGGCGGGGGCTTTGTCGGTGTGGATCTTGTTCATTTTTTCTGCTTCCTTTCGCTTTTATTCGGTTTCTGTATCCATTATAATGCTAAAATTATTTGCAGTCAATAGTAAAAATTATTTTAGTTTATATCGTTTTGAAAATAACTGTCGTTTTTCGGGGGACCGCCCGGCGCCTTTCACCGCACCGGCAGTAAAAAAAGCCGCCGCGGAACGGTCTTCCGCGGCAGCCTTACGGTATTTGTTTTTACAGTACCTTTGACAGGAACAGCTTCGTGCGTTCGTTTTTGGGGTTCTGGAAGATCTCGCCGGGAGTTCCCTCTTCCACTATCCTGCCCTCGTCCATGAACAGCACGCGGCTGGCGACCTCCCTGGCGAAGCCCATTTCGTGGGTCACCACGGCCATGGTCATCCCGCTTTTCGCCAGGTCGCGCATGACTTCCAGCACCTCCCCCACCATTTCCGGATCCAGGGCGCTGGTGGGCTCGTCGAACAGCATCACGTCCGGGTGCATGGCCAGTGCGCGCACTATCGCGACGCGCTGCTTCTGGCCGCCGGAAAGCTGGTTGGGATAGGCGTCGGCTCTCGCCTTCAGCCCCACCCTGTCAAGCAGCTTGAGGGCTTCCGCTTCGGCCTCTTCCTTGCTGATGCCCTTGAGCTTCACGGGCGCGAGGGTCAGGTTTTTGAGTATGCTCATGTGGGGAAACAGGTTAAAGTGCTGGAACACCATGCCCATGCACATGCGGTGCATGTTTATGTTCACCTTCGGGGAGGTTATGTCCGTGCCCTCGAATATCACCTGTCCGCCGGTGGGACGGTCCAGCAGGTTCAGGCAGCGCAGAAACGTGCTCTTGCCGCTGCCGGACGGGCCGATTATTACGACGGCTTCGCCCTTGTATATGTCCGCGTCCACGCCTTTCAATGCGTGCACCTGGCCGCCCGCAAACTTCTTTTCCAGCCCTCTGACGCTTATCAGCGGTATATTTTGGATATTGTTATCTGTGCTCACCGCTTCTCAATCTCCTTTCCAGCAGACCTACCATCCGGGTAAAGAACATTACCACGGCCAGGTATATAAGCGCCACCGCGATCAGCGGCATAAAGGGCGAATAGATCACCGAGCGGATTATGTCCCCGCCCTTGTTCAGGTCCTTGACCGCCACGTAGCCGGAAACGGAAGTTTCCTTGAGCAGGGCGATAAACTCGTTGGCCAGGGCGGGCAGTATGTTTTTGAACGCCTGGGGCAGGATAATGTACACCATGGTCTTCACATAACTGAAGCCCAGGGACTGGCCCGCTTCGAACTGCCCGTTGTCTATGGACATTATGCCGCCGCGCACGATCTCCGCCACGTAGGCGCCGGAGTTAATGCCGAAGGCGATTATGGCGGACAGGGTGCCGTCTTTGTTGGAGGCGAATATGATCAGGTACATTATCAGCAGCTGCACCATGACGGGTGTGCCGCGGATAACGGTCAGATACACGCTGCAGACCTTGTCCAGCACCTTCAGCAGCGACTTGCCCACGCCCCTGCGCATGTTCTCGTGGTTCTTCTCCCACGTCGCCTTTATGCAGGCCACAACCGCGCCTATCGCAACGCCCATAAGGCCGCTTAACAGGGTGATTAGCAGGGTGGTCAGCAGGCCCTTCCACAGGTACTGCCACCTTTCGCCGTCAATGAAGTTCAGCCGGAACTGGGCGACGATCGGGTGATACTTTTTCACCGCGGTTATGCCGTCCATGGCGTTGTACGCGTCCAGGCGGGCCGCTTCCTCGTCCGGGGCGCCGCTCACGCGCAGGGTTATATAAGTGCCTTCGTAGGGCGACCTGACCAGGGCGACCCATTCGTCGCCCTTACCCGCCCAAAGCACGTCATAGGTGATCTTGCTTTTGGCCTTGGCCTTGTTGGAGCCGTCGTCGGGATAGACGAGCGTGACCGGACTGAACGCCGAAAGCTCGCCTTCTGAAAGCGTCCGGCCGTATATGTTCACAACGGCTTTTTCGCCCCGCTTCTGGAAGGCGAACTGGGTGGTCTTTTCGTCCCCGTCGATGTCCTTTTCAGCCTTCACGGAGGAATAGCCCGAGGGCGCGAGCACGTTGCCCAGCTTATAATAGCCGTCCTCGCTTTCCAGATACGCGGTGAGCGTACCGTAAGGCAGGCTCTTGAAATCGTTGTCCGTCAGCCTGTCCGTGCCCTTGAACAGCCACAGATAGCCGATCTGCAGTATCAGCGCCAGGGCCACGACCCCGATAACGGCATAGAGTAGGGCGCGTTTGGTTTTAGTCATGATACACTCCGATAGTTTATTTACGCGTCAAGCGGGCGGGATAATCTATCCCGCCCGCGAGTGCAGGCCGGCGCCTTATTCGGCAGCGGGTTCCTCGACTTCCTCAACGGGGATGTACTTGAGGATGATCTCATCCACGGTGCCGTCGGCGATCAGCTCGGCCAGCGCAGCGTCGATCTTTTCCTTGAGCTCGGCGTTGTCCAGCGCGATGGCGATGGCGTAATCCTCTACCGCGTAGTCGGTATCCAGAAGGATCAGGTTGTCATAGGTCTCGATGTAGGCCTTGGCGGGGTTGTTGTCCAGTACCACGGCGTCGATCTTGCCGGCAGCCAGGGCAGCCACCGCGTCGGGGCCAGTCTTGAACTTCAGCACGTTCTCGTCACCGAAGTCGTCGGTGCAGTAGATGTCGCCGGTGGTGCCTTCCTGAACGCCGATGGTGTAGGAAGCGCCTTCCGCGTACAGATCGTCCACATTCTTGATGGGGCCATCAATAGGCACGATGATGGACTGCACGCCCGTGGCGTAAGTCACGGAGAAGTTGACGCTCTGCATTCTCTCCTCGGTGACCGTCATGCCCGCCATGGCGAAGTCGATCTTGCCGGACACGACCGCGGGGATCAGGGTCGCGAAGTCCATGTCGATGATCTCCAGCTGATAGCCCAGCTTCTCGCAGATGGCCGCGGCGATCTCGGCGTCGATGCCCACGATCTCGGTATCCTCGTAGAACTCGTAGGGTTTGAAGGCGGCGTTGGTGCCCATGGTCAGCACGGGCAGGGTCTCCGCTACGGCGCCCAGCGCCAGCATGGCAACAAGCAGTATAGCTATGATCTTTTTCATTTTATTCGTCCTCCTCAACAAGATGTTCGCATTATACATCCTCCCGAATTATAATGCAAGTATTTCGGGGCATTTTTAACATAATATACACAAAAGCTGTATATTTATGCATTTATAAAACATCGCGGCTGCATAAACGGGGGCTTTCGGGGCGGCAGGGCGGCCCGGCGGCAAAGGCTTCCCGGCTTGACTATGCACCGACGGGTACTTTATAATGTATATAAATCATTGTCAAGGAGGCGCGTATGTTACCCAGAAGCGAATACCCCCGTCCCCGCTTCAGGCGCGACGGGTGGCTGAATCTGAACGGTGAATGGGAATTCGAAACCGACCTTTCAGGCAGCGGTCTCGAACGGAACGTGCAGGACAAGCCCGAATTCGACAGCAGGATCACGGTGCCTTTCTGCCCCGAAAGCCGTTTGAGCGGCATAGGCAACACGGATTTCATGCCCCACGTGTGGTACAGGCGCAGGTTCGTCCTGCCCGAAGCTGCCTGCGGAAAACGGGTGTTCCTGAACTTCGGCGCGGTGGACTATGAAGCGTTCGTGTATATAAACGGCACCCTGTGCGGCAGTCACACGGGCGGGTACACGGGCTTCCAGCTCGAGATCACTTCCGCCCTCGTGCCCGGGGAAAACACCGTCGTCCTGCGGGTGAACGATCCCATGACCCCCTACCTCCAGCCCCGGGGCAAGCAGTCCGACAGGTACGGCTCCTACGGCTGCGTGTACACCCGCACCACCGGCATCTGGCAGACGGTGTGGCTGGAGTGGACCGAACAGACCCGCATAACGGGCGTAAAGATCACTCCCGACGCCGTAAACGCCTCCGCGCTCATGGAGATCGAGGCAGACGGTGAGCTGGACGGCTGCGAAGTCTCCGCGGAGGTCAGCTTTGAAGGCGAATACGAGACCGAAGCCTCCTGCGCGCTGGACGGCGGGCGCGGCTGCGTCAACCTGCTCATAGAAAACCCCCGCCTGTGGCAGCCCGGCGAAGGCAACCTGTACGACGTGAAGCTCTGCCTTAAAAAGGAAGGCAGTACGCTTGACACGGTGTACACCTACTTCGGCTTAAGGAGCGTGCAGATACGGGGCTCCAAAGTGCTCATAAACGGCAAACCCGTGTTCCAGCGCCTGGTGCTGGACCAGGGCTTCTATCCCGACGGCATATACACCGCGCCCACCGACGAGGCGCTCAAAAACGACATACTCCTGTCCATGGCCATGGGTTTCAACGGCGCGCGGCTGCACCAGAAGGTGTTTGAGGAGCGCTTCCTGTACCACGCGGACAAGCTGGGCTACCTGGTGTGGGGCGAGTTCCCCTCCTGGGGCATGATGCCCGACAAGCCCGAGAGCGCGGAGATATTCATAAGCCAGTGGATGGAAGAGCTAAAGCGGGACTACTCCGCGCCCTGCATCATAGGCTGGTGCCCCTGGAACGAGACCTGGGACGAGAACGGCTACGGCACGCGCGCCCGCACGCAGAAACTGTGCTACCTGATAACAAAGGCGTACGATCCCACCCGCCCCGTGATCGACGCCAGCGGCGGCATCCATGTCATTTACGACATCTACGACGCCCACGACTATACCCAGAGCGTGGAGACCTACCGCGAAAGGTTCGCCCCGGGCGAAAAGCTCTACGACAGGCTGGTCAAAAAGTACTATGAAGGCGACAAGCCCGTATTCATAAGCGAGTACGGCGGCATCGGCTGGAACCCGGACGGCGCGGGCTGGGGTTACGGCGACGGCCCCAAGACCGAAGAGGAGTTCATAGAAAGGTACAAGGGCCTGACCGAAACGCTGCTGGACAACCCCGGACACTTCGGCTTCTGCTACACCCAGCTGACCGACGTGGAGCAGGAGAGGAACGGCCTGTACTACTACGACCGCCGGCCCAAGTTCGACCCGAAGATCATCGGCCCCATCACCTCCCGCAAGGCGGCCTATGAAGACGAGTGACACAGCGCCAAAATGAAATAAATGAAGTATCCAAATATCTGCAGGGGCGGTTTCATAGACCGCCCCAACCGCTTTATCGCCCGCGCGGAGATAGACGGACGCATCCACACCGTGCACGTCAAAAACACGGGCCGCTTAAAAGAACTGCTGGTGCCCGGGGCCGAAGTGTTCCTTTCCGCTCCGGGCACTCCCGGCAGAAAGACCGTATACGACCTGGTGGCGGTGGCAAAGCCGGACGGGCGGATCGTAAACATAGACAGCCAGGCGCCCAACTCAGTCGCCCGGGAGTGGCTGGAAACACGGGGTTTCGACAAAATCGTCCCCGAATACGCTTTCGGGGATTCGCGGCTGGACTTTTATATGGAAAAAGGCGGCCGGCGCTTTCTTATGGAAGTCAAGGGCTGCACGCTGGAAAAGGGCAGCGTCGGCTTTTTCCCGGACGCGCCCACCCTGCGGGGGGCAAGGCATCTGAACGAACTGGCACACGCCGTAAGGCAGGGGTATTCGGCTTACCTGGCGTTCGTGATACAGATGGAAGGGGTCAGTGAGGTCCGCCCCAACACGGATACCGACCCCGCCTTCGCTTCCGCGCTGGAAAACGCGGTCAGGGCGGGCGTAAAGCCGGTGTTCATCACCTGCCGGGTCGCTCCGGACAGCCTGGAAGCGGACGGGAAAGCGGGAGGGCTGTGATGTTTTCGGATATCGCCTCAAGCAGGAACTGGGCTTCGGTCGAGCCCGTAAACAAAGGCTGGTCGAGCGACAGGAAGTTCTTTATCACCACGGATTCGGGAGAGCATCTGCTTTTGCGGCTCTCGGACAGGGATAGGCTTGCCGAGAAAAAGAAGGAATTCGAGATAGTCGAAAAGTATTCCCGTCTCGGCTTCCCGATGTCGATGCCGCTGGAATTCGGTCTATGCGGCGACGGGGCATATATGCTTTTGTCCTGGGTCGAGGGCACGGAGCTGGTTTCCGTGCTCCCCGCTCTGCCTGAAGACGAACAGTACCGTCTGGGCAGGCAGGCGGGCAAAATATTAAAACAGATCCACTCGGTCCCTTTGGCGGAGGAAGACGTCCCCGAAGCGACCAAGCGGGAAAAGAAACTTCTGCAGCTGGCAAGATACGAAGCGTCAGGTCTCAGGATACCGCACGACGGGACCGCGATAAAGTACGTGAAGGAAAACATAGACCGGATATGGCAAAAGCCGCCAGTGTATCTGCACGGGGACTTCCATCCCGGCAACCTTATCTATACCGGAGATTCCTCCGTCGGGGTCATCGACTTTAACCGCTGGGAAGTCGGCGACCCGTATGAAGAGTTTTACAAGCTCGAGAGCTTCGGGACCGAGGTGAGCATACCCTACTGCATCGGCCAAATAGACGCGTACTTTGACGATTCCGTACCCGTGGATTTCTGGAAGGCGAATGCGGTGTACGTCGCGCAGGCAGCGCTGTTCTCCATAAAATGGGCCGAGAAATTCGGGCAGCGGGAGATCGACGGCATGGTCAGGCGGGCAAACAGGGCGTTTGCCGATTTCGACTGTTTTAAGCGCATCATCCCGAAGTGGTATCGGAAATAACGCATAACTCACCGTTACAGAAAAAAACCGACATGCGGAGGCTGATTATGATTTGCTTTTTGACCAGCAGAGTAGACGACACCGAGACGGGAAAACTGTTTTCCGCCAACCGTTTTGCCGATGAATTGCGGAAGCATTTCCCGCAGCCCTGCCGGGCATTGGACATCTGCTCCGACCCGGACGACTGGGAAGCGATGGACTTCTATTCCGCGCTCACGAAAAAGCAGTTCGAAGATGCAGGGTTCGCATTCGAACGGTTTGATACCCTGGACAACCGAAACCAAGAGCTTTCCGCCCGGCTCGTAGGGCAGTCTAACCTCATAATCCTCGCGGGGGGACATGTGCCAACGCAGAACCGGTTTTTTGAAAAGATCCGCCTCCGCGAACTGCTCAGGGACTTTGGCGGCGTCATCATAGGAATAAGCGCGGGAAGCATGAACAGCGCCAAAGTCGTATACTCACAGCCCGAAAAAGAAGGCGAGGCCGTCGATTCGTCGTATCAAAGGTTCTTCCCCGGGCTGGGCCTGACCGGAACAAATCTGCTTCCGCACTATCAGGCGGTAAAGGACGATGTTCTGGACGGGCTCAGGGTATTTGAGGACATCGCCTGTCCGGACAGCATGGGAAAGACCTTTTACGCGATCCCGGACGGGAGCTATCTGTTTACCGACGGCCGCAGGGAGGAATTGCGGGGAGAAGCGTATACGGTAAAAGACGGCGTCATCACCCGCATATCTTCATGCGGCGATATCGTTTTGCTGTGACAGACACGGATAAAACAAAACCCGGTCCGCCGTTTATGTGGCAGACCGGGTGTTTTTTCCGGCTTTGAACGCAAGGTATTCCGCCCTTGTCAGTATGCAGCGGTTTATGACCTTGTTTGCTCCGTCCCAGGGACGGACCATTTCTATCGTGCTGTCGTAATGAAAGCCGAACTTTTCTGCCAGCGCCTTCGAGCGCAGGTTCTCCCGGAAATAGCCGTACATGAAGTCCTCCGCGCCCAGCTTTTCAAACCCCAGTTCGAGCAGCAGCTTCACGATCTCCCTGCCGATGCCCCTGCCCTGAAACCGGGTGCCTACGCAGATACCGCACTCCTCGAAATGCCCTTTTTCGTACTCGTTTACCGCGCACAGCCCCACCGCTTCGTCCGTGTCCTTCAGCGCCACGAACCAGGCCGTGTGTTCGCTTTGGAACCGGATGCTCCTTTCGCAGCGGGCGCGGGCGTCCTCTTCCGTATGGGTGGGCGTGAACAGCATCCATTTGTACACTTCCTCGTCTCCCCACACGTTTTTGAGCATGGACTCCCAGTCTTCCGCCCGCGCCTTTCTGAGGACTATGCGTTCCCCTTCCAGCGTTTCAAACATAAGCAAAACCTCACCGCAGATACAGCGCAGCCGGGACAGGCGTATACCCATCCCGGCTGCACGGCGAAACCTGTTTTAGATCTCGGGAGCCTTGTCGCTCTCCAGAGGCGCGTCTTCCACGGACTTGATAGCCCAGCGGGCCATGTTCATCACGGTCTTCTGCGCGCCCACGGCGATGATCACCTGGTCGTCCTTCACGCCGGTAACGGTACCGTAGATGCCGCCGATGGTGCACACCCTGTCGCCCACCTTAAGGGCGTCCAGCATAGCCTTGACCGCCTTCTCCTTTTTCTTCTGGGGACGGATCATAAGGAAGTACATCACGCCGAACATTATCAGCAGGAAGCCGATGGAAAAAATCATGCTCATACCGCCGCCCGCGGGTACTTCGCCTTCGGTCCCTGCGCTGGAATCCAGCAGATTGAAAAGCCTGAACAGATCGCTCATTGTGTCGCTCCTCTTTAACTATAATAGCGTTTCCGCCTTACACGGACAACTTACTTGGTTTATTTTATCATAACTCCCGCAAAATCACAACACCCGCCGGGCAAATTCGGGGGATTTTGCCGGGAATTTACGTTTATCCGCGCGATTCGCGCTTAAGCCGCGCTCCGGGCGTACTATCTGTTGTATCTCCTGCCCGCCGTGACGAGCATGCCGAGCCCCACGGAAAAGCCGGCGGCAAAGCAGATAAAGCTGCATGGCGACTCGGTCGCGCCGAACAGCGCCGCCGTTACAGCCAGAGCCGCGCCCATCAATATAAGCCCGCTCCCGCTCAGGCGGCAGAACGCCCGCCTGTTTTCTGGCGCCACCTTATCCCTGTGGTACTCGTTCAGCAGCGTGATCTTTTCTTTGTTCCGGACCAGTATGCCCAGATAAACCAGCAGCGTGCCGATTATCCTTCCTGCCATCCTGTCCTCCCGTCAAACCGGCTGTGGCGAAGGTATGAAAAAAAGAAGGCGGGCGCCTTCTTTTTATTCCTCCTCCGCTTCTACCTTGATGATCTCCTGACCGTCATAGTAGCCGCAGGCCTTGCAAACTCTGTGGGACAGCTTCATCTTGCCGCACTTGGGGCACTTTACGATGCCGGGCAGAGACAGCTTCCAGTTAGCGCGGCGGGAATTTCTTCTGGCCTTTGATACCTTTCCTTTCGGTGTCGCCATGGATCACACCTCCTCGTTGTTATTGTGAAGTAATACGCTAAGCGCCTCCAGCGGGCGAGGTCCCCTCGCGCCTTCAAGGCAGTTGCACGGATCGGTATTGCGGTTCTTTCCGCACACGGGGCACAGCCCCTTGCAGTCTTCCCGGCACACGAAGCGCATGGGCAACTCGCTTAAGAGCGCCTCAAACGCCGCGCGGGAAATGTCGGCCCGGTAGCCTTCCAGGGGGTAGGTCTCGTCGCCTTCCTCCCGGGCGAACACGCAGTCCACCGGCACATCCATCTCCAGATCCGTCGCCTCGAGGCAGAGGGAACAGTGTGCCTTCACCGTGACCCTCAGGCGAGAATTGACGCTGACCATGTCTATGCCCCCGGTCATAACGCCGGATACGAGCGCGTTTTCAAAGCCCAGCGTCTCGCCCATGAAAAACGTGGGTTCGAACTCAAGCGGCATCTCAAAGGGAATGCCTGCGCCGGGATTCGACAGCGCTTTAGACACGTCTAACATCCTTAGCCTCCATTAGCCTTTATATTATAATGACTTCGCCGCAAAAAGTAAAGTTAAATAGGAGTTAATATGTAGTATTTTTGTAATACCTGAGCGTTCGGAAGCGGGATCCGGCAAAAAACGCGGGCGGAATGATCCGCCCGTGCTTCGTATACGCGCCTTTACAGGTTTCCGAAGTAAGCGTTCAGCTGATCTGCGATGGCGGCCTTGATCTCGTCAAGCCCCGCCGCCTCGGCTTCGATCATGAACTCTTCCATCCAGCCGTCCAGGTCGTCCACCAGGCCCAGCTGCACCAGCGGGATGAACTGGGTGTAGGTCTCGCCCATGGCGGACCAGGCGTCGGTGATCTCGGTGGTGGAGAAGGCGAAGGCCACGGTGGGGCTGTCCACGGAGATCTCGCCCCAGGTCTTCATAAGCTCGGGGACCGTGGGGAAGATGCCCTGTTCGTCCATCTCCAGCAGGGTGTTCTTGAGGCCCCAGGAAGGCGCGGCGCCGTAGGACCAGTGGCCGTTGCCGTAGTTCTCGGCCTTGGAATAGGTGCCGTCCTCATTTACGGTGATGTGGTAGCCGGGGATGCCGTAACGGATGGACACGTAGGCGTCCACGTCGTTCTTCAGTATATCCAGCGCCATGAGCGCGCGCTCCACGTTCTTGGACTTGTAGGTCACGGCGTAGCCGTCCGCGTCGTACACGGCGGTGGAGACCTTGTCAAGGTTCAGGTCGTAGATCTCGGGCTTCCAGGAGGGATTGGCCTTTTCCGCCGCGGCGGCCACGTTGCCGGTGGTGCCCAGGTTGTTGATGAATACGGCGGAGGTGCCGTTCAGGAAGGAATCCTTGACGTCGGTATTGTTGTTGATGGCGCTCCTGCTCCACAGACCCAGCGCGGAGAGCTCAAGCTGCTGCCTGGCAAAGGCCTTGAACTCCTCGGTGTCGTAGATGAAGAAGATGTCATCCGCGGTGTAGTCGGTCTTGCCGTCCACGTACTGATAGTAGAAATAGTTGGAGTTGTCCACGGTGATCAGGTTGTTGGGAGTGATATAGTACACGTTCTGCAGGTACTTGCCGTCCTGGGAAGCGTTGTAGGCGAAGCTCACGCCGCTTTCCTTGTCGGCGGCGACCGCCTTCATGTAAGCGGTCAGGTCGGCGGGAGTCTTGAGGGGCTCAAGCCCGTACTTCTCTCTCAGGTCGCCGCGGATCAGCACGGTGGGATGGCCGTAGCCGATCTTGCAGGCGGGCATGTAGAACAGCTTGCCGTCGATGATGCCCTGGGTGTAGCTGGCAGTCGCCTGGGTGGCGAAGGTCTGGGGCATGTACTTCTCGATCATCTCGCCCGTGATCTCCTTGAACGCGCCCTTGCCCGCTTCGTCTATGTAGAAGCACCAGCCGGAAGTGTAGATCAGGTCCACATCCTCCTTGCCGGAGAGCAGCAGGTCGTACTTTTGGGCGTAGGAGCTCATGTCCAGCGCCTTAAAGTTGATGGTGGCGTTGATCTTCTCGTTCATGATCTCGTTCACGCGGGCGAATACCATTTCCTCGTCGCCGATGGGGTTGCCCACGTAATACAGCACCAGGTCCACGTGCTCGCTCACGTCGTTGCCGCCGTAGGTCTTGCCTTCGGCGAGCGCGCTCACCATGCCCAGCGCCATCACAAGCGCGACCAGCAGGGCAGTAAGCTTCGTAAAGTGTTTCATAAGCTTTCCTCCTTGATTTTATACCAGGCGCCCAGCGCCATGATCAGCCTTTTACGGAGCCTATCGTGAGCCCCTTGATGAAATACCTCTGCACGAAGGGATATAGAAGCAGTATGGGTCCCGTCACCACCACTGTCAGCGCCATCTTCATCGCCTCTATCGGCACGCTGTCCATCATTTCCCCGCTCTCCTCGGCCAGCATGCGCATGGCCTGGGCGTCGTTTATCAGCTTGTACAGCAGGTACTGCAGGGAGTACAGCCTGGGATCGTTTATGAACAGCATGGTGTTGTACCAGCTGTTCCAGAAGCCCAGGGCGGTAAACAGGCTGATGGTGGCGATGACCGGCGTGGACAGGGGCCAGATGAGCGCTATGAATATCTTGAAGTCCCCCGCCCCGTCTATCTTGGCGGACTCGGTTATCTCATACGGGATGCTGCCCATAAAGCCCTTGACCAGTATGATGTTCCACACGCTCACAAGGCTGGGGATTATCAGCGCGAGTATGCTGTCGCTGAAGCCCAGAGCGGTGCAAACCATATACCAGGGCATGAGGCCGCCAGAAAACAGCGTGGTGAAGAAAAAGTAGAACGAGAACCCGTTCCTCCACCGGAAATCCCGGCGCATCAGAACATAGCCCGTCATCATGTTTATGAAGGTGGACAGGCTCGTGCCCGCGACCGTTATGAATATCGTGATCCCGTACGCCCTTACGATGGACGTGCCGTTTGAGAATATCTGCCTGTAGCTGTCCAGGGTAGGTTCCCGGGGAATAAAACTGAAGCCGTAATTGGCGATGGCGTGCTCGCTGTCAAAGGAAGAACAGATCACCAGCAAAAACGGCAGCACGCACAATAGCGCGAAGAGTATTAGCAGCGGATAGCCTATCGCCCGGAATGCCGCCTCGTCGGGACGGGGGGCATGTTTTTTGTTGAGATGCGCTTTTGCGGCGGCGTTCGTCACCATATATCAGCCCTCCTCCCCTAAAACAGCGAATAGTCCGGGTTCTTTTTCTTCACTATGTAATTCGCGAGGATTATGGTAAAAAAGCACAGTACGGACTGGTACAGTCCTATGGCGGTGATCCTGCCGTTGTCCTTGCTGTTGAACATCAGGCGGAAAACATAGGTGTCTATTACGTCCGTGGTGTTGAACAGCGTGCCGCTGTTGCCTACGAGCTGATAGAACAGGTCCAGGTTGCCCCTGAACACCCTGCCCAGCGCCAGCAAGGTGAGGGTTATGATGGTGGACGTGAGGGAAGGTATCGTCACATAGCGTATCCGCTGGAAGATGATGGCGCCGTCGATCTCCGCCGCCTCGACGATGGAGGTATCTATGCCGACTATGGCTGCCAGGTACACCACCGTGCCGTAACCCACGCCCTTCCAGGCGTTGAAAAACACGATTATGAACGGCCAGTAGCCCTTTTTCTGGTAGAAGTCTATCCTTTTGCCGCCAAGGGAGGTGATCAGGCCGTTAAGCGTGCCCGTTTCGTAGTTGAACAGGCTGTAGGCGATGGAGCCCACTATGACCCAGGAGATGAAGTAAGGCAGGAATATTGCGCTCTGGAGCAGCTTTTTCCCCCGCCTTGAGCGCATCTCGTTGAGCACGACGGCGAAAAACACCTCAAAAAACGTGCTTGTCGCGATAAACGCCAGGTTGTACAGCGCCGTATTCCTCGTGACCGAAAACGCCTTCCCGGTTTTGAAGAACACCTGGAAGTTTTTGAATATGGGCTGGATCCAGGGGCTTTTGAACACCCCCAGCGTCATATTGTACTTTTTGAACGCCAGGACCGCGCCGAACATGGGCACATAACTGAACACGAACACCAGCGCCACCGCCGGCAAAAGCATCAAAAGCAACGTACGGTAAGCGGCGAGCCGCCTCAGGAATGCAGCTCCGCCCCGCTTTAACCGCGACATGAACGGATCGGACCGCAGCGTGCTGTTCACTGTACTTTCCTCCGTTATTGCCTTAAGTTAACCTAATATTTACTATTATTGTTGTGTCATTCTACCAAATTGCAAGTTAACATCATCACACTTAACACTTTTTGTCAACCGCAATACCATTTCGTTTTGACGGGCATTCCGGCGGCGGTATTTGGGGCGGGCGCTTTTTGCCGCGGCAGGTTGAAAAATCTCCGCATTTATGTTAAAATCTGCTGACAGGTTTTATTTGGAGGAGTGTAAATTGAAACGCCTGCTGTCGTTTATCTGCTGTATGGCAATGATATTCTCCCTGCTGCCCGCCGGCGGGGAAGGCAACACTAAAGCCCGGAACATCACCCAGTATTGCAGATTCTCCTCCACCTACGGCCAGATCTATAAGGTGATGGACGGGAACTTCAAGAACTATAAGGAATACTGGGAGTCCATCGAAGCCTCCTCCACCATAACCGTTTCGTTCCCTTCCGGCGTGACCCCCGGCGGCATAGTGGTGGAGTGGTTCGAGCCGTTTAAGGAATTTGAGTTCCGCCAGTACGCGCCCGGGCACGAGCTTATCTCGGCCGAATCAAGCGACGCGTATTTCAAAGGCTATCTCACTTACTTTGACGTGGATCCCTCCGCCGCAAGCGCGGAGCTGGAAGTGCGCAAATACGGCAGGATCTGCCGCATCACCGTGTTTTCCGTGGGAGAAGAGATCACCGACTTCCAGAAGTGGAACAAAAACGTGCCTGATAAGGTGGACCTGCTGCTCATAGTGGCGCACCAGGACGACGAGGAGCTCTGGTTCGGCGGCCTGCTGCCCTATTACGGCGTGGTGCGGGAAAAGCAGGTGCAGGTGGCGTACATGACCGCCTGCAACCGTGGCCGGATAAAGGAGGCCATGAACGGCCTTTACGTGATGGGTCTCAGGAACATCCCGGAGATAGCCGATTTTAAAGACGCGTTTTTGCACTACGACGAAGCGCTCGCCCTGTGGGGCGGGCCGGACAGCGTGGTGAGCGAGCTGGTGCGCATGATACGCAGGTACAGGCCCGACGTGCTGGTGACTCACGACCTTAACGGCGAGTACGGCCATCCCCAGCACAAGATCACCGCCCGCTACATGGAGGAAGCGGTCAGGGCCGCCAAAGCCCCCTCCCGCTGCCCGGAATCCGCCCAGCTGTACGGCGTGTGGGAAGTCAAAAAGCTGTACATCCATCTGCTGGACGAAAATGTTGTTCATATGGACTGGGATACTCCTTCGGAAGCGCTGGGCGGCAAAACTCCCCTGGAGGTCGCTACGCTGGGCTTCAGGCAGCACAGGTCCCAGCTGGCGCGCTACAGTATGGAGGACGGCATAACCTACGACTACACCAAGTTCGGGCTTTTGTGCTCCGCCGTGGGCGAAGACGCGAACAAAAACGACCTGTTCGAGAATATCGACTGACCGGGCGGAGAGTACCCCCGACGAGTTGAAATAACGGCACGGTTGTGCTAAAATCCGGTATAATAAAAATATGGAGGGTCTTAAGGTGAAACGCCTGCTGTCTCTGATCTGCTGCGCCGTTTTGCTCATTTCCTTGCTGCCTGCCCGCGCCGCGGGAAGCACCAAGGCAAAAAACATAACCCAGAAGTGCAAATTTACCGCCAGCAGCGGAAGCATCAACAAGGTCAAGGACAACAACTTCAAAAGCTACAAGCAGTACTGGGAGTCCCACGCGGGTTCCTCTACCATCAGGATCGCTTTTCCCAAGGGCGTGACCCCCGGCGGCATCGTGGTGGAGTGGTTCGTTCCCTTCAAGGAATTCGAGTACCGCCAGTACGCCTCGGCTTCGGATATCATCTCCGTCGAGTCCAGCGACGAGTATTTCAAAGGCCATGTGACTTACCTTGCCGTGGACCCATCCGCCATAGGCGTGGAGCTGGAAGTGCGCAAAAGCGGCAAGATCTGCAGGATAACCGTGTTTTCCGCGGGCGAAGAGATCGCGGACTTCCAGAAATGGAACAAAAACGTGCCCGATAAGGTCGATCTGCTCATGATAGTCGCGCACCAGGACGACGAACAGCTGTGGTTCGGCGGCCTGCTGCCCTATTACGGCGTGGTCCGGGAAAAGCAGGTGCAGGTGGTGTATATGACCAACTGCGGCAGGAGCCGCATCGAGGAATCGTTAAACGGCCTTTACGTTATGGGGCTCAGGAACGTTCCCGAAGTGGCGGGCTTCAAAAACGCCTACCTGGACTATAACGAGTGCGTGGACTTATGGGGCGGCTCGGACAACATAGTGCGCTCCCTGGTAAGGATGATCCGCATGTACAAACCCGACGTGCTGGTCACCCACGACTTAAACGGCGAGTACGGCCATCCCCAGCACAAGGTCACCGCGCGCCACATGGAGGAAGCGGTCAAGGCCGCCAAGGACCCCTCCCGCTACCCGGAGTCCGCGGAACAGTACGGCGCGTGGGAGGTCAAAAAGCTGTACATACACCTTTACAACAACAATGTCATACACATGGACTGGAACACGCCCTGCGAAGCGCTGGGCGGGAAAACTCCCCTGCAGGTGGCGGCGCTCGGCTACAAGCAGCACAAGTCTCAGCAGAAAGCTTACAGCATGGACGACGGAAAGAAATACGACAACACCAAGTTCGGGCTCGCATACTCCGCCGTGGGCGAAGACGTGAACAAAAACGACCTGTTCGAGAATATAGACTGAGGCATACGAAAAGACACGGCGCGGACGAAATGTCCGCGCCGTGTCTTTATACTCGCGTCACTGATCCGCGTTACTGGACGGCTGCCTCGGGAGCTGCGGCGGCTTCGGGCAGGATATCCTTGAGCCAGGCTACCACGTTGTCGCTGAACCAGAACAGCAGTATGCTGACCGCGAGCGCCAGTATAAGGCTCAGCACCAGCCCCGCTATGGCGTAATTGCGCTTGGTGCGGGTGCCCGCGAAGGCGATCGTAAATATGAAAAATATGATATTAACGCCGGGGATCCAGGAAAAGATCAGCGTAATAAACCAGTTGATGAAGGATACGCTCTTTTCGCTCTTTTTCTTTTCTTTGCTCATTTTGCCGCTCCTGAAAACTTGATTGGGTCTATTATACACCAATTATTACAGGTTGTCAAATAAATTGCAACACTTTTGAAATATTTACAGAAGGAGCGGTCCTGCGCATGATAAAGCCGGCCCCGCAGGGAGACCGGCTTTGATCGTTTGGACGACCCGTGTTTACAGCGGCGCTACCCGGGCACCGATACGATCCACCGTCAGCGCCTCTATGCGCCAGTGCTCTTTGGAAGACTCCGCCAGCGCCTCGCGTATCTGCGCGGCGATCAGGTCTTTCCTGTACACGTCCACCACCGCGAGGCAGGTGGAGCCGGACCCGCTTATGCAGAAAGCGGAAGCGCCGGCGTCGCGGCAGATGCGGTGCACCATGTCGTAATCGTGTATCAGGGGACGGCGGAAGGACTGGTGGATGCGGTCGTCCATTGCCTGTCCTATCAGCATCAGGTCGCCCGTCTCGAACGCCCGCAGCAGCACGCCCAGGCGGGAAAGGTTGAATACCGCATCGGAGCGGGTGTAGCTGTCCGGCAGCACCGCCCTCGCTTCACGGGTGGATACCTCGTAATCAGGTATCAGGGCGATAAAGCCGATAACGCTGCTCACGGGCACCTGCGCGGTGATGGGCAGACCGTATTTGATCATGGAAGTGTTCATGCCCCCGAAGCAGCAGGACGCCACGTTGTCGGGATGGCCTTCGATGCCGGTGGCTATCTCCACCACCGCCTGCTTGTCCAGGCGCTCGCCGTTAAGCTCGTTGCAGGCGTAGGCGCCCGCCACCAGCAGCGTGGCGCTGGAACCCAGGCCGCGGCTCACGGGCACGTTGGTGTCTATGTGCAGGCGCAGTCCCGCGTGGGGTATGCCCAGCCGGTCCTCCATCCTTCGGTACGCCACCACGAACAGGTTATCCTCGTTTTGGTATTTGGGGTCGCAGCCCGTGATCTCAAGCCCTCCGTCGGTAAGCTCACAGGTGAAATCCGCGTACATCGACAGCGCGCAGCCCAGGCAGTCGAACCCGGGGCCCAGGTTGGAAGTGGTCGCGGGAACGCGAACGTGTATTTTACTCATCTGAGAGCCTCCTTTACATATTCAAGCATCTGTGTCTTCTCCACGCAGTCGCTGAACCGCGGGGTCATGTTTCTGAGTTCGGCCAGGTTTCCGGGGATGGGCACGCCCGTAAACTCGTTTAGCCTGTCCATGGCCTCGAAGCCCGTGCCCGCCTGCCCTCCGGACACGGCCGAAAGCACGTCGAAACCGAACTTGTAGGGCGAGGCGGTGGAGAGCACCACGGTCTTGGTGTTATCGCCCGTGCGCGCCCTGACGTCCTCGTTGACCTTCCAGGCGACGGCGGTGTGGGGATCCAGCAGATATTTGTGTTCCCGCCAGACTCTGCCTATCGTTTCACGGGCCAGAGCGTCGTCCGCCCAGCCCGCGTCGAAATGCCGTTTCATTTCGTCGGTGAGGCTTTGGGGCGCGCGGTATATCCCCTTTTCCCTGAGTTCACCCATCAGCTCCGCCACCAGTTCGAAGCTTTCCCCCGCCAGCAGCAGGTAGCGCTCCAGGTTGCTGGATACCAATATGTCCATGGACGGCGACGCGGTGCGGAAAAACGGCCTCCGCTTATCGTAAACGCCCGTAAGAATGAAGTCCGTCAGCACGTTGTTGGCGTTGGACGCGCAGATCAGTCTGCCCACGGGCAGACCCATGCGGCGGGCGAATTCTCCCGCCAGGATATTGCCGAAGTTTCCGGTGGGCACGGCGAAGTTTATCTTTTCGCCGTTTTTTATCTCCCCCGCGCGCACCATGTCGCAGTACGCCTTGAAATAATACGCCGCCTGAGGCGCGAGCCTGCCGATGTTGATGGAGTTCGCGCTGGACAGCCGCGCGCCCGAGTTTTTCGCCCAGTGTTCTTTTTCGTCGTCCGCGTAGATCAGCTTTACCCCCGTCTGGGCGTCGTCAAAGTTGCCCTTCACGGCGCACACGCGCACGTTATTACCCTGCTGGGTCGCCATCTGCATGTGCTGTATGTCGCTGACTCCGCCTTCCGGATAGAACACGATTATCCGGGTGCCGGGAACGTCGCGGAAGCCTTCCAGCGCCGCCTTGCCCGTGTCTCCGCTGGTGGCGGTCAGGATGACCGTCTCTTCCTTCACGTCCAGCTGTTTCCGCGCCAGAGATATGAGCCGGGGCAGCACGCTGAGCGCCACGTCCTTGAAGGCGGAAGTGGGCCCGCGGAACAGTTCCAGCACGAACGTGTCCCCCACTTTCTTAAGTGGAGTAATGTCGTCCGCCGCGAACTTGCCCGCGTATGCTTCCGGCACCAGGCGCTTTATCTCATTTTCGCCGAAATCGGGCAGTATCTTTGCCGTGACCTCGGCGAATAGCTCCGCGGGCTCAAGCGTGAGCAGCCGGCCGATGTCGACCTGCATGCTGCCGAAATCCAGCGGCGTATACAGCCCTCCGTCCGGCGCCAGGCCCGTAAGCACGGCGCGGGCGGAATCCGCGGTGAGTTTTTCCGAGCGAGTACTGTAAAATACCATTGATCTACTTCCCAAACAGGTTCTGTTTTCGCGGTACTGCGGTAAAGAACGGTGAAGATCCTTATGCTGAAAACGGGCGCCTTAGCCGCCTATCCCGGGCCCGAAGCCGTTGGGCAGCAGTTCGCTCAATTTCTTCATCTGCCAGGGGCTGTCCTTTGAGCCCACCCACACTTCCATATCTCCCGAGCGGAACTCGTTTAACACCTGGCGGCAGATGCCGCAGGGCCAGGCGTAGCCGCTGTCGCAGGAGATGTAGATTTTGCTGAAACTGCGCTTTCCGTGGGCTATGGCGTTGCCGACGGCGCACCTTTCCGCGCAGATGGTGGCGCCGAAGGACGCATTTTCGAAGTTCGCGCCTGTGAACACGTCCCCTTCCGGGGTCACCAGGCACGCGCCCACGCGGAAATGGGAATACGGAGAATAGGAATTCTCCAGCGCCTCTATCGCCAGGGATATACAGTCTTCGTGTGTCATATTTGCCTCGTTGTTCCTTGTTTTTTCCGCCAGCCAGTTTTCCAGCGCGTCCATGCCTTCCCCTGTCTTTGCGGAGACCGGGAAGATCTTAAGCTCCGGGTTGAGCGCCAGGGCGCGGCGGGAAGCCTTTTCCACGTCGAAATCGAAGTAGCCCAGCGCATCCGTCTTGCTTATCACCAGGGCGTCGCTGGTTTTGAACATGAGCGGGTACTTGAGGGGCTTGTCGTCGCCTTCCGATACGGACAGCACCATCACGTTCAGGTGGGCGCCCGTGTCGAACTCCGCGGGGCAGATAAGGTTGCCCACGTTTTCCAGGAACACCATGCCGCGCCCGAACCCCGCCGCGTCGAAGGCGGCTTTGGTCATGCCCGCGTCCATGTGGCACATGCCGCCCGTGTGCGCCTGGATGCTCTTCGCGCCCAGCTGCTCGATGGCTTTCGCGTCCACGTCCGAAGCGATGTCCGCTTCCATGACGCCGATACTGACCCTGTCCCCCATGTCCCTTATTATGCGGGACAGAAGCGTGGTCTTCCCGCTGCCGGGCGATGACATGAGGTTCACCAGCGTGACGCCCTGCCGTTTAAGCGCCTGCCTGAGTTTTTCGGCGTCCCGGTCGTTGGAGTCGGTCACGCTCCTGGAAAGGGAAATGACCTTCATTTACGCCTGCTCCTCCTTGGGTATCTCCACGTTGGGATATTCGACCCTCTCGTGGAACGCGCCCGAGAGCACCGTTACGAAGGCGGCGTTTATCTTGCTTATGTCGGCGAAGCTTAAGGGACACTCGTCCAGCTGCCCATCGTCGGTCTTGGCGCGCACCAGTTTTTCGATCAGCGCCCTGAGCGAATCGGCGTCGGGAGAGGGCAGGGAGCGGGAGGCCGCCTCCACCGTGTCCGCCAGCATGACTATCGCGGCTTCCCTGGTCTGGGGTTTGGGGCCGGGATAGCGGAAGTCGTTTATGTTCGCCTCCCCGTTCTCGGTAAGGCTCTTGTTGTAGAAGAAGATCACGGGGCTGGTGCCGTGGTGGGAGGCCGATATCTGCCTTATCTCCTCCGGCAGGCGGTACTCCCTGAGCAGCTGCAGCCCGTCCTTCACGTGGGCGGTGATGATGGCGGTGGACACCCTGGGATCGGTGCGGTCGTGGGGATTGTCCCCCAACTGGTTCTCGGTAAAGTACACGGCGCGGTTTATCTTGCCCACGTCGTGGTAGTACGCGCCCACCCTGGCCAGCAGGCCGTTGGCGCCCACTTCCACCGCGGCGGCTTCCGCCAGGTTGGCCACGATTATGGAGTGGTGGTAGGTGCCCGGCGCTTCAAGCAGCAGCCGCCTTAACAGCGGATGGTTGGGGTTGGACAGCTCTATCAGGCGTGTTGTGGTCACCACGTTGAATATGGCCTCGAACGCGGGGGTGATCGCTATGCACAGCAGGCCCGCCAGCACGCCGCTCAAGCCCGAATACAGGGATATGAACAGCGTCTCCATTACCGCGGCGGATGAGATCAGCCTGACGGCGAAGGTAGCCAGCACGCAGCTCAGACCCGAAGCCACGCCCGCAAGCAGCACCTGCAGGCGGCTTTGCCTTACCTTGAGCACCCTAAGCGCCACCGTGCCGCTTACCAGGGAGGAAATGACCACCGTGTACGTGGTCATGTTGAGCAGGCTGCCTCCGCTGGCGGCCAGCGTGGACGCCATTATCGCCAGGGGCAGGTTCACGAACAGCGCCGTCCTGCGGCTGATGAGCAGGCTGATAAGCAGCACGCCCAGCGTGACGGGCATTATATACACGTTCACTTCCCGAGCCGCCACGCAGCACAGTATGACTATCACGGAGATTATCGCAAGTATCGCCAGCTTCTTGGGGCGTCCGTAGATCAGCGGCTCGAACATGTACAGGTACAGCCCCACGGAGAACACCAGCGTGATTATCAGCAGCGCGATGCCCAGGTACAGCCACATGTCGTAGGAGCTTTCGTTTATCATGCCCAGAGTGGAGAGCATCTGGTACTGGGCCTGGGTCACTAACTCGCCGTCGGAAACGATCACCTCGCCCTTTATGCGGGTGACGGGAACGACCTTGTTCTTTTCCGCCTCCCTCGCGGCTTCGGTGGCGGCTTCGTCGTAATAATAATTGGGCTTTATGTACTCCGAAGCGATCTCGGTCGCAGCCTGAGCCAGCTCGGGGTCGTGCCCCTTGTCGGTCAGCTGGGTCTTGAGGGTTTCGAGCGCGCCTTCCACTCCCGACTGCTCCAGATGGCCGCCCATAAGCGCGTACACGCCTTCCAGCGTGTCGGAAAACAGGCTTTCCGTCTCAGCCGCGTCCGCTTTGCTCAGCGCACCTGCATTTTCGCCGCCCGCTTCCTCCGCGTCCTCTTCGATAAGCCCCGTCCTGTAGGCACTGAACCTGTCCGCAAGCGCGGTCTTCACCTCGTCCGCGGCGGTCTCGTCGTAGACGTAAATGCTCTTTACCGCGTTCGCAGCGTCCTGCCTGAGCCGGTCGGTGGTCAGTTTGTCCTCCACGTCCTTGGCGGCTTTCAGGGTGGTGGGCGCGGGCTGGCCCACGCTTATGTCGTAGCGCTGGGGCGTGACCGCGTAAGACAGCGTCACGAACAGAAGCGCGAACGCTGTCAGGGCTATGATCGTGCCGAGCAGCCGCGTGCCGAACACCCGGCGCTGTTTTTTGCGTTTTCCTGTCATGGTTTTTCCCTCTGTGTACGGATGAGCTATCTTCCAGTGAGATTCGCGTGCCTTTCGTAGGCTTTGACTATGGCCTGCACCAGTTCGTGGCGCACCACGTCCTTGTGGGTCAGCCGGCAGATGGCGATGTCATCCACGCCCTTAAGCACCTCCAGCGCCTCCACCAGCCCGCTTTTGCGTATGCCGGGCAGGTCGATCTGGGTGACGTCGCCGGTTATGACCATCTTGCTGCCCGTGCCCATGCGGGTCAGGAACATCTTCATCTGCTCGGAAGTGGTGTTCTGGGCCTCATCCAGGATTATGAACGCGTCGTTCAGCGTGCGCCCGCGCATGTACGCCAGGGGCGCCACCTCTATCTGCTGGCGCTCGATCAGGCGGGCAAACGCGTCCGGGCCCAGCATCTCGTTTATGGCGTCGTACAGGGGCCGCAGGTACGGGTCCACCTTCTGCTGCAGGTCGCCAGGCAGGAAGCCCAGCTTCTCCCCCGCTTCCACCGCGGGACGGGTGAGGATTATCCTTTCCGCGTCCTTGTTTTTGAGCGCCACCACCGCCATGGCCACGGCCAGGTACGTTTTGCCCGTGCCCGCGGGGCCGATGCCGAAGGTGCAGGTGTTGTGCTTTATTGCGTCCACATACTTTTTCTGGCCCAGGGTCTTGCACTTGACCTGCCTCCCCTTGAAGGTTATGGCGATGACGCCCTGCATGATCTCCTCTATGCGCTCGGCGTTGCCCTCCCGGGCCAGGTCTATGGCGTAAAGGATGCGGGTCTTGTCTATGCTGTCCCCCCGCTTGATTATCTGGGTCAGCTTTTCCAGCGTGGTGATGGCGGCGGAAACGCTGTCCTCGTCGCCGGTAAGGGTGATCTCGCCGCCCCTTGTGAACAGGCTGATGCCCAGTTCCTTCTTGATAAGCTCTATATTCTCGTCGTTAAGGCCGAACAGGGGCATAAGGCTGCCCGCGTCCTCCACTACGAAACTTCTGGTTACGGTCGATACTTCCTGCTCCAAATACTCCTCCTAAACTGTTCCCGCGCTATTTGAGCTGTCCCCGGGAAATGGTGTCGTTGAGCGCCGCCAGGCCTTCGCTCAGCAGCCTGCGCTGCTTTACGGCTTCTTCCCTGGCTGCCTGCTGGCTTTGCTCAAAATCCTTCTGTATGCGCTGCGTCAGCTCCTCTATGTCCCTGCGGGCGCGGTTGAGCCTTACCAGCGCGATTATAAGCAGCACGCCCAGCACCAGTATCAGTTCCACGGCTATGAGCACGCCGGGCATTATAAGGTTGTACAGTACGTCCTGCAAAGGCAAGCCTTCCTTTCAAAGGGTATACACAGTTATTATACACCGCCGGCGGTTTTTTTGCAAGCTTGCCAAAAATGCCCCCGTCAGGTATAATTATGGTGGGTGTTTATTCTGGAGGAACAAGGTATACGCTGAGCCTGAGTGACAAAAGTTATTTATACGGAAAGCGCGTGCTGGCCGCTCTGAGCGGCGGAAAGGACAGCGTGTGTCTGTTGCGCCTTCTGTGCCTCGAAAGGGACAAAAGCCGCCTGACGCTCTTTGCCGCCCACATGGAGCACGGCATACGCGGGGACGCCTCCGTCGAAGACATGGAGTTCTGCCGCCGGCTGTGCGAAAGCCTGGACGTGCCGTTTTATTCCCTGCGCGCCGACGTGCCGCGCCTGGCCGGGGAAAGCGGCGAGGGGCTCGAGACCTGCGCAAGGCGCCTGCGCCACGAGTTTCTGCAGGATACCGCAAAACAGCTCAATATCGACTTTATCGCCCTGGCGCACCACCGGCGGGACCGGGCTGAAACGCTGCTCATGCACCTTCTGAGGGGCAGTTCGCTTAAGGGCATGACCTCCATGCGGGAGATCGACGTTTCCGAGGGCAGAGCCGCCCTCGTTCGCCCCCTGATAGACGTCTCCCCCGAAGAGATACGGCAGTACCTGGAAGATATCGGCCAGCCCTGGCGGGAGGACGCCACGAACCTGCTGCCCGACAACCCCAGGAACGCGATACGCCTTAACGTGCTGCCCGTGCTTAAGCAGATATACCCCGGCAGCGAGGACGCGCTGTGCCGCTTCGGCGACATCTGCGCCCGGGAGGACGGATATTTGGAGCGCCTCGCCCGGAAATACATGGCCGGGCACCTCTCCCGGGAATGGGGTGTGCGGGCGCTCGATTTCGGCAGCCTCCCTCCCAAAGAAGACCCGCTCGTGTACCGGGCGCTCAGACAGCTGCTTCCCTTTTCCGACACTTCGGACATCGAAAGGATGCTGACTCTGCCCGGCTTTACGGACGCGGGGCAGGGATGGCGGACGTTCAAAGCGGAAGACAGGCTCTACATCCTGCCGCCCGCCCGCGACCCCGGCAGCGCGCAGGTATCCGTTCCCGGCGAAACGGAACTGCCCGGCGTGTGCCGCTTAAACGTCATGCCCTGCGAAAGCGTGCCCGTCCGTGACAACGGGCTGACCCAGCGCCTGAATGCCGCCGCGCTGGAAGGCGCGATACTGCGCTTAAGGCGCGAAGGCGACTTTATCCGCCCCTTCGGCATGAAGGGCACCAAGTCCCTGGGCGACTACATGACCGACCGCAAGGTGCCTTTGCCGCTTAGGGACTTTATGCCCCTGCTGGCAAAGCAAAACGAAGTCCTCTGGCTGCCCGGAGTGGGCATAAGCGAGACCACCCGCGTGGAAACGGGCGCGCCCGTCTGCGAAGTCAGGATCGAAAGTCTTTGATAAAAACCATCAAGGAGGCAAAAATGCTTAACGACATGTCCCGCATACTCCTGACCAGGGAGCAGATCGCGCAGAGAGTAAACGAGATCGGGCGCGAAATGACGGAGCTTTACCGAAACGACGACCGTCCGCTGTTCGTGTGCGTGCTGAAGGGTTCCGTGGTGTTTTTCGCGGACCTGATCCGCGCCGTGAGCATCCCTCTGGACATCGAGTTCATGACCGCCTCCTCTTACGGCGCGGCCACCGTGTCCAGCGGCGAAGTCAAGGTAGTGTCCGCGCTGGACGAAAAGATCAAGGGCCGCAACGTGGTGCTGGTGGAGGACATAATCGACTCCGGCCGCACCATCGCCTACATCAAAAACGACATGCTGGGCAAGGGCGTCAAGAGCTTAAGGGTGGTGACCCTGCTGGACAAGCCCTCCCGCCGGGTCTCCGACGTCACCCCGGACATAAGCGGCTTCGTGGTGCCCGACGAGTTCGTGGTGGGCTACGGCCTGGACTACGACCAGAAATACCGCAACTTCCCGGACATCGGCATACTCAAACCCGAAGTGTACGGGGGCTGACGGGACCGGACGGGCTCTCGGAACGGACCGGCCCAAAACGGAAAACAAACACTATTATCGGAGTAAGACATGGATGAGAATCTCGCCCGCAAACTGCAGCAGGTAGGGCTCAAATTTGCCCTGCCGGGCCCGTTTTTCAATTATGAGGAAATATTCACGGGCAACGTGAACCACACCTACCGCGCCGACTATATCCGCGACGACGGCACGGGCATGGCCCGCATCACCAGCTATCTGGTGCAGCGGGTGAACACCTACGCCTTCCGCGACCCCGCCGCGCTCATGGACAACATCGACCGGGTCACCGGCTACATCCAGCAGATGCGCCCGGAGCAGACCTGCCTTAAGTACCACCACACCCGGGAAGGCAAGACCTACCTGTTCGACGGGGACGAGTTCTGGCGCGTGTGCAATTACGTGCCTTCCGTGACCTTCGACAAGACCGACGACCTGGAGATAATGCGCTCCGCCGCCCAGGCCTTCGGCGATTTCCAGATGGTGCTGAGCGGCTTCGACGTAAAGAGCCTGGCCTACACCATACCGGACTTCCACAACACGCGCAGGCGCTACGAGACGCTGATAAAAGACGCGGAAGAAGACAAATTAAACCGCGTAAAGGACGTTAAGGAGGAGCTTAGCTACCTGCTTAGCGTACAGGACCTGGCCTGCACCATGACCGACATGGAGAAAAAGGGCGAGCTGCCCTTAAGGGTCACCCACAACGACACCAAGATCAACAACGTGCTCTTCGACCAGAACACGCACAGGGCGCTGGTGGTCATAGACCTGGACACCGTCATGCCGGGCCTGGTGGGCCACGACTTCGGCGACGCCATCCGTTTCGCCGCCAACTTTACCGAGGAGGACGCGGAGGACATCTCCCGCACCGGCATAGACCTGAACGTCTTCTGGGCCTTCGCGGAGGGCTTCCTTAGCAAGACCGCCCCCGTGCTCACCGCCAACGAGCTGGATACGCTGGGTCTGAGCGGTTTCGTGCTGGCGTGCGAACTGGCCACCCGCTTCCTTGACGACTACATCACCGGCGACAAGTACTTCAAGGTCTAAAAGCCCGGCCACAACATCTACCGCACCCGCTGCCAGGTGGCGCTGGCGAAGGACATGCTCAGGAAACTCGGCGCCATGGATTCCATTGTGCGCGGCTGCGCCAAAAAATATAAATAAACAGCAAAACACAGGAGGCAGTCATCATGTCATCACTGCTGGCTCAGGCGATCAGGATGGAGCATCCCGAGACCATACCCGTTTCCGTGGGCATGCTGCCCGCGGCGTGGATAAAGTACGGAAGCGAGCTCCAGCGCCTGACGGATCAGTATCCCCAGTTCTTCCACGGCGTAAAAAAGGATCTTTCGACCATTGAGGACAGCCTGCCCGCAAGCTACCGCAAGGGCGTGTACATCGACGAATGGAACTGCGAGTGGCACAACGAGCACTCCGGCATGGAGGCATACGTGGTGGGCCACCCCATAAAGAGCGAGGAGGACGTGTTCAACCTCAAGATCCCCTCCTGCCGCGACGGGCGGCTGCCCCACGGCTTCATGTACCTGCGCCTGCTGGACCTGTGCGGCTTTGAGAACGCCATGGTCTGGTTCGCCCAGGAGGACGAGGTGATCGAGACCCTGATAGACAAGGTGCTGGAATACAACCTCTACCAGGTGGCGGCGATACTCCCCCGCATGGACGAGATAATCTACTTCGGCGACGACCTGGGCATGCAGCGGGGTCTGGCGATAGGCGCCGAGCGCTGGAGAAAATACTTAAAGCCCTGCTTCAGGAAGCTGTTCGGCATCGTAAAGGCCTACAAACCCGACCAGCTCATCTACCTGCACACGGACGGCTGCATCTGGGAGATAATGCCCGACATCATGGAGTGCAGCGTGGACGTGATCAATCCCCAGTTCCGCGCCAACGGGCTGGACAACCTGGTGAGGGTGTGCCGCAAAGATCAGATCATCCCCATAAGCCTGGACCTTGACAGGCAGATGTTCCCCATGGCCACCCGTTCCCAGCTGTACGACCACGTGGCTTCCGCCGTGGAGAGCCTGTACCTGCCCCAGGGCGCCCTGGCCCTGAACGTGGAGCTCAATTACGAGGTCCCCCTGGAGAACATGGCCGCCATACTGGACGCGGTGGAAAAATACCGCCATTACAAAGGATAAGCGCAAAGGCTGACCGCCGTCAGGCAAAACAAGACCCTCCGCCGTAAGTATCGTACCGGTCGGAGGGTCTTCTTTTGCGGTTGTAGAGCTTTTTGCTCTCTATCCGCCTGGTCACGGGGCTGAACGTCCAGCTTTCCCGCTTTTCGGTGTCAAGGCGCTTTCTCGCCTTTTTGGAGAGTTTGTCTCTGGGGATAAACTTCTTCATCCTGTCACTTCCTTTCAAGCGTTCCGGTGCATGATACCACGTTTTTGCCGAAAAATCAAGAAAAATAACCTTTATGACGCTTGACAGATCGCGCCATACCGTGTACATTCAAACAGCCGGAGCGATCTGACGAACAACCGCCCCGCGGCGGACATATAAAGGAGACAGATAAATGAAATACGTTTACCCCACCCAGGGAACCTGCGCCCAGGCCATCAGTTTCGACCTTGACGGCAACAAGGTTTCCAATATTCAGTTTTTCGGCGGCTGCAACGGCAACCTGAAGGCCATCAGCAAGCTGGTGGACGGCTGGGAAGCGGAAAAGATCGAAAGCTACCTTAAGGGCAACCTGTGCGGCAACAAGCCCACTTCCTGCGCGGACCAGCTCGCCCGCGGCGTGCGCGCCGCCCTTGACGGCAAGCTCAGGCCCGCCGAATAAGCGCAGCTTTTTACCGCAATACCGCAATCAGCCGCAGGCGCCGACGATACCGTCGGCGCCTGCTGTCGCTATTTATGGCCGCTTTTTATGAAACGCGGATGATCCGCCGTTTTATATCCGGATCGTGTCTTAATGCTCAGACAAAGCCCAGCCGCTTTAAAAACGCCGCCACATGCTCCTTGTATTCCTCCGGCGCCTCGAGCACGCTTTCGGCGTGGCCGGCGCCCGGAACGATATACAGTTCCTTATAGCCTTTTGTCCTCTTTGCCATCTCTTCCGAATTCTTCGGAAGAATGAAAGTGTCGTCGGCTCCGTGAATGAACAGGATGGGGATCTCATTCTCATCCAGAGCGTCTACGGGCCTCATTTCCTTTAACGAATAACCGTACCGTAGCTTGCCCGCGGCGGAAGCGATATCTACAGGCCAGGTGGGGACATGGGCGGACCGGAAGCCTTCCTTAAACACGCCCTCGATATCGGAAAAGCCGCAGTCCGCCACGACGAAATCCGCAGCCGGTTTGTATTTCAGCGCGGTGATCGAGGCGGCGGACCCGAGAGATTCGCCGTGAAGGCCGAGCACGGTCATATCGCCGTATCTGCTTACCGTATCGTCGACAAGACATTCCAGGTCCATGCCCTCCCGGATCCCGTATGTCGTAAACGCCGCTGCGTTTTCGCCGTGCCCGCGCAGGTCATAGATGATGCAGTTGAACCCAAGCTCCAGGTATATCCGCGCGTATTTGAGTGAACCTATCCGGTTGTCCGTATAACCGTGTGACAGGATCACGTATTTTGAACTCGGTTCGGGATTTTTGAGCAGTTCGGCGTGAAGTTCGTATCCCTCAAACCCCGTCACGGTATAATCGGATCTGTCCAGACCTTCATAAAAAGACGTATCATAATGCTCCGTCTGCCACTCGAACGCCTCTTCGAGCGTCTGCCTGTTTCCGGTCATTATGAATGAGGGAAGCCAATATGCGAACGCCGCGAGCGCGAGCGCCGATAAGCACACCACTGTCAGTATTATCGTCATCCGGATCCTTTTCCTCTTCATCGCGCCGTTCACCCGAAAACCAATGCGGTCTGAGCGTTTACAGCCGCCCGGTATTATTCTCCTTCCGCCTGTAAAGGCTGCCTTCCCGTGTTTTCGTTCAGCAGCGGATACCGCGTGCCGCCGAAGTACGCCTCCAGCGCCTTTATGTGGTCCTCGGCGAACAGTTCCGGTATCTCGTCTTTCCCAAAGAACTTAAGCTCATAGGATTCCCCGTCTATGCGGGGTTCGCCCGATACAATACTGGCGGTGTAATACGCGCTTATCACATGCGCGGCGTCGCCGTTTGCCCAGACCATGTCGTGGTTATGGAATATGCCCAGAAAGCTCTCCATCCTGACTTCCAGCCCGGTCTCTTCCCTTATCTCTCTTAACGCCGCTTCCTCGTAGGTCTCGTTCATTTCCAGCAGACCGCCTATCAGCCCCCATTTGCCGTTGTCGGTCCGGCGCTGGAAGAGGATCTTCCCGTCACTAATTATCAGCGCTCCCGCGCAGTTGAGTATCAGTTTGCGGGGTCCCGTGAGCCTGCGCAGCTCATGTATATAATCCATGCGTATGCCTCCTGTTGCGGTCCATATCTGCCGCGGGCGGCGCTACACTCTCACCGTCACTCTGCCGTCCTTGAGGGGCAAAACGCCGTTTTCGCATTTCCCGCTGTCAAACTACACGCCTTTTTCGCCGCCTCTAAGATATTCTATCTCGTAGGTCCTGCCGCGGAAAACGTATTTCACCTTCGTGCCGTTCCAGCTTTCCGGCAGGCAGGGGTCTATCCTGAGGCCCTCCATCTGGGGCTTGAGTCCCAGCACGAACTCGGTCACCGCCTTTAACAGCCACTGGGCGGTGGCGGTGCGCCAGCTCTGCCCGGGAGTGCCGTAGCGGTAACCCGTCTCCTGCTCCATATAGCAGTTGCACAGGGCGTAGGGCTCCGCGCGGCCCTGCACCACGGGATTCGTGAAGGGCAGTATCTTTTCCAGGTCTTTCTGCACGTCCTGTTCCCGCTTTAGCACGCAGTCCGCGGCCAGCAGCCAGCACATGGCGTGGAGGTACACGCCTCCGTTCTCCTGCACGCCGGGCACCTTTTCGCAGATGGGACCCACCCACGCGCTCTTCTTCGTGTACGCGGGATAGCTCACCCTGGTGCCCAGCGGCGTGTCCAGGGCCTTTCTGGCGCTGTCCAGGGCAGGGATCTCCCGGTTCTCGCCGAGGCCCCCTGCCAGCACCGCCCAGGTCTGGGGATTCAAAAACGCCCTGCCTTCTTCGCAGTCCTCCGCGCCGACCTTTCTCAGGTCGTCGCTTATGGCGTAAATGTACCTGCCGCCCTTTTCGTCCCAGCCGTATTTATTTATCAGCGCGCACATCTCCCTGTCCCGCGCCGAAAGCGTGTCCGCGTACCCGGTCTCGCCCCTGAGCAGCGCCAGTTCCCTGAGAAAGCGCAGATGGCGCACCAGCGCGATGGACAGCCACACGCTCACTCCCTTATGCTCCAGGCCTATGTTGTTCATGCAGTCGTTCCAGTCCCCGCCCCAGATCTGGGTGAGCCCGTAATGGCCCTTAAAGTTGTACAGGAACTCTCCCGCCCGCTTAAGGTGCTCCCACACGCCGGCTTTCGAGCCGTCGTTAAAGGGCACTTCCTCGTCCAGCAGGCTGATGTCCCCCAGTCCCTTTACCGCGGCGGACACGGTGAACACCGGCCACACGGTGCAGTCCGAGAACTTGTTGGGACGGATCTCCCCGTCTATGAACGTGCGGGGGCAGTAGCCGTTCGGGTACTGGTAGGAAAGTATGCGCTTTATCCTTTCCCACGCCAGGGCGGGATTGAACGCCGCCAGGCACTCGGTGTCCGACGCCATATCCCGGTATCCGTTGTGCCTTACCCGCGCCCAGCGGCTGCCCATGTCGGTCTGGTAGGTGAGCCAGTGATTGTACAGGCTGTTGAAGACTTCGTCCGGCGTTTCGAGCGTGATGCCGCTGCGCCTGTCCTCTATCCTTGCATACACCCGCTCCAACTCCGCCCCGAACTGTTCGGGCGTGTCAAACCGCTTTGCCGCCGTTTTCGCCGCATCCAAGGTCGGCGCAAGGCCGCACACGAACCTGACCTTAGCGCTTTCCCCGGGCGCGAGGCTCAGCTCCGTCTGTATAGCGAAGCCCAGCTTTTCCGCTACGCAGCCCTGGCACGTGCAGCCGCCGTGCCTTAATGCCCGGGGCGCGTTCACGCTGCCGTAAGTGCCTATGAACGCGTTTTTGGCGGTCTCCCAAGCCGTGACCGGGGCGGAACACGCGGTATAGAACACGAGCTCCCGGTTTTCGCCGTAAAACGTGTCGTGGAATTCAAAGGCAAGGCCGTTAAAGTCGTCCCGTTTGAAACATCTGGCGGTATTGTAGCCCTGGCGTTTATACGCGCCGTCCAGGTCGTTGTCCGTGTAGGAGATGAGCTTTAGAGCGCGCGTTTCGTCAGACCGGTTCACAAGCTCGACTTCCCCGGCTTCAAGGCAGGAAAGCGCATCGTTTTCCTCCGGCACGAACAGCGTCCAGCGGCTGAGTATCCCGTGCTTTTCCAGCTCGATAAGCGTGGAGCCCGCGCGGTGGACGCAGCGGTAGGAAGCATATCCTTCCTCCTCCGGCAGTCCCCACAGGTTCCAGCCCCTGCCGCCTTCGACCATGTACATTCCACGGTTTTTAACCGCGAATATGCGCCTGCCCAGGTCGTCCTGCAAAAAGCCCTCGCCCACTCCCGCCTGGGAAGTGAAGCTCACGTAGTTATCCGTGAAAAAGTAATTGTACCAGTTTCGGGGCGTGAGCGGAGTGTTTATCTCGAACGCTTTCCCTCCGTCGATATAGCGGCCGTAAGGCGTATCGTAACGCATAAAACTGACCTCCCTTTGGGTTTGAGTTACCTAGATTATAAAGTATTTAAAACTGTTTTACAAGAACACCTTCACTGTGAAACTAATAGCAAAACACTGCATATAAACAAAACCAACCTTCTAACAAATTAAAAGTCCTGTTTCCTCGTATAATATCTGGATTAAGTAAACATAGAAGCGGTAAGCCAACCTGA
>JAFWUC010000004.1 GCA_017518705.1 Clostridia bacterium
ACGTTTTCCTTTTCGATCGTATTCTAAACGTGCTTTTTGTACTTGTTGTTCGATCCAATTATCATAAAGCCTGTAATCAGGCATATGGTGTTCAATTTCGTCAGGTAGATTCGGAGCTTTGTCAAAATAAAAACCAGTACCACCAATATGTACTCTATTACTATCTGTTTCCGTTAACCAACTTGGAACTTCCGTATCGGTAAATACTTTTTATATATAAATATGGTCATAGCTATCATCCCAGCTAAAGTCCTGAAGCAATTCTACGTTTGCTCCCTGTTCTTTCCAATATGCTGATAACTTCTCACAAACAAGATTTGGGAAGCGATGCCTATTCCGTCTTAGAAGGTCCGCATCTATAATTCCAATCTTCATTTATCCTGTCTCCATCTAAATGGACTATCAAGCTGTTGTGATATCCCTATTCTTATTAGACTACATAATACACTACAAAATATACTATAAATATACATTACATAATTCTAACATATCAATCTGACTTACGTCAAGCTATAATTGACATGGTTCTGTGAGGTGATGCTGTGATGAAACAAGAAATACGAATTTCAAAGAAGTCCTCGCACAGAGGTGATGATGGCCATAAAGTGGTCTCTGTTCGTATGAAAGATGAAACTATGGCACGCCTCGATGAATTATCTATCGAAACAAACCGTAGCAGAAACGAATTGATTAATATGCTTTTAGAAGCGGCACTTGATATTGTAACCATAGTACCGGAACAAGAATAAAAACCAAGAGCGGCCTCATTCTGATATGCTTCCTTTTGAGGATACAGAAAAAGAAAAACTGCACCTCAGAAGGGAGCTATTCTTATGCGGAAGAGGAACATATCCCCTGAAAGACTTATTGAAGCAATAAAAGAATACATTGATGGAAAAGGATCTTTCGATACGATTGCAGAGAAATACTGCATAGCGTACGAAACTATTCGAAATGCATATGAGCGATACAAGGAAAACGGCATATCAACATTCATAGAAACCAAGCATAATGCTGCCTATGCGGAAGAGTTAAAAGAGAAAGCAGTTATGGAATATTTACAAGGAGAAGGTTCGCAGACGGCAATTGCTGCAAAATATGGTTTACGCTCAAAAAGTCAACTACAACAATGGATAAAAGCGTATAATAGTGGCAGAGGATTCCGACATAGAATGTCAGGAGGGAGCCGCATGAAAGAAGTACGCCCAACCACAGTTGAGGAACGAATTCAGATTGCCAAAGACTGTATAGCAAATGGCGGGAATTACGGGGAGACAGCCCTCAAGTACAACGTTAGCTACCAACAGGTCTACCAATGGGTAAAGAAGTTCAAGGAGAAAGGCGACGCAGGCCTTGAAGATCGCCGCGGAAAGCGACTCAAAGACCAGACGCCCAGAACTCGAGAAGAAGAACTGGAGATTGAAGTTGCCAAGCTCAAGCATGAATTGTACATGACTCAGATGGAGCGCGATCTGCTAAAAAAATTGGACGAAATCGAGAGGAGGGAGGCCTATCGCAAGTAAGGCAATCTCACCTGTACTTTGCTGTCAAAGAATGCGACGAAGAACATGAATATCCTATAGATCAATCCTGTAAGATGCTGAAGATTTCCAGGGCAGCTTATTACAGATGGGCAACGGGTGAACTATCTCCCAGAACAGCCGAGAATGAACGTATCGCTAATCTGGTTGAGGATATTCATGAAAAGCATCCGGAGATGGGATATCGCAGGCTCAAGGATGAACTGGATCGGCACCACAACACCCATGTTAACGACAAGCGGATGCTTCGAATCTGTCGGAGCCGCAGGATTAAGTCAACGATTAAGTACAGCAACCACGGCTGCACCCGGCAGGGCAAAAATCCATATTATCTGGCGGACAATCTGCTGAATCGGGAATTCAAGGCAGATAAACCCAACCAGAAATGGCTGACCGATGTGACTGAATTCAAATACTATGTTGGCATTGAAGTAAAGAAGGTTTATCTCAGTGCCATCCTGGATCTGTTTGACAGACGGATCGTCAGCTATGTGATCCGGGATACCAATGACAATCCGCTGGTGTTTAACACATTCCGGGCAGCAATTGTCGCAAATCCGGATGCGCATCCTCTGAGCCACAGTGACAGAGGATTCCAGTACACCAACCGTGCATTCCACCATATGCTGACCAAAGCCGGCATGACCCAGAGCATGTCCAGAGTTGCCAAGTGTATTGATAACGGACCGATGGAAGGATTCTGGGGCATCTTGAAGCGAGAGCGGTATTACGGAATACGCTTCACCGATAGAGCGAGCCTGGTCAACATGATTGAAGATTTTATTCAGTACTACAACACCGAACGGCTCCAGCGGAACCTTGGTGTACTCACCCCCATGGAAAAGCATGAGATGTATTATGCAGCTTAAGTGAGAATTGGCCCGGGAGGGCAGATCTATCTGACCCTCCTTGACTGCCTTTCAGCACGCTGATGGCAGCCGGTCAAGGGTGGCCGCAGGTCACTTGCGAAGCCCTTGACTGGATGACAGCGGTGTGCTATTCCCGCATACCTTTCCTAAAGAAAATCTCTGGCAACCTTTGTTGGTCATCAGAGATTTCTTGTTCCGTTCTTGTTTTTTATTTCACTGTCCACTTGACGGGAAGCGGTTCATTCGAGGCCGCTCTTGTTATTTCTGTATTCTGAATTATTCCCCGTCAAATCCCGGCTTCTTTACGTTGGGCGCGTCGAGCTTTTCCATGCGGCAGTCGGGGTTGGCCCAGTGCACGGCGTTTTTGATGACCGTCTGCACGTCGGGGTTGTAATAGATGGGGAAGGTCTCGTGGCCGGGCTGGAAGTAGAAGATCTTGCCCGCGCCCCTGCGGTAGCACAGCCCGCTTCTGAACACCTCGCCGCCCTCGAAGCCGCCGATGAACACGGTCACGTCCGGCTCCGGCACGTCGAAAGGCTCGGCGTAAGTCTCCTCATGCTCGGAGAAGATGTACTTCTTGAGGCCCCGGGCGATGGGATGGGTGGGCTTGGCGACCCACACGCGCTCGAAGTCCCCGTCCTCGCGCCAGGACAGGTTGCAGCTGGTGCCCATCAGCAGCCTGAAGGGCTTGGAATGATGGCCGGAGTGGAGGAAGATCGCTCCCATGCCCTTGAGCACCGCCGCCTGCACCCGCTGGGCGACCTCGTCGGGCACCCTGTTATGGGCCATGTGGCCCCACCAGATGATGACGTCGGTCTTGTCGAGCACTTCGTCGGTGATGTCGTTCACGTTGTCCAGCGTCACGGTGCTGACGGATATGTCGTCCTCGCTCTCAAGGAAGGACTTGATGCAGCCGTGTATCCCCTCGGGGTACACCTTTCTTACCCGTTCCTCCGTCTGCTCGTGCACGAACTCGTTGTATATCAGGACGTTTATCATTCAATTACCTCCTTCGGGCAATTTAGTCGCTTGTTTTCGGTCGATTTTTTTCCAGATCCCCAAAGACACCCACCAGCACACGAACGCCAGGGGGATGCCGGTCACGACGTCGACCACCACGTGCTGCTTTACCAGCAGCGTGGAAGCGCAGATCATCGCCGCGAACACGCAGAAGAACGTTTTGAGGCGGACGCCCGTGGGCTTTTTCGCCCATTTGGTGAACATGGGTATGCACACCATCACGCTTAAATAGCAGTGCATGGAGGGCAGCAGGTTCATGGGGTTTTTGCCCCCGTCCAGCGCGTAGATTATCTTTACCGCCCAGGCGCCTATGCCGCGGATGGTCTCCGGTTCGGGCCTGACCATGGTGCAGGGGTATAAAATGAACGCGAATATGCACACCACCTTGCTCAGCGCGTCGGCGGTGAACACCCTTACGCACAGTTCGCGGCTGTCGGCGTACGCCCGCGTGAGCCCCCATACCCAGAAGGGGAACGCCAGCAGGTACACCCATATGAACACGGGCACCATGGGTATGCTGTCGTCCAGCGCGGAGGACAGCACCCGGGGCTCGCCGACGGTGAAGAACATCGTGACGTAATAGCTGCTGATCTGCAGCGCGAAGGAAGTTATAAGCAGTATCCGCGCGCTGCGGGGCATGTTCTTTACGTAGTTTACGATAAAAGAGATCAGTTTTTTCATTCCGGTTTTTGCTTTTTACCTTCCCTTGAAGCCGACCACCTGGCCCTGTTTTACGGGCAGTTCCGCGTCCGTATCCAGCGGGAGCGTGAACGTGCAGGCGTCTTTCGCAAGCAGTATCACTATCGTGGAGCCGCCGAACTCGAAGTATCCCTTTTCCTGCCAGCGGGTGAACGTGCCTTCCTTTACGTGGTTAACTATCCTGCCCACCAAAAGCGCCCCCACTTCCATCATCAGCACGCTGCCGAACACGGGCGTTTCCATAAGCGTCCATTCCCGGGTGTTCTCGTAAAACACGCCTTTGTGCTTGAGCGCGTTGGGGCGCACGGTGTGGTAAATGCCGGGGATCTGCCTGTGCCCGGATATCCGACCTTCGCAGGGGAAGATGTACCTGTGGTAGTCGGTGGGCGTCAGGCGGAACACCAGGCACTTGCCGCCGGAGAACCGCTGCGCGATGGGATCGTCCCTGAGCAGCTGCTGCACAGTGTACGTCCTGCCCTTTATGGGGAACACGCTGTCCTCGCCTATGTCGTAGGCGGTGAGCAGCCCGTCACAGGGGGACACCAGCGCCGAGGCGTCCGAAGACACGGGACGCGCGCCTTTTTTGAGCCGGCGGGTAAAAAACGCGTTGAAGCTTTTATACCGCGCCAGCTCGGCCTCGTTTAGGTTTATATCGTGTTTTTTGACAAAGGTATTTACGAACGGCGCGGAAAGGCGGCTGTCCATGAGCCTGCCCGCCGCTTTGGAGATGAACGGCCGCGCCAGCAGCCCCGCCAGGAGCCTGCCCGGGGCGGAAGAATAAATATCCTCAAACATTTACGCCGGGGGCGGCCACTTTGCCGCCGAACAGAAGCACCAGCACGGCTATGCACGCGCCGATGAGCAGCATGATAAGTATCCACCTGCCCCGGGGCTTTTTGATCTTGACCCGGGTCACGTTGAGCACCGCCGCGCAGATCATCACTACGGGGCTGAACCAGTTCGCGCCCAGCAGCGCCCCGGTCAGCGCCGCAAGGGGCAGTATGAGCGCGCTCGCGGTGACGGGCAGCCCGTCGTAGTATTCCCGGCGGCCCTCGTTTTCCAGCTCACGGTTGATCTCCTGCACGTTAAAGTACGCCAGCCTTATCACGCCCGCCAGCATCAGCATGCCGCCCGCGACCAGGCTCAGCGCGCATACGCCGCACAGGCACAGCATGAACATCGCCGGCAGGCAGCAGAAGCAGGCCATGTCGCACAGGGAATCTATCTGAACGCCGAAGCGCTTTGCGTTGTCGCTGCGCTTTTTGTCCGTGCGCGCGATCACGCCGTCGAACATGTCCGCAAAGCCGCACAGCAGCATGAATATCATCGACAGTTTAAAGTTTCCGTTTATGGCTGAAGCCGCTCCGCCAAGGGCGGACAGAAGCCCCAGATATGTCAGCACTACCGTGTAATTGTAATATCCTATCAACGTTTTCGCCTTCCAAAAAGTAATGGGCACATGCCGAAAAACAGATATGCGATATTTTATCATACTTTTCGTGTTTGTACAAGACTGGCAGTGTAAAATTCCCCCAAGATTGACACGGACCGCCCGCTCTGTTATAATACTATGATAGAGAAAAAGTGTTTTCGGGGGAGACATGAAACGAATTTTCGCCCTTATCATCTGCCTTGTGCTGGCGCTGCCCCTCCTGCCCGCTTTTGCCGAGACCAAAGGCGACTGGGCGGATTTTGAGGTGCACATGCTGAACGTGGGCAGGAACGACGGCATACTCATAATCTGCGAGGGGGAAGCCGCGTTCATAGACTCCGGCAGCTATCCACAGGGCGAAAAATGCCGGGATTACATGCTCAAATACGGCGTGACCGAGCTTAAGTACTACATCGCCTCCCATGCCCACCTGGACCATGTGGGCGGGGCAGGTCCCATAGTTGCCGCGCTGCCCACCGAGAAAATGCTCATCGGCTACTCCCTGGCGCTCAAGCCCATGCTGGACCGGGCGGAAAAGAAGGCGGAGAAAGAAGCCATAAAAGCAATTCCCACCGTGGAAGTGCGCAAGGGCGACGAATTCCCCCTGGGCGGCGCCGTGATAAAGTGCATCGCCCCAGACAAAATATACAAAGTCACCGACTACCGCGACGCCGACGAAAACCGTAACTCGCTGGTCATGAAGGTGACCTATAAAAACGTGTCCGCCGTATTCTGCGCCGACGCCCCCAACGAAGTGCTGCTCAAGCTTTTGAAGGAAGAGCCCGGCGCGCTGGACTGTGACATATTCAAGTCCCCCCACCACAACCAGGGCTTGACCACCCAGGTGTACGAGCAGATGAAGTGCGGCCACTTCGTGTTCTCCACTTCCGAAAAGTACACCCCCACCGCTGCCCAGATCAACCGCGCGCGCAGGACGGGCGCCCGGGTGTTCATAACCTCCTCCCGCAATTCCGGCGCGGTGCGCTTCAAAAGCGACGGGGAGACCGTCACCACCCAGACCCAGTACTCCATGAAAAAGACCTGGAAACTCGGGCTCACAAAGGTGACCATGAAAGTGGGCGGCACCAAGACCTATTCCCAGGACATGCGCACCAGCAGCATAGTCAACACCCTGTACTTCATCTCCTCCGACCCGCAGATAGCCTACGCCGAGCCCGACACCGGCAAGATCCACGCCGTCGCCCCGGGCCAGTGCGTGATAAGGGCCATAGCCTTCGACAACACCTACCGGGACATAAAAGTCACGGTCAAACCCAAACAGTAACCTGTCCGCAGCGGTTTTCTGCGCACAATATTTGCTAAAAGGAGACACTCATCATGGCAATGGACGACCACAAGGAGCAAATCGTAGTCAAACGGCACAACGGCGTAAACACCGTGATCTACTACCTGGTCTGGATATTCATAGTTATATTTGGATTTCTCGGTCTTATAAACGTATACGGCTCCATAAACACCATAACCATGGGCCAGTTCCAGTGGCCCAGCCTGGTGATAGGGCTGCTGCTGGTGGGCTGCGCCGGCCTTCTGTGGTTCAAAAAAGACACCCTGCGCGTGGAATACGAGTACGCCTTCACCCGCCTGGGCCCCAAGGCTACGCTGGACGTGAGCCAGGTGCTCAACAATTCCAAGCGCAAATACCTGGCGGAGATCCCGCTGGATATGGTGGAGAGCGCGGGCAGCGTGAACCATCCCTCCTTCCAGAGGTACCTAAGCGGCAGGGACATCAAAAAGCACAACTGGTTCCTTAACCGGGACGCGGACCTGACCTACCTGTACTTCGTGAAGAACGGCGTCAAGCACCTGGCCATAATCGAGCCGAATCCCGACATGAAGACGCTCATCACCACCCGCAACGCCCTCAACTTCGGCGTGTGGCAGGGGGAAAAGCCCGCGTGATATACCTGGATGCTTCCGCCACCACCCGGCCGAGCCCCGGCGTGATACAGGCGGTAAACGGCGCGCTTAAGGAAGACTGGTTCAACCCCTCCGCGCTGTACCTTCCCGCACTCAGCGCGCACAGGCGCATGGAGGAGTGCAGGGAGACCATACTCAAAGCGTTGAGCGCCCGGGAACACCGGGTGATTTTTACCCCCGGGGGCACATATTCCAACAACCTGGCCATCTTCGGTAGCTTAAGGCAGGACAGAAGCCGCGTCCGCGCGGCGGTGACGAGCGTGGAGCACCCCTCGGTGCTCTCCTGCGCCCAGAGGCTGGAGACGGAGGGCGCAAAGGTTATCTACCTGCCCGCGAACGCTTCGGGCAGCGTGGATATGGACGCCGTAAAAAGCGCGCTCAAAGAGGGTCTTGACCTTATGAGCGTCATGCAGGTGAACAACGAGACCGGCGCGGTAAATCCCATTTCCGAGATCGTGAAGCTCAGGGACGAACTCTGCCTCTCCTGCCTTCTGCACGTGGACGGCGTGCAGGGCTTTCTAAGGGAAAGCGTGTCCTTAAAGGGCGTCGACATGTACACCCTGTCCGCCCACAAGATCCACGCGCTCAAGGGCACGGGCGCGCTGCTCGTCTCCGGGCGGGTGCACCTAAAGCCCCTGATATACGGGGGCGGCCAGGAAAGCGGGCTCATGAGCGGCACCGAAAATACCCCCGGCATAATCGCCCTGAACGCCGCCGTGCGGGAGATGCTGGAAGACGCTTCGATGCACGAGCGCATTTGGGCGCTCAAAGAGCAGCTTAAGGACGGGATAACCCGCCTTACCCCCTGGGCGAAAGTGAATTCCCCGGAAAACGGCGCGGCGCACATATTAAACATCTCCTTCCCCGGCGTCAACAGCGAGACACTGCTGCATGCCCTTGAGGAGGACGGTATATACGTGGGCAACGGCTCCGCCTGCTCCGCCAAAGGCAGGAAGGGCTCCAAGGTGCTGCTTGCCATGGGACTGGGCGACAGGATCGCCCAGAGCGCGCTGCGCTTCAGCCTGTGCCGCTTCACCACAGAAGAAGAGATAGATATCACCGCCCGGAAGGTCGCGGAAAAGGCCGAAATGCTGGTCAAATACCAGCGGCGCTGACCTTAAACGCTTTCACGTCACTCCCTGCCGCAAGAAAGGAGCGCATCATGAAGAAACTGCTTTCCCTGCTCGTCGCCCTGGCGCTTTTGGGCTGCTGCGCGCTGGCGGAACAGACCGTGTATTCCGACGATTACTACTCCTTTTCCTACCCCTCCGACTGGAGCCTGTCCACCGCCGCCAACGGCGACATAGTGCTTTTGTCCCCCGACGGCAACAGCGGCATACTCACCTTCTGCGTGTTCCAGAACTATATCACCCTTACCGGCGACGCCGAACAGGACAGCCCGATCGTCCAAAGCTGGATCACGAGCTATTCCGGTCCCAACCTGGAAATGAACGGCGAATACGAGTACGTGGAGATCGCGAATCTCAGGGGCTACAGCTTTGACGGCTCCTGGAAAGCCACGGGCGACGACGCCCGGTGCGTGATCCTGACGGGAGACACCCACCTGGTGGGCTTCGTGCTGATAGGCGGCGAAGCGCTTGCTGAAGGCGAAACTATAATGGAGAGCGTGGCGCTCAGGTACGATTTCCTCAAGGAAGGCGCCGGCGAAGGCTGGCTGACCTGGAGCAACGACCTGATCTCCGTCGGCTATCCCGACAATTTCTCGCTTATGGATACGGGCTCCGGCGTACTGTTTTCCGACCCCAAAGTCCAGAACAACGCCTACGCCGTGACCATATATTCCCTTGATTTCGATTATGACGACGTGTACGCCCCGCAGTTCGCCTCCATGGTGCTGCCCAAGTCCACCGGGCTTGCCGCCGACCCCGAGATTGAGACGATCGACGGCCGCGTGTTCGGCGTGATAAAGGGCGAAGTATCCGGCGCGAGCCTCGCGCTGTACCTGACCGGAAAAGGCAGGACCGTGGTGGGCGTGATGTTCATAGGCAACGAGGTCGTTGCCATCGCGGAGGACGTGCTCAAATCCCTTACGATAAACTGACCGCTTGGAAAAACTAAAGCAAACAAAACTCTGAAAGGCACATGATGAGAGAAGTACTTCTGGTCCGTTTCGGCGAGGTCCACTTAAAGGGCCTGAACCGCCCCTATTTCCTTAAGACTCTGGTGGACGACATCAGAAAGACCCTGGGCGAAGGCCGGGTATGGCTGAGCGATGGCCGCATATACGTGAGCGATTTTGCGGATATGGAGACTGCGATAGACAAGGTCAAAAACGTGTTCGGCGTGTATTCCGTGTCCCCCGCGGTGGAGATGGAAAAGGACCTGGACAGCATCCTTGCCAAAGCCGCCGAGATGATGAAGGACGTAAAGGGCTCCTTTAAGGTCATCTGCAGGCGTTCCGACAAGTCCTTCCCCCTTAACTCCCAGGTGCTAGCAGGCGTCGCGGGCGAAAAGATACTTGAATCAAACCCCACCCTGACCGTGGACGTGCACCATCCCCAGACCGAAATGTGGATAGAGATCCGCGACCACGCCTACCTGTGCAACCGGGAGATAATGGGCGCGGGCGGACTGCCCATGGGCACCGCGGGGCGCGGCATGCTCCTGCTCAGCGGCGGCATAGATTCCCCCGTGGCGGGCTACCAGATCATGCGCCGCGGCGTGCACCTGCAGGCGATCCACTTCGCTTCTCCCCCCTACACCAGTGCTTTTGCCCGGGACAAGGTGCTCACCCTGGCGCGCCTCACGGGAGGCTACCAGTACGGCATGAAGGTGCACATAGTGCCCTTCACCAAGCCCCAGCTGGAGATACACGAAAAGTGCGAGGAAGGCCTGGGCACGGTGATAATGCGCCGCTTCATGATGCGCATCGCCGCCAAAGTCGCCGAAAACGAGCGCTGCAGCTGTCTGGTCACCGGCGAAAGCATAGGCCAGGTGGCCTCCCAGACGCTGGAAGCCATGACCTGCACCGAAAACGTGACGCTCATGCCCGTGTTCCGCCCGCTGATAGGCATGGACAAGCTGGAGATAATCCGCATCGCCGAAAGGATCGGCACCTACGAGACCTCCATCCTCCCCTATGAGGACTGCTGCACCGTGTTCACTCCCCGCCACCCCGTGACCAAGCCCCGCCTGGACAAAGTGGAAAAGGAAGAAAGCAAGCTGGACGTGGAAAGCCTGGTAAACGAAGCCGTGGCGGGCATCGAAGTGGAGTACGTATAACTTAAGCACATGACGATACCTGAACTGCTCAACAACCTCACAAACGATCCCGGCTTCATGGCAAACGTGGAGTGCATGCGCACCCTGCCGGCGAACCCCGCCTCCTACGCGCCTTTTCCCGAGACGCTGGACAGGCGGATAGCCGACGTGCTCAGGCAGCGTGGCATCACGCAGTTGTACTCCCACCAGGCACGGGCGCTGGAGCTGGCGTTTTCCAGCAAAGACCTGGTGGTGGTGACGCCCACCGCCTCCGGCAAGACGCTGTGCTACAACCTGCCGGTGCTGTCCTCCATACTTAAGGACAATTCCGCCCGGGCGCTGTACCTGTTCCCCACCAAGGCGCTTTCCAGCGATCAGGTGGCGGAGCTTTACGGCATGATAGAGGCGCTGGGCGAGGACATAAAGGCCTTCACCTACGACGGCGACACTCCCGCCTCCGCCCGCACGGCCATCCGCCAGGCGGGGCACGTGGTGGTCACCAACCCCGACATGCTCCACCAGGGCATACTGCCCCACCACACCCGCTGGGTCAAGCTGTTCGAGAACCTGAAGTACGTGGTGATAGATGAGATCCACGCCTACCGCGGCGTGTTCGGCAGCAACCTGGCCAACGTGATACGCCGCTTAAAGCGCATCTGCGCGTTCTACGGCGCGAACCCCACCTTCATTTGCTGTTCCGCCACCATCAAAAACCCCGGCGAACTCGCCCGGGTCATGACCGGGCGGGACGTGACCGTGGTGGACAACAACGGCGCGCCCCAGGGCAGGCGCCACGTGATATTCTACAATCCCCCCGTGGTCAACCGGCAGCTGGGCATCCGCGCGGGTAGCATATCCGAGACGCGGAAGATCTGCTCCCGCCTGCTTAAGGACGGCATAAAGACCATCGTGTTCGGCAAAAGCCGCCTGACCGTGGAGGTGCTGACCCGCTACCTTAAGGACGAGGTGCGCGACCCCATAGGCAACGCCGGCCGCGTAAGGGGCTACCGGGGCGGCTACCTGCCCACATTAAGGCGTGAGATAGAGACCGAGCTGCGCCGGGGCGGCGTGGACATGGTCATATCCACCAACGCCTTGGAGCTGGGCATAGACATAGGCCAATTGGACTGCTGCGTGATGTGCGGCTATCCTGGCACCATCGCCTCCACCCGCCAGCAGGCGGGCCGCGCGGGGCGGCGGCAGGCGGAGAGCCTGACCATACTGGTGGGCTCCTCCAACCCCCTGGACCAGTACATAATGAGCCATCCGGACTTCTTCTTCGACCAGTCCCCGGAGATGGCGTTCATAAACCCCGACAACCTGTACATACTGCTCAACCACCTTAAGTGCGCCTCCTACGAGCTGCCATTCGAGGAGGGCGAGACCTTCGGCGGGTTTAGTGAGACGGGCGAGCTGCTCTCCTACCTGGAGGACCAGAACATACTGCGCAAGGTGTCCGGCAAATGGTACTGGATGGCGGAGGAGTTCCCCCAGGCGGGCATAAACCTCAGAAGCGCGTCCGACCAGAACTTCGTAATAATCGACATCACCGACCCCAAGCATCACCGCGTGGTGGGCGAAATGGACCGCTTCACCGTGCCCATGCTGCTGCACAAGTACGCCATATACATGCACGAGGGCCAGCAGTACCAGGTGGAGGACCTGGACTTCGACGACAAGAAGGCCTATATCCGCCGGGTGGACGTGGGCTATTACACCGACGCCGACCTGACCACCTCCCTGAAGGTGCTGGACGAGTTCGAAAGCGACGAAGAGCAGCTTCTGGGCCGCCACAGGGGCGAAGTGCTGGTGTCCTCCATAGTCACCGTGTTCAAGAAGATCCGCTTCGACACCCACGAGAACCTGGGCTGGGGCCCCGTGACGCTGCCCGAGCTGGAGATGCAGACCACCGCCTGCTGGTGGACGCTGCCCGAGGGGCTGGAGGAGGAGTTCGGCAAGGAGGAGACCAAGACCGCCATGGTGGCGCTCTCCTACCTGATGCGCCACATCGCGCCCACCTTCCTGATGTGCTCCGTAACGGACATAAACGTGAGCTACCACGTCAAGGACAGCTTCTCCCAGAAGCCCACATTGTACCTGTACGACATGATCCCCGGCGGCATCGGGCTCAGCGACCGCGTGTACGAGATGAACACCGAGTTCTTCCGCGAAGCCAAGCGCCTGCTAAACGCCTGCCCCTGCACCGACGGCTGCCCCTGCTGCACCGGCGCCGCGGGCGTGGGCGCGAAGCACACCCTGCTGATGATACTGGGCCGCCTGCTGGAGGAATGATCTGCCGCGCCTTTTCCCGCCCCGGCGGGACCTGAATATCCGGATACCTATCGCCCCCAAAGGAGGTAACGCATGAAGATACGCTTAAACCCCGACGAGGAAGTCGTCAAGACCATCAAGGAAGGCCTTAAGATGAAGGACGGCTACTGCCCCTGCCGCCTGGAAAGGACCCCCGACACCAAGTGCATGTGCAAGGAATTCCGCGACCAGATCTCCGACCCGGAGTTCGAGGGCTTCTGCCACTGCATGCTGTACTACAAGGAGAAATAAGTTTTTCCGCCCACGCCAACAATGGCGGATACCTTAAGGACGCCTTCGTGCCCCTGACGAACGGGGACACAGCCGAGATATACAAGGCGTGCCTGTAAGGCCGCCCATCATTCATTACAAGGAGAATCATCATGGAAGTAAAGGTAACCACCGCTTCTTTCGAGCAGGAAGTCGTCAAAAGCGACATCCCCTGCATCGTGGACTTCTGGGCCACCTGGTGCGGCCCCTGCCGCATGCTGGGTCCTGTGCTCAGCGAGATCGCCGAGGCCAATGAAGGCAAACTCAAGGTGTGCAAGGTGAACGTGGACGAAGAGCCCGCCCTGGCGCAGCAGTTCGGCATCATGTCCATACCGCTGGTCATACTGTTCAAAGACGGCAAGCCCGTAAAGCAGGCCCTGGGCTACAGGCCCCGCGCGGCGCTTGAAGCGGAACTGGGCATCTGACGGCGCTTTCCGCGGCGCATCAAAACAGCCTTCCCCTTGCAGGGAAGGCTGTTTGTTTTTATGCTGCGATCCGGCGCCGCAAGCTCATGCGGCGTCTTTGTTCCTGACGGCGGCGAGCCACAGCGTCTCCCGGTTCCCGTCTTCGTTGATCTCGAGCCTGAGCCGCCCGTCCGTCTGGAGGGAGAAGACCAGCTTTTCGCCGCCCTCGAGCTCCGCCGAAAGCGTGCCGTCAGAGAAGGTGAAGTTCCACCAGATGTCCCCAAAGCGCTCCCCGCCCAGGGCGACCGACTCGCCTTCGATGTAGATGTCCGTGCTGTCTCCCAGGGCTTCCGCGGGCGCGGTAGTGCCCGCCCTTTCCACGTACAGGCTCTTCCAGTATCCGCTGAACCAGTCCGGTCCCGCGGCGGGCATGACGCCCGCGGGTTTATACACCACTGCGGGCTCGCGGGTGAAAAACAGGCCCATGTCCCCCTGCACCATGAACGTGTCGCTCACCACGTTTATGGGCGACAGCCCGTCCGCGTCGAGCAGCAGGTAGTTTTCCGACATAGTCCACGCGCCTGTCTGCGCCTCCCCCAGCACGCTGAAAACGTACGTGCCGACCGGGTCCAGCGACAGGCTCACGGGGATGCCGTTAAGGTCGGCGTACCAGTTTCCCGCGGCGGGGTTTTTATTATCCGCTTCGGCAAGGGCGGCGGAAGCGAAGAGCAGGAGACAAGCCAGAAGCATGGCAGATAATCTTTTCATGACCGTACGCTCCTACTCAAAAAGGCTTTCGTAATAATTGTCTGCCGAAGCTTCCTGCCCGCCGGAATCCCTTACGACGAGTTTGTAACGGTAACGGTCGTGCGCCTGCCGCCATTCGTTATCTGAGTGCCGGTAAAAATCGTATTCCGCGTCCACGATGAAGCGGCAGTCGTTCGTAAGATCATCGGCGTCTTCTATGGTGCGCGCCTTTGCCAGGGCTTCGGTGTACTTTTCCCCGTTTCCTCCCGTAAGCCCCCTGTAATACACCTCTACGTGATAAGGCGGCAGCCCTCCTTTTATGCCGAATTCCAGCTCCAGGTATCCCGCTTCTTCGGACAGGTTAAGCTCCATAAACGATATTTCCAGCTTTTCGCCGGGCATGACGTTCCCGCTTCCGGGCTCCCCCGCCGTAAACGGACCAAACCCGCCGTCTGGCGCGCCCGAAGCGCCGCCGCGCAGCAGGTCCAGTATATCCCGGGCGCTGCCGCCGTTTTCGCGGGGCATATAGTCCGAAGCGCCTGTGTCAAAGGCATAGGAGCGTTTTTCGGTCTCGCCGCAACGGGAACATTTGCGCAGCTGCACGCCCTCCTCGCCGGGGAACGCCCGCTGTATTATCACCCACTCGGTCCAGTCGTGCCCCAGGGGCTTGTCGTTGCCCGTGGCGGAACGTTCTCCGCAGCGCTCGCATTCCCAGTAAAACACGCCGTAATGCGTGCAGTCCGCGCGGCTGATATACACCTGTTTTGAAAATGCATGGCCCAGCGCGGGCAGATTTTCCACCAGTTTTTCCCCGCAGATGCACATATACAGCGCGCGTCCGCCCATGGTGCAGGTGGGTTCATCCCGGCTTATCTGCCTCCAGCCGTGCGTATGTTCGGTCGTGTCCGCCGATGTGACGGGCATAAGTGCCATGACCATTAGCAGCGCCAGCAGCACAGAAATGAGTTTTTTCATGCTTGTCTCCTTTGATCCGCTTTGTCGGGTTTTGCGGGAAGCAGCCGGTAAAAAAACACGGAAGGAGCGTCCTAAGCGCTCCTTCCGTCACTTGCCTGTCACAGCCCCGCGACCAGTTCGGACCGGTAGCCCAGTTCCTGCCTTAAGCATTCGCTGTCCGGCAAAGTGGACATAAGCGCAGCCAGCTTCCCTTTAATATACGGATGAGCGCAGGCAGCCGGCACCAGCGCGGTCTCAAACGCGTTTATTTCCACTTCTCCGCCGTCCCAGCCCATCATGCAGGGCTCAAGGGGCGTCACGAAGCACATGTATTTGTTGTTTACGGGCATCCTGCCGCACACGTTCAGCCGCGCCAGGCAGAAATTCTCGTCGGATATGAAGTAGGTCACGCTGCCGCCTTCCCTGAGCACTGTGGCGCCTTCCAGCTTGCCCAGGCTTATGTCCGTGCGGCTCACGTCCAGCGCCTTCTTGGTGTGCAGCTCACGGGGCTTGCCGTCCTTGCCCACGCGCCCCCAGTCCCAGAAACGATAGGTGGCGTCGGAGGACTGCTGTATCTCGTACACCATCACCCCGCCGCCCAGCGCGTGCACGCAGCCGTGGGGGATGTAGTACACGTCGCCCGCCTTGGGGTACACCCAGTTCAGGCACTCCTCTATCCTGCCTTCGGCAACTATCTCATCCAGGGGCTTGTCCAGGGGCTTTAAGCCGTAGGCGATGCGGCTGCCCTCGTCGGCGGAAACGATCATCCACGCCTCGGTCTTGCCCAGCTTGCCGTCGTTCTTGAGCGCGTACTCGTCCCCGGGATGCACCTGCACGGAGAGTATGTCCTTCGCGTCAAGCAGCTTGAGCAGCAGCGGGAAGGGGCGCTTGTCGGTGCCGGTCACGCCGGCATAGTCGTCTTCCAGCGCCTTTGACAGGGGCTGGCCTTCGTACGCGCCGTTCAGGATCACGCTTTCCAGGCCCTTAAGGTCGCTGACTTCCAGGCTTTCGCCCACCCGGTCGCCGGGAGTGTCCTTGCCCAGCCACTCGGCGAGCCTTTCGCCGCCCCAGGGGGTCATCTCCCCCCAGCGGTACGCGGGACGCATTTTGAATATTTCCATAACAACCTCCGGATTTCGCTTTTGGCTTTCAAGCGGCTTCGCCGCAGGATCACGGGGTAAAGACCGCTCAAAATGGTTTCCGGTTCATTTTGAGCGATAAGCGCGGCGCCCGTACACTTGGTCGGCTTCGACCCGCAGCGGCGGCATGTACGGCGCGAGGACGCGATTTTTGCGCAGGAAGCCTGACGACCGGAGCAAGCAATCGCTTCATTGCAGGTTTTCCGCACGGAAATTTCCGCAGAAATTTCAGAAAAACCTGTTGCCTTGCTTCCCGGCAGTTGGCTACAGACCGTTTCTGCCAAAACCGTCCGCCTTACTGCATAAACCTGAACGCTGAAAATGAAACAGGTTTCATTTTCAGCGAAGCGCGGCAGCGCGCATCACATTTTTTCGGGAGCGGCGATGCCGAGCAGCGACAGCGCGGTCTTGATCGTGGTGCGGGCGGCGCGGGTGAGCATCAGCCTTGCCGCCGAGTCGGAGGCGTCCGCGTCCAGTATGCGGTGCTCGTAATAGAAGCGGTTGACCGCCTTTGCCAGTTCGCAGGAGAAGCGGGTGATGTAGGAAGGCTCGTTTTTCTGGGCAGCGAGTTTGACCGTCTGGGGGAACTCGTCAAGGAGCCTTAACACCGCCTGGCTTTCCGGGTCGTCAAGCGCCGTAAAGTCGGGCGCGGCGGTTATCTCCTCCGCTTTCCTCAGCACGCTGCACAGCCGGGCGTGGGTGTACATCACGTAGGGGCCGGTCTCGCCGTCAAAGTTGAGCGCCTTGTCCCAGGTGAAGTCTATGTCCTTGATCCTGCCGTTGAACAGGGCGAAGAAGATCACCGCGCCGATGCCTATCTGCTTTGCGATCTCCCCGCGGTTCTTCAGGTCCGGGCTCTTTTCGGCGATTATGCTTTCCGCCTTTTCGATGGACTGGGTGAGCAGGTCCTCCAGGTACACTATGCGGCCTTCCCGCGTGGAAAGCGACTGGCCGCTGAAGGACACCATGCCGAAGTTCACGTGCTCGCAGCCCTTCGCCCAGTCCCAGCCCAAAAGCTCCATCACCTTGAACAGCTGCTTGAAGTGCAGGTCCTGCTGATACGCAACCACGTACAGGTTCTTGTCGAAAGCGTAGGTGTCGTGGCGGTACTTGGCGGCGGCCAGGTCGCGGGTCATGTACAGCGTGGCGCCGTCGCTGCGCAGGATTATGGCGGGAGGCATGTTCCACTCGTCCAATTTGACTATCTGCGCGCCCGCGTCCTCCACCAGCAGCTTTTTCTGCCTGAGCTCGTCCACTACGGGCTGCATCTTGTCGTTGTAGAAGCTTTCGCCGGCGTAGGAATCGAACTTCACCCCCAGCATGTCGTACACCTTTTCGGCGTCCTTAAGGGTGACCTCCTTGAACCAGCTGAATATCCTAAGGGCTTCCTCGTCCCCGTCCTCTATCTTCTTGAACCAGGCGCGGCCCTCGTCTTCCAGGGCGGGATTTTCCTTGGCTTCGGCGTTAAAGCGCACGTAGAGCTTCACCATCTCGTCCACGCCGCCCTTTTTCACGGTCTCCTCGTCGCCCCAGCGCTTGTAGGCGGCGATCATCTTGCCGAACTGGGTGCCCCAGTCCCCCAGATGGTTGACGCCCACGCATTTGTAGCCCAGGAAACCGTATATCTTGTACAGGGCGCTGCCTATCATGGTGGTGGACAAATGGCCGATGTGGAAGCGCTTGGCGATGTTGATGGAGGAGTAGTCGATGACCACCGTCTTGCCCGCGCCGACGGTGTCGCTGCCGTAGTTTTCGCCCTGCTCCAGCGCGGCGGTAAGCACGTTTTCGGCGTATGCGGCCCGGTTCACATAGAAATTAAGATACCCGCTCACGCTCTCCACGCGGGAGAACAGGGGGCTGTCTATGGCATTTTTAAGGGCGTCGGAGATCATCGGCGGCGCCTTCCTGAGCACGCGGGACAGCTTAAAGCAGGGCAGGGCGAAGTCGCCCATGTCCGGGGTGGGCGGGGTCTCGATATAGTCCAGAAGCGTCTCGGGAGCGAGCTCGGCACCGAAAGCGGCCCCGGCGGCCCGAGAAGCCAGCAAAGCGGCCTGGTATTTAAAGTCCATAATATATACCTCTAGGGGTGGATTCGGCCTTCCCCGAACGGGAAGGCTTTAAGGATAAACGAACGGAATATCTTACCGGCGTCCGGCGCGGACCGGAAGCGGAAGACCGGCGGTTTTTTTACAGCCCTAGCGCCTTCACCCAATGCCGGGTGATCAGCTCGTGGCCCACGCTGGTGGGATGCACGCCGTCGCGCAGCCACCAGTCGGCAGGCGCCAGGCGGGCGGCCTCGTCGAAGGCCTCCTGCAGGGGCACGAACACGGCGTTATGTTTTTCCGCCACCTTTTTGGCCATTTCGGCGCGCTTTAAGCACTCCGTACGGAAGTATTCCCACCTGTCCGGCAGCTCCTCGGTGGCGCAGGTGGCGCTCGCTTCCAGCACGAAGGGCTCAAGTATCACCAGTTTGATGTCCGGCAGGGCGGCTTTGACCTCCTTGAGCAGCAGGTCGTACACCATGAAGTACTTGTCCGCGTCCACTCCGTTGTGGCCGCCTATCTCGTGCCACACGTCGTTTATGCCGATCAGCACGGAGAGCACGTCGGGCTTTAAGTTGATTATGTCCCTCTTTATGCGGGCATACACGTCCACCACCCTGTCGCCGCTCACGGCGCGGTTGATCACGTCGTACACGCCGGGATAGTCCACGCCCAGCCTGCCTTTTACGAACGCCGGATACCCGGTGCCGGGATTCATGTCGTTATTGCGGTCGCGCCCCGCGTCGGTAATGGAGTCGCCCTGAAACAGTATCCTTGTCATGATCTTCTCCTTACAGTTTGGTGAAGGGATAGCTTTCCCCGAAGTCTTCCACGGTGACCTTCTTCATCCTCTGCTCCTTCAGGGGGCGGTCGCTGCGGTCGGTGTCGCAGGACGCGATCTTATCCACCGCCTCCATGCCTTCCGTGACCCGCCCGAAGGCCGCGTATCCGCCGTCCAGGTGCGGGGCGTCCGCGTGCATGATGAAGAACTGGCTGCCCGCGGAATTGGGGCTCATGCTCCTGGCCATGGAGATCACGCCGCGGGTGTGCTTAAGGGGATTGATGCAGCCGTTCTGCCTGAACTCGCCCTTGATGCGGTAGCCGGGGCCGCCCAAGCCGGTGCCCTCGGGGTCGCCGCCCTGAATCATGAAGCCCGAGATAACGCGGTGGAACGTCAGCCCGTCGTAGAAGCCCTGCCGGGCAAGGTAGCAGAAATTGCGAACGCTCTGCGGCGCAAGGTCGGGGTAGAGCTCCAATTTGATAACTCCGCCGTCCTCCATCGTGATGGTCGCGTTGATTTTGTTCATGTATTTGTCTCCTTCCGTCGTTGGGGTGGTCTGCGTTTCCTCG
>JAFWUC010000042.1 GCA_017518705.1 Clostridia bacterium
CGTCACCCTCCCTGACCATGCGGACGATGTCTTCCCTGCTGTACTTGCTCATAACGGTACCTCCTGAAAAACAAAAACGGCAAGCTGAGCCACACGACATGACTCCCTTGCCTTATCTGCCGGAGATTTTACTACTCCGACACGGTGCCTGTCAATAAAAAAGTGCAGTCTTAACAGAAAAAACTGCCAAAACCGCCCCGGCGCCGGGCTGTTTGGCGGTTGATTTTTATGGACGTTCATACTATACTTATCGCAAATCTTTTTTTCGGCGGGGAAAGGCAGACAATGGATATTCCGGAAGACCTTATTACGCCCAGGCTGCGCATCCGCCCGTATCGGGCGGGCGACAGGGCTTTCGTGCTTTCGATGTGGGGCGACAGGGAAAACGGCAGGTATATGTCCGATCCCGCAAGCGAAAACATAGACGAAAAGTACCTGAAGTGCGTAGACGAAATGGAGACCGAGCCGGAGGGGTACTACATGGTCGCCTGCCTCAGGCAGGACGGGACGAAAGTGGGCACGAGCTGCGCATTCCCCGAGGGCGGGAATTACGACATAGGCTACTGCATTTCCAAGGATCACTGGAAGGAAGGACTGGGCACCGAGATGCTCGCCGCGCTTATCGACTGGATAAAGGCGTGGGGCGGCAGGTCGGTGACGGGCGAGGTGGCGGACCTTAACAAGGCGTCGACAGCGCTGCTGAATAAGTTCGGGTTTTATCCGGACAGGAAGACCCGCTATAAGAAGTGGGGCGAGGAAACGTATTTTGACGCCCATTATTACAGGCTTGACCTGTGACGCACCCGCGCGGCACAACAGACCGGAATCGGGGAGAGAGCTTTGCGGCGTATATCGGAATTAACGGGACGCCGGAAAAACGCAGGAACCTGCGTGAACGACGTATCCGAACAGGGAGGACCGATGAGCACAAGGACCGAGATGTTAAGCGGCTTTTATGACCGGGCGGACGAGGACAGCAGGCTTTTGAGGAGCCGTCACGGTCAGCTGGAATATGCCGTGACAATGGATTATATCCATCGCTATGCCGCCCCGGGCGCGAGCGTGCTCGAAGTGGGCGCCGGCACGGGCAGGTATTCTTTGGCGCTTGCGAAGGAAGGCATGAACGTGACCGCCGTGGAACTGGTCGAAAGCAACCTTGCGGTGCTGCGGGAAAACGGCAAGGGGCTCGCGAACCTCCTGCCGCTTCAGGGGGATGCCACCGATCTGAGCAGGTTTGCCGATCAAAGTTTCGACGTGGTGCTCGTGCTGGGGCCGCTCTACCATCTGTACGAAAAGGAAGACGTGCACAGGGCGATAGACGAAGCCATACGCGTCACAAAGCAGAACGGAGTCATATTCTTCGCGTTCATTTCGGTCTTCGGGATCATGTATTCAAATTACGTTACGGGCAACTGGGCCGAGGGCCAGGCGGAGAATTTCACGGAAGACGGGCGTGTAAGGCATTTTGAGGAACAGCTGTTTACCGGCTATGATATAGCCGAATTTGAACGGCTGTTTGCCGAAAAACCCGTCGAATGGATAACCACGACCGGGACGGACGGCGCGCTGGAGCAGGTGGAAGGCCGCGCCGGCTTTGCCTTCACCGACCGGGATTTCGAAATGTTCACAAAATGGTATCTCGCTTTTTCGGAAAAGCGGGAGCTTCTGGGAAACACCAATCACCTTCTGTATATATGCCGTAAGCTGTGACCCGTCACGGCTTATTGCTTTATACGACCATCAGCCGATTGCAGGGAGGCAGTTCATGGAAGACAGGCAGAAGATAGTTATCCTCGACTTTGGCGGGCAGTATACCCAGCTCATAGCGCGGCGGGTGAGGGAGCGCCGCGTGTATTCCGAAGTGGTGCCATGGAGCATGTCCGCTCCTGAGATAAGTTCCCGTAAGCCGTCGGGCATAATCTTTTCCGGCGGGCCCGCGAGCGTAAAGGACAAAGACGCGCCAAGCTGCGACCCGGCGATATACGATCTGGGCGTGCCGGTGCTGGGCATCTGCTACGGCATGCAGCTCACCGCTCACCTGCTGGGCGGCGAGGTGGAACGGGCAAAGGAGAGGGAATACGGCCGCGTGACCGTGCGCATGCAGGAATGTGAGGGGCTGCTCAAAGGCATGTCGCCGTCCTCCGCCTGCTGGATGAGCCACACCTGGCAGGTGGTCAGGTGCCCGGAGGGGTTCCGCCCAATTGCCGGGACCGACAACTGCCCCATAGCCGCCATGGCGAACGACGACAGGCGGATCTACGGCGTGCAGTTCCACCCGGAGGTGACCCATACTGAAGAGGGGCGGCGCGTCATAGAGAACTTTGTGCTGAACATCTGCGGCTGCAAAGGCAACTGGATCATGGAAGCTTACGCCGAGACCGCTGTCAGGCAGATGCGCGATATAGTGGGCGACACCGGCACGGTGCTGCTGGCGCTGTCCGGCGGCGTGGACTCCTCCGTGGCGGCGGCGCTGATCTACCGCGCCATAGGCAGCCGCCTGACCTGCGTGTTCGTGGACCACGGCTTCATGCGCAAGGGAGAAAGCGAGCAGGTGTGCCGGGTGTTCAGCGAACTGTTCCCGGTGCGTTTCGTGCGCGCGGACGCCGCGGAGCGCTTTTTCGGCGACCTGAAAGGCGTGACCGAACCTGAGCAGAAGCGGCACATAATCGGGCGGGACTTTATCGAGGTGTTCAAGGAGGAAGCCCGCAAGCTGGGCAAGCTGGACTATTTTGCCCAGGGTACCATCTATCCCGACGTGATCGAGAGCGGTCAGGGCACGAGCGCCGCCGTGATCAAAAGCCACCATAACGTGGGCGGCCTGCCCAAAGAACTGGGCTTTACGGAGCTTATAGAGCCCCTGCGCATGCTGTTCAAGGACGAGGTGCGCGCACTGGGCGAGGCACTGGGCCTGCCCCGCGAGCTGGTCTGGCGGCAGCCTTTCCCCGGCCCGGGGCTGTCCATACGCGTTATAGGCGAAGTGACCCCGGACAAGGTGGCGATCGTGAGGGAAAGCGACGCCATACTGCGGGAGGAGATCGCGAAAGCCGGGCTTGATAAGAAGGTCAACCAGTACTTTACCGTGCTCACGGGCGTGCATTCCGTGGGCGTCATGGGGGACGAGCGCACTTACGATTACACGATCGCCCTGCGAGCGGTGACCACCGACGACTTTATGACCGCGGACTGGGCGCGCCTGCCGTACGAACTGGTGGACCGCGTTTCCAGGCGCATAGTTAACGAGGTGCCCCGCGCCAGCCGCGTGGTGCTGGACGTGACCAGCAAGCCCCCGGCCAGTATAGAGTGGGAATAACTGCCGGGCATCACGGACCCCGCCGAAGACGAACAGGGAGGCAGACAGGTGAAGACGATACTCGCTTTTGATGATTTTGTGCTGAACAGGTCCGAAAACACCCGCCGCAGGTTCAAACAGCCCAAGTGGCATCCGGAGCTTAAATACACCGACCCGGACAATCCCAGGAACATATGGCCGCAGAGCGTAGTCCCGGCGCCGCAGGGCGGATATATGATGGTGTACCTGGGCATCCCCGAACCGGAAAAGCCCCTGGCGGACGAGCATATGTCCGTATTTCTGGCCTGGAGCCCGGACGGCATGCGCTTTGAACCCTATAAACAGATAGATCCCGGCGCCAGGTATCCCCACATGCTCGGCAGGCTGAGCGACACCGTAGGCACCTTCGTCATGTACGACAGGGAGGAGACCGATCCGCGCTTCAGATACAAATCTCCCCAGGCGCGTTACGGATACAAAGACGGCAAACTGATGGCAGAGCCCGCGTACCTGCTGGGGTCGCCCGACCTGATACATTGGGAGCGGATAAACGACGCGCCGGTGACGCCTTCATACATAGACTGCTATCCAAGCCTGCTGCGCAACCCGGTCACCGGCAACATGCAGGTGACTACCCGCCGCCGCTGGGGCGAGAGGCGCGTGTGCCTGACGGAGAGCAAGGACCTTAAGTCCTGGACGGTGCCCAGGGCGGTAGTGCATCCGCTGCCGGACGACGAGCCGCTCACCCACCTGTACAGCATGCCGGAATTCTATTACGCGCCAGGCGAGATATTCATCGGCCTGCTGTGGAAGCACGTCATGCCCTTTGACAGGATATCGGACGGCAGGGTCACCACGGAGTACGCGTATTCTTACGACGGCCTAATGTGGAACCGCACCAACGCGCCCCTGTTCACGGAAGCGGACAGGGGGAATACGGCGCGGGCAGCTCGTACTGCATAAGCATGGTGGACCGCGGCGACGACGTGGTGTTCTATATGGGCGCGTGGCTTTCCGAGCACAGCGGACAGCCCAAAGGCGGCACGCCGGACGGCCGCAGCAACTGCGCCGTGATCCCCGGCACGCTTAAGCGCAACCGCTTCGTGAGCGTGGATTCGGGCAAGGGCGTGGGGGAACTGGTCACCCAGTGGCTCCGTCTGAAAACGCCCGAGCTGAAATTGAACGCCACGATCCCATACGGCTCCCTGCGGGCGGAACTGCGGGCGGGCGCGCCCATCGAAGGCTATACCCTGGACGACTTTATCCCTATCGCGGGCGACGTTATCGACGCGCCGCTGAAATGGAAGGGCGGCGGGCTGGAGAAGTTCGTAAGCGAAGGCAAATGGGTGCAGCTGCACATAGTGTTCGAGCAGTCCGAGGTGTATGCCGTTACGGGCGATTTCGATTTCAACATCAATACCCGCGCGCCCGCGTACGACCGGCTGTAGACCGGGCTTGACCGGTCTTCGCGCCCGAAGCAACAACGGGTTGCTTGCCTCCTGACACAAGCAGGGGTATAATCATAAGCGAAATAAACGATGAGGGGCGACTGATATGGAAATATGTGGTATTCTCAGAGATCTGAGGGAAAAGCGCGGGCTTACGCAGGAACAGCTGGCTGAAAAGGTGCTGGTGACCAGGCAGGCGGTCAGCCGTTGGGAAACGGGCGAGACGCAGCCCAATACGGAAACGCTCAAGCTGCTTTCCAAAGAGTTTGACGTATCGATAAACACGCTGCTCGGGGCTCCCAGGACGCTGATCTGCCAGTGCTGCGGGATGCCGCTAAGCGAAGACGGAATGATAAGCCGCGAAAAGGATGGCAGCTTCAACGAAGACTACTGCAGGTGGTGTTACGCGGAAGGCAAATTCGCCTATGAATCGAAGGCGAAGCTGCTCGATTTCCTGGTCTCAAATGTGCCGAACCCCGACATGACCCCCGAAGCCGAACGGCGCAGCGCGTTTGACGGCTATCTTTCCCAGCTTAAGCACTGGAAACAGTAAACGCCTGCGATTTCTGAACGCGCAACTAAAAGCCCCTCGCCGCGACAGGCGGCGAGGGGCTTATATAATAACTGTCAGTTGCCGATCCGGCGGGATCATTCCCACTCACCAGGCAAATCCCAGCTTTAACTGCTTTTGTTTAGGAGATTTGTGTCGACGTGGCTCCGTTTGATTCCCATTATCCTCAACCCATGGAGTCTACGGACTTTTGCTATCAAAAAGCTATCAAAGCGGCTATCACCGGCCCGAATTATTGGGGCTGTGAACAGCGGCTTTGACGATAAACAGGATTGTTTTACTGATTTGATACATGCTTTTCGATGTGGTTACTATAGCATGAAATCGGGCTGATTTCAATGCTTTCATTATAGAAAACTAAGCAGCACTGTCTGCCGCCCCCTAGAAGGGGGAGCTTGATGCTAATCCTTATTTGGTTTTTTCAGGCAGCGCAGAAATCTCCCGCAGAAAATGAGCCCGCTCTTTTCAAAAGAAAAAGCAGGCTCATATAATGTGACTCGTTTGCTGTTAATTGGCGGTGTTATTGATTATCTCAAACGTAACAGGAACACCCTCAACAATCGGATAGTAGGAGTAAACCTTATCGCCTTCAAGCCAGATATATGCTTCATAAGTCTTGACGTGAAATACAACATCCAATTTGTCTTGCCCTTTTGCCGAATCCGGCAATCCATTTTGAGGAACGAGAACGGTGTCTCCATCAAGTTCTCCACCGACAAATGGACCGATATCGGTTCCGTCCACAAGAGTAACGTGATCACCAACATCCACGGTGCGAATGACAAATCCGACTTTACCCGTCAGTTTCAGCTTTGCCATGATTTCCAGATACTGCGTCTCTGATAAATCCTGATACCAACAGAGGCCCTCGCTCTCAGACAGGCGCTCAAAGTATTCGTGATCTGGGCCGAAACTGTAGTCAACAGTTGGTTTTTCTCTGTTAAGCACATATGATAGCGCAAGTCTTTCTCCATCATAAAAGTTTTCGGTCAGTGTAATTGTTGTTCCATTTTCAAGTTCAGCGCTTTGAGTTGTCTTGTCAGAGTTTTCACCGATCTCGATCCATTCATCCATTTGACTGTTCCAATTTTCATTATATTCAGCAGCTTCCGGACGTTCATTTCTCATTTCTTCATCGGGAACGGGCTTATAAAAACTCCTAGCCAGTTCTGTAATGGCAGACACAAAGCCTGTGGCGTATGCTACAATGCCCAGAGATAAGATGAGTGCCGCTGCCAGTGCAAAGGTAATGATCCTTTTCTTTTTCATGTGTACAATCCTTTCCGTGGAGCCGGATGCAGCCTCGGGTACAGGACGGTACGCTTCGGCAATAAAGCTCTCGTCGATCTCGCAGAGTGCCTTGGATAACAGTTCCCGATTCATACAAGCAAGCCCTCCTTCGTCAAAGTATTCCGCAATTTCTCTCGGAGGCGGAAAAGACGGACGGAGATCCGATTGGGACTGCC
>JAFWUC010000043.1 GCA_017518705.1 Clostridia bacterium
CGAGGATGACGACGACTACGACGAAGACGACGTGAGCTTCGGCCAGAACCTGCTGAGCATACTCAAGGGCGTGGCGGCGGTGGTGCTGCTGATCGCGGTAGCGGTAGTGGTGCTCAGGATCGTGGAAGCCGGCGCGAAGTCCTCCGGCGGCACCTTCAACCTCGACTGGTTCCGCGACCATCTGGGCGCGGTGGGCCGCTTCCTGTTCCCCGCGAAATAATAAGGCAAAACACCGGCGCTTCCCAAACGGGAGGCGCCGTTTTTATATGCTCTATATAGGTGCTTTCCTATGCGCCCGCTTCAGTTCGCCGCGGCTGCCGCCGTCGCGGGCGCAGTCCCTTCGTCTTCGATCAGCTTAAGCTTCCGGCTGTACGGGTAAAACATCACTTCATGAGTGGTCACGGGCTCCGCGCCGTCACGGCTCATGGCAAAGCTCACGTGGTGTACCAGCATCTCGACTCCGTCTTCGGTGGGCAGTATCCACTGCTCGTAATCGATCAATTCGTATGTGTAAACAGTGGACGACCTCCACCCGTAACTGGTCTCAGAGAAGCCGGCGGTCTTGACTTCATCAAGCGCATACTGCGCGCAGGTGCCTGTCCGGCTGCTGTGGGCAGGCTCCCCGTACCGCGCCCTGAGCCAGGCGGAAACGGAAGGATAATCCAGGTCGTAAACGCTGCCGCTCATGTCCGCCGTCTGAAGCGATTCCAGACTGATGTGGCGTATCTGCCCGGTCTTGTAGGAAATACGCGCCATATACCGCGCGGTCTCGCTGCTTTGCGAGGCGTCGTCAAACACCGTTGCCGTAATTTCGTACGCAAGATCGTCGAAGTGTGACGTGCTTATGTACGCCTCCTCTTCAAATCCCTTCAGCGCTCCCAGCTCCGGCTCCGTCATGCTGAAAAGCACTTTCCCCGTGATGTCCGGCCAGAAGAACGGCGTCGCTTCCTCTGTTTCCGCTCCTGCAAATACCGCGCCCAACAGGCACGCAAACAGGCACAGCAGCACAGCTTTTTTCATCGATGGATCCCTCCTTTTCTTACAGAGTAACAATTATACACATCCCGCCGCCGTTTATCAAGCGGCGCCGAAGCCAATCTTAAATCTTCTTAACGCCCCCGTATGCGCTTGCATCTTGCGCTGTGGGGGTGTATAATTAGGATAGAGTAATATCGGAGGTAAATATGAGCAGACCCGTCCCGGCCGCGTCCGGAAAAAAGAAAGCGCACAAGCGCAAAAAACAGAATTATTCACGCCTTTACGCCCTGCTGGCGGTGTTGGGCGTTTTGGTGATAGGCGCGCTGCTTTGGAGGATACTGCCCTCAGGCGGCAGCGGCAGCGCGGAGATACCCTTCCCCGTGGTGTTCAACGAGAGCCCCGTGGCGGAAGACGCTTCCGGCGACGGCGCCGAGACCGCCTACGCGGATCCCGCCGTGAGCGGCGCGGCTCCGCAGAAGCTCGCTAACGAGCCCACCCCCACCGCCACGCCCGAACCCACGCCCACTCCCGTACCCACTCCCACGCCCACTCCAACTCCGGTGCCCACGCCTACGCCCGTCCCCACCCCCACTCCCGTGCCCACTCCCACGCCCAAGCCGGTCAAGCTTGACCACAAGTACGAGATCGAGGTGGACAAGTCAAAGCAGGTGGTCACCGTGTACACCGTGGGCGAGACGGGGCTGTACGACCTGATCGTAAAGCAGTTTCTTTGCTCCACGGGCCACTGCGACAAGGTGGTGGACGGCTGGTACAGGATCGGCCCCAAGTCGCGCTGGAAGCAGATGGGCAACGGTTCCTACGCCCAGTACGCCAGCCGCATCTCCGGCCCGTACCTGTTCCACTCCCCCTGCTACTACGAGGCGAAGATAAACAAGCTCAAGGTGCGCTATTACGAAAAGCTGGGCACCAACGCCTCCAGCGGCTGCATCCGCCTGGCCACCGGCGACGCGTTCTGGATCTACAACAACTGTCCGGAAGGCACGCCCATACACGTGATCACCTCCGGCGAACGGGACGAGGCGCTGATTGAGCAGCTCAGGCATATCCCGCTGATCAGCAAAAACTACGATCCCACCGACCCGGAAGTGCCCGAAAAGTACCGCGAAAAGTTCGAAGTCGAGCCTACGCCCGACCCCACGCCCTATCCGGGCGTGACTCCCGCGCCCACTCCCAAGTGGACGGTGCACCCGGTGCTCAAGGCCTGGGGCTACTGCTAAATACCAACCTGTATCCATGGGGCTGTTGTACGTTTCTTCCGCACGGCAGCCCCTTATTATGAGAATAAATCGGAGGTGCCTATGAGCGCGTGTCCCTGGCAAAACCCTTCAGTGACGTCCATAAACAAACTTGAACCCCGGGCGTCGTTTATCCCCTATCCGGACCTGGAAAGCGCCAAAGCGGGCAATCGGGCGTTCGACCCCATGTACAAGAGCCTGAACGGCGTATGGGACTTTAAGTACTTCGAAAAGGGCGACGTGCCCGCGGACATACAGTTCGACCGCCTGCCCGGCTGGGAAAAGATCGACGTGCCCTCCTCCTGGCAGATGCAGGGCTGGGACGTGCCCGACTACACCAACGTGGTGTACCCCATCCCCCTGGATCCCCCCTTCGTGCCCGACGACGACCCCGTGGGCGTGTACCGCAGGTCGTTCAGCCTTTCTTCGGACAAAGAGGCGAAAACGGGCGTGTTCCTTAACTTCGAGGGCGTGAACGGCGCGTTCTTCGCCTATGTGAACGGGCAGCTGGCCGGCTTCAGCAAGGTGGCCCACATGCCCGCGGAGTTCGACATCAGCAAGCTGGTGAACGCGGGCGAAAACCTGCTCACCGTGGTAGTCCGCAAGTGGAGCGACTCCACCTATCTTGAGGACCAGGACTGCTGGCGCTTAAACGGCATCTTCCGCGACGCGTACCTGCTGTGCCGCCCCGCCTGCCATATACAGGACATAAACGCCCTTGCCACGCTGGAAAACGATTATACCGACGGGCGTCTTTGCGTCACCGCGCCCGTGACAGGCGGAAAAACTCAGTTTAAGCTGTTTGACAGCGACACCCTGATCGCGGAAAGCGAGAGCGCGGACGGCAAGTGGGAGACCGTTATCCCCGGCGTAAAAAAGTGGACCGCGGAGACCCCCCAACGATACTCCCTGTACGTGTCGGCGCTTAAAAACGGCAAACAGACCGAGTGCGCCCGGGTGTTCGTGGGCTTCAAGACCGTGGAGCTCAGGCCCGACGGGCTGTTCATAAACGGCGTTTCCGTCAAGCTCAAGGGCGTGAACCGCCACGACACCCACCACCGCCTGGGCCACGTGACGCCCATCGCCGCGCTGGTGAGGGACGTGCAGCTGATGAAGCAGATGAACGTGAACTGCGTGCGCACCAGCCACTACCCCAACGACCCCCGCTGGCTGGAGCTGTGCGACGAGTACGGCCTGTACGTGGTGGACGAGACCGACCTGGAGTGCCACGGCGCGATGCACGGCGGCTGGACCACCGGCGACAAGAGCATGGTCTTCCACTTCTCCGACTCACCCGAATGGGAAAAGCAGTATGTCGACCGCGCGTACCGCATGGTGAAACGGGACTTTAACCATCCTTCCATCATATTCTGGTCGCTGGGCAACGAAAGCTATTACGGCAGCAACCACGAAAAGATGTACGCCTGCATAAAGGCGCTGGATCCCACCCGCCCCGTGCACTACGAGGGCGACAGGCAGGGCCACCACGCCACGGACGTGATCTCCACCATGTATCCCCCCGTGGAGGAAGTGATAGCCCAGGGCAAAGACAAGACCGAAAAGCGGCCCTACTTCATGTGCGAGTACGGCCACGCCATGGGCCTCGGCCCCGGCAGCCTGCCCGAGTACTGGGACGCCATATACGCGTATCCCCGGCTGATCGGCGGCTGCATCTGGGAGTGGGTCGACCACGGCATGGAAGTGTTCACCGAGGACGGCGAAGCCTACTGGGCGTACGGCGGAGACTTCGGGGACTATCCCAACGACTCCAACTTCTGCGTGGACGCGCTCAACTACCCCGACCGCACGCCCCACACGGGCATGTGGGCGGTCAAGCAGGCCTACGAACCGGTCAAATTCGCGCTCAAGGACGGCAAGCTGGTCATCACCAACCGCCTGAGCTTCCTGTCCCTGGACGGTTACAGGGCGGTAGCGCGGGTGCTCAGGGACGGAAAAACGGTTTCCCAGTGCGAGATCGACTTAAAGGGCATAAAGCCGCTCAGGACCCGCCGGGTGAGCCTGCCACTTGAAGCGCCCGAAGACGGCGAGAACCTGCTGGATATCAGGGTCAGTCAGGCGTTCGACACGCCTTACGCCCCCGCCGGGCACGAAGTCGCCCACGCGCAGCTGAAGCTCCCGGGCGAAGCTAAAAAGACCTACATCCCCGTATCAAATATGGGCAAGCTGTCCGTCGACGGCGGCACGGTCACGGGCGAAGACTTTACCGTGTGCTTCTACACGCGCCTGGGCCGGCTGGAATACTTCGAGAAGGCGGGCGAAGCGCTGCTGACCCAGCCCTTCCTGCCCAACTTCATGCGCGCCATGACGGACAACGACCACCGCGCGTTCAAAGAATGGCAGAAGTACAAGCTGGACCACCTGTTCATAAAGCTGCGTTCCTTCGAGCTCAGGGAAGAAGGCGGCGCCGCGGTGGCGGAAGCCTGCCACGAGCTGGCGGGCGTCAACACCATGCCCCTCATACGCGTGGAGACCAAATGGACGGTGTTCCCCAACGCTGACATAAGGGTGAAATGCACGTTTACCGGGCTTAAGGACTCCCTGCCGTATCTGGCGCGGGTAGGCCTCAAGACCGTGATCCCCGGCCAGTTCGAGCACCTGACCTGGTACGGCCTGGGCCCGAACGAGAGCTATCCCGACATCAAGGCCCACGCGCACGTCGGCATCTGGCAGGCGGACGCGGAGGACACCCACGAGCCCTATATCCGTCCCCAGGAGAACGGCTCCCACGCGGACACCCGCGCGCTGGCGCTCACGGACGAGAAGGGCGTTGGCCTGATGCTCATCTGCGAGGAAGCAGGCGGCGAGGGCTTCAGTTTCTCCGCCCACAACTACACCCAGGAGGCGCTGGAGAAGGCGACCCACACTCCCGAACTGGAGTACTCCGACGACATCACGCTGTGCGTGGACTGGCGGCAGGGCGGCATAGGCTCCAATTCCTGCGGTCCCGAGCCCCAGGAGAAGTACCGCTTGAGGCTGGACAAGCCCGCGACGCTGAGCTTCGTCCTCAGGTACGTGAACCTGAACGACACGGATTTTGCCGGGGCGATGCGCGTGCTGCCCCAGGAGGTATAAGGTGTTTTTAGCCGACAAATGGACTGACTACCGCGTGCTGGACGCGGGCGACGGCATGAAGCTGGAATCCTGGGCGGGCAAGATCCTTTCCCGCCCGGACCCCCAGGTGATCTGGCCGAAGCAGGACCCCGGCATATGGGAGCGCGCCCACGCGGTGTACCACAGGTCCCAAAAGGGCGGCGGCGAATGGGAAAAGCGCCAGTCCCTGCCGGAAAGCTGGACGCTCAAGTATTCCGACCTTAACTTCATCGTCCGCCCCACTGGCTTCAAGCACACGGGCCTGTTCCCGGAGCAGGCGGTGAACTGGGACTGGATGCGCGGCCTGGTCTCTTCCTGCGGGCGGCAGGTGAGCGTGCTCAACCTCTTCGGCTACACCGGCGGCGCCACCTGCGCCCTGGCAAAGCAGGGCGCGCAGGTCACCCACGTGGACGCCGCGAAGGGCATGGTCGCCTGGGCAGGCGAGAACCGCAAGGCGTGCGGCATAGACGAGACGAAGGTGCGCTGGATCATAGACGACGCGGTCAAGTTCGTGCAGAGGGAGATCCGCCGGGGGCGCAGGTACGACGCACTGCTCATGGACCCGCCCTCCTACGGGCGCGGCCCTTCCGGGGAGATCTGGAAGCTGGAGGACGAACTGTTCCCCCTGGTGGAGCTGTGCGCGCAGGTGCTCAGTGACGAACCCCTGTTCATGCTGATCAACAGCTACACCACCGGGCTGCAGCCCGCGGTGCTGTCCAACATGCTGCGCCTCACGGTCATGAAGCGCTTCGGCGGCAGCGTGGACGCGGACGAAGTGGGCCTGCCCATTGAATCCGGCGGCGTGCTGCCCTGCGGGGCTTCGGGGCGCTGGACGCGCTGAAAATGCGCATTCCTGCCCAAAATAGCCCATCTTTCTCCCACTTCATCTGTTTTTTGGGCGTTTTTTTCGGATTTACCTCCACTTAAACGCCGATTATCCCAAATATGCTTGACATATTCCCCGTATAGCGCTATTATAAGGCGGTTATGGGGAATATGCTTTTTATTCCCTGAAATATCTGGATCAAAGGTGGAAAAATGCCCCGACAGGATGGATTTCAGACGCTGCCCATGCGCTCCGGCGGGCGGAAAGTGCGCTTTAACCCCGGCGCGTGGGTGACGGTGGCGCTCGTGATCGCCATCGTCGTGTTCGCGGTGCTGATCATCAAAGACGCCGTAAAAAAAGAAAGTCCCGACGCTCCCATGCAGATAACCGACCTGTACGGCAACCCCTACACGCCGGTCACGCCCACTCCCACTCCCCCGCTGCGCCCCCAGCCGGAAGGCGAGGGCCTGCTGCCCGTGTTTTTCAGCGCGAACACACAGGACAACGTGGTCGCACTCACCGTGCAGAACGCAGACGCCCGGGCGATAGAGACGCTGCTTGACGCGTGCTCCCCGCTGGGCGCGCATCTCACCTTCTTCATGAAGGGCGAGGAGATGCAGGCGTTGTCCGAGAGCGTGGCGATCGCCTATCTGAGCGGTCACGAGATAGAGAGCCGCGGCATGAACGCGGGCAACCTCTCCTCCCTGCAGGACGAAGCCCTGGCCAACGAACTGGACGCGCCCCAGCAGCTTATGAACGCCATAGCCCCCGGCTACGTGTTCCACTTCCTGCGCACCGACAATTTCAGCGACGACAGCGACACGCGGCTGATGTCGTTCCTTTCGCTGCGCGGTTACAAGGGCATCTGCCGCTGGGCGCTCAACGAGCCGCGCAGCTTCGAGCAGGTCGCTCCCGGGCAGATAATCAACTTTGACCTGAACAACGTGAAGACAGACCGGATCGTGTACGTGATCCAGTATCTGTACGAGAGCTCCTACCGGATCGTGAGCCTGAACGACCTGTTCGCCTACGAGTCCAACTTGGTGGACTGACCCCAAAACTTGACATATTCCCGTCACAGTTATATAATAAACTGTCCGAATATGTTACCGTAAACTGGCTGAAAGGCGAGTGAAATGCCCACAAATCCCAAGTCTTTCGATTCCTTCACCCGCTCCGGCAAACGGGGCAACCGACGCGGCGCGTCCTATTCCCGCCCCGTCAGCGACAACGCCATAAACCGGGACAAGCAGCAGGTCAGGTCGCTTATAATCGACCTTATTTTCTGTATGCTGCTGCCTCCCTACGGCATATACCGCGTGTGGACGCGCCCGGACCTGTTCCTGGCTGCCCGCGTGGTGTATTCCCTTGTTGCGGCAGTGTGCATGTACCTTCTGTTCTCCCTCATGCTGCCCACATTAAAGCCCGTGCCCCAGAGCGTGCCATTGAGCGCCAGCAGCGCGGTCGAAGTATACTCGTTTTCTGATTAGGAGGCTCGTATGTTCTGCTCAAATTGCGGAAAGAGCTTAAAAAGTGACGCCCTCATCTGCCCGAACTGCGGCATGACGGTGGGCGAAAGCCGTTTTGACTCCAGCCGCGGCTATACCGGCGCCCAGACGCGCCTTAAACCCGGGCAGGCAGTCAGGGTCAACTCCTCCTACGTCAACCACTATTCCCGTGACGACACCGTCGAAAGCAGCGAAAACGATGTCCTGCCCTCCGACGAAGACAGCATGTACCGCTCCGTAAAGGGCGCAGGCATCACCGGCTACGGGGAAGACGACGACCGGGAGCCCCTGTTCGACAGCCGCAAAGACGACGAGCCCGCCGCGGACGAAGCGCCCGAGGACGAGGAACAGCCCGAAGCGCCCGCCGAGAAAAAGCCCTCCCTGTTCTCTTTCCTGTCCCGGAATTCCCGCGAAAGCGAAGACGACGACACGGACGACGAAACAAGGCCCCTTGCCGCCGACACGCCCGTAGACGAGATAACCGAGGAGGAACGCAAAAGCCTGCTGCACGAGGACGTGGAGTTCGCGCCTCCCGCGGGCATAAGCGAAGACATCCACGCGTTCATGGAAGGGCGGCGCCTGGCGCTGGACGCGGAGGACGACATTCCACCCATCAAGCTCAAAAAGCGCTCCAAGCCCGCAGTGAAAGACGAAGACTTCGAGGCGGACTTTGACGAGCTGCCCGAAGAGAAAGCCGGCGAGGATCCCTTCGATTTCGAGGACGAGTCCAAACCCAAAAAGCAGAAGAAACAGAAAAAGGCCAAAGCCAAAAAGACTAAGGAAAAGAAACCCGCCAAAAAGGAGCCCGCGCCCGAAGCTATCACAGACGAGCCCGGCGAAGACGACGCCCTGTACGGCGACGACGAGGAGTACACCGACGAGGCGCTCATGAACGACATAAAGCGGGACAAGCGCCTTAAGTACATGCGCTACGTGCTGGCGGGGCTTGCCGCGGTGCTGGTGATACTGGGCGTTGTGGCGCTGCTTGGCAACCTGCGCTCCAGCATGAACACCGCGCCCGTTGAAGAAGTGAGCTACGACCTGTGGAGCGAGGGCGTGGCGCAGATGGAGCAGCGCGTGGGCCAGTCCTACCGCCGCAGCATGATGACCCTGTACGATCCCAGCGACATGAGCAGTTACGTCGCCCTGAGGGAGCAGATGACCCGCGACCTGGAGGGTCTGAACAGCCTGATGCCCTCCAATCCCCAGCGCAACGACAGGCGCTTCATAGACGCGCTCAGAGCCATACAGGAGAGCATAAACAACTGCCTGGTCAACGACGCGCTGGCCATGAGCGACAACACCCTTACCGCCGCCCAAAAGGAGACCCAGAGCGAAGCCCGCTGGAGCCAGGTGCGCCTGATGGTGGAGGCGCTCAAGGCTTCCACCAACACCGGACAGCTGGACGCCATAATCAAGCAGGAAAAGGTGGAGCTGATCCTTCAGGCCACTCCCACCCCCGCCCCCGGTGCTCCCACGCCCGTGCCCTATGTGAGCCTGCAGAAGGGTTCCAAGGGCGAGGACGTCACCAAGCTGCAGACGCGCCTGAGCGACCTGGGCTACCTGTCGGGCAAGATCGACGGCGAGTACGGCAACCAGACCAAGACCGCCGTGCAGAAGTTCCAGGAAAGGGCAGGGCTCAAAGCCGACGGCATCGCGGGCTTAGAGACCCAGACGCTGCTGTTCTCGGACGAAGCCCCCTACGCGAAATAGCGACACTTAAGCCCCCGGGCAGGCTCCGCGACCGCCCGGGGCATATTTTGCCCATCGGCGGGACCAAAGCGCGATTATTTATTAAACGTATTGACAGGCCATTAATATAGTGATATGATTATGATATCATAAAGATTATGGAGGACGTATGCTGAAAATATCCCATCTCACCAAGATCTACGGCACCAAAAAGGCGGTGGACGACCTGTCCCTGCACATCAGGCCCGGGGTCATATACGGCTTTATCGGCCACAACGGCGCAGGCAAGACCACCACGCTCAAAAGCTGCGCGGGCATACTCAATTTCGAGGCGGGCGACATAGAGATCGCGGGCGTCTCCATAAAAAAGGACCCCCTGTTCTGCAAGCGCCAGACCGCGTTCCTGCCCGACAATCCGGACATTTACGGCTTCATGACGGGCATCCAGTTCCTTAATTTCATTGCCGACATATACTCCATCGACGCGAAGACCCGCCAGGAGCGCATAGACAAGTATGCCGGGATGTTCGAGATCCGCGACAGCCTGGGGCAGAGCGTGACGTCCTATTCCCACGGCATGAAGCAGAAGCTCGCCCTGATCAGCATGCTCATCCGCGAGCCTAAGCTGGTCATGATGGACGAGCCCTTCGTGGGTCTCGACCCCATCGCGTCCCACCTGCTCAAGGAGCTGATGCGGGACATCTGCAACAAGGGCGGCGCGATCTTCTTCTCCACGCACGTGCTGGAAGTGGCCCAGAAACTGTGCGACGAGGTGGCCATAATCCGCCAGGGCAAGCTGATAAAGAACGGTCCCATGGAAGAGATCGCCGGCGACGAAGGGCTGGAGAGCGTGTTCCTGGAAATGGAGGGGGAGACGCAGAATGTTTAAGGCACTGCTTAAAAAGCAGCTGATGGAGCTGAAGGAGGTCTACACCCCCCGCAACCGCAAGAACAAGCAGAAGACGGGCACGAAGGGCTTTGTGATACTCTTCGCGCTGCTCACCGTCAGCATTTCGTTTTCCTTTGTGGGCATAAGCTTCCTGTTCGCGGACGCGTTCCTGCCCCTGGGGCTTGACTGGGTATACTTCATGATGATGAGCGCTGTCGCGCTGGTGGTGAGCGTGGTAGGCAGCGTGTTCTCCGCCTATTCCATACTTTACAGCGCGAAGGACAACGAGTTTCTGATGGCCATGCCCATCCCGCCCGCGGTGATACTCTCGGTCAGGCTGATAGCCGTGTTCCTGTCGGGCTTCCTGTTCGAGTGCATGGCGCTGGTGCCCGCAATAGTGGTGTACGCCATAAAAGCCGGCATCAAGTGGTATCTGTTCATGCAGGTGCTCGACCTTTTGTGGATAGGCCTTATCGCGCTGGTGCTGACCAGCCTGCTGGGCTACGTCGTGGGCCTTGCCGTGGCGCACGCCCGCCACAAGAGCCTTACCACGATACTGATAAGCGTGGCGCTGCTGGCGCTGTACTACTTCGTCTACTTTAAGCTCAACACGTTTTTGCAGGCCATCGCCACCAACGCGCTGGTGATAGGCGAAAGCGTGAGCAGCAACGCAAAGCCCGTCATGTGGGTGTGCAAGTCCTTCATCGGGGACGTGCCGGGCTTCCTGCTGCTGGCGGGAACGTCCGTGATACTTATGGCGCTTACGGTGCTGCTTTTGAGCCGCCACTTCGGCAGGATCGCCTTCACCAACAAGGGCGTGAAAAAGACCGCGTACGTGGCGCGTCCCATGCACCAGAAAGGCGTGGCCTCCGCGCTGCTCAGGCGCGAGTTCCTGCGCTTCTTCCAGACGCCCGCCTACGTGCTCAACTGCGGTATGGGCGCGATGATCGCCCTGGCGCTGTGCGTGTATGCCGCCATACGTTTCGATTTCCTTAAGACCGGCATCGAATCCATACTCACCTCCCTGCCCCCGCAGTGGCGCAGCCTTGCCGCGTTCGTGCCTGCCCTAGGCGCGGGCTTCACCGGCTCCATGAACGTGATCACCGCGCCCTCCATCTCCCTGGAAGGCAACGCGATGTGGCTGCTCAGGAGCATGCCCGTGTCCTCCGCGCAGGTGTTCAACGCCAAGCAGGGGCTGCACCTGTACATCAACCTGCCCCCCGTCATACTGACCACCGCGCTGCTGAGCGCTCTGCTGGGCCTGACGGTGTGGGAAAGCGCGGTGAACGTGCTGTACGGCGTGTGCGTGGTGTTCTTAACCTCAGCGCTGGGGCTGTACATTGGGCTCAAAAAGCCCATGCTGGACTGGACCAACGAAACCGTGCCCATCAAGCAGTCCGCTTCGGTCGCCATAACCATGTTCGGCGCCTGGGCGCTGATAATGGCCGAATCCGTTGCGGCGTACTTCCTGAGGAACACCTTTAACGCGATCCACTATCTGTTCATACTGCCCCTGGCGCTGTGCGTGCTGATCAACCGCCACCTGTACACGAAGGGCGACAGGGAGTTTTCCGAACTGTAAATAAAGGCAAAACAAAAGCCCGGGGCAAGACCCCGGGCTTTATTGTATGCGTACGCTTTATTCGAACAGGTCGTTCTCGCGGAACTGCAGGGAGTAGAGCTTTTTGTAGGTGCCGCCCTTGGCCATGAGCTCCTCGTGGGTGCCCTGCTCGGTCACCCTGCCGCCCAGTATCACGGCGATCTCGTCGGCGTTCCTTATGGTTGACAGCCTGTGCGCCACGACCAGCGTGGTCCTGCCCTTGCACAGCTCGTCCAGGGACTGCTGTATGAGCACCTCCGTGGTGTTGTCCAGGGCGCTGGTGGCCTCGTCCAGTATCAGTATCGCCGGGTCTTTAAGGAACACGCGCGCTATGGACAGGCGCTGCTTCTGGCCGCCGGAGAGCTTGACGCCCCTCTCGCCTATCTCGGTGTCGTAGCCCTTTTCCAGCGTCATGATGTAGTCGTGGATGTTGGCGCGCTTCGCCGCTTCCTGTATCTCTTCGTCCGTGGCGCCGGGACGGCCGTAAAGGATGTTCTCCTTTATGGTGCCCACGAACAGGAACACGTCCTGCTGCACAATGCCTATGCTCCTGCGCACGGATTCCAGCGTGAGCTCGCGGATGTCCTGGCCGTCGATCAGGATGCTGCCGCAGTCGTCCCTGAGCTTGTAGAAGTTGGGCAGCAGGTGGCAGATGGTGGTCTTGCCGCCGCCGCTGGGGCCGACCAGCGCCAGTTTTTTGCCGACGGGCAGCTTAAGGGACACGTCGTTCAATACGGGCTGGGTCTCGTCGTAGGAGTAGGTCACGTGCCTGAACTCGATCTCGCCCTTCACGTCGGTAAGCTCGTGGGCGTCGGGACGGTCGGCTTCGGGCTGCTCGTCCATGATCTCCAGGAAGCGCTTAAAGCCGCTGACGCCGTTCTGGAACTGCTCCATGAAGTTGATAAGGGTATTCACGGGGCTTATGAACAGGTTGACGGAGACGATGAACGTGGAATAGTCGCCGAAGGTGATCTGGTCCGCGTAAAGGAACAGGCCGCCCGCGATAAGGATGATGACGTTGAACACGTCAGTCACGAAGCTGGTGGAGGAAAAGAACTTGGCCATGGCGTTGTAGGTGGCCTTGCTGGCCGCCACGAACTCCTTGTCCCCCACGGCGAACTTCTCTATCTCCAGCTGGCTGTTGGTGTACGCCTTGGTGACCCTTATGCCCGTAACGGAGCTTTCCACCGCCGCGTTTATGGTGGCGTTGGACTTGCGCCTCGCGTCAAACGCCTGGCGCATGGGCTTGCGGAAGTGCAGCGTGACGAACACCAGCAGGGGCACGCAGGCGAACACAATCAGCGTCAGGTACGGGTTGATGCTCATCAGGTAGCTGAAGGACAGGATTATCATCACGCTGCTTATCAGCAGGTTTTCAGGGCCGTGGTGCGCCAGCTCGCACACCTCGAACAGGTCGCCGGTCATGCGCGCCATTATGCGCCCCGTCTCGTGGTTGTCGTAGTATGAGAACGGCAGCTTCTCCAGGTGGGCGAACAGGTCACGGCGCATTTTGCTCTGCATGCCCACGCCGATCAGGTGGCCGTAATACTGCACGAAGAACCTGAGCAGCATCCTGACCGCGTACAGCGCCAGCACCGCCAGCCCCGCGACGACTATCGTGGAGTACATTTTCTCGGGTATATAGGTGTTCAGCATGCTGCGGGTGATTATGGGATACACCATGCCGATCACGGAGATCAGCAGGCTGGCCAGCAGGTCCATTACCAGCATCTTTCTGTGGGGCTTGTAGTAAGCTATGAAACGCTTTAGCATGGCTTCTCCTTGTCTTGGCTGCGTCCGTCGCGCGGCCGGCGCCCCGCGGGTCTTGCGCCCGCCTGCGGCATCCGTGCCGTTTTTAAGGTAAAATAGTTGCGTGTTGCAATTATATCACAACACGCAATGCCATTTCAACAGTTTATGCCGTTTTTTGAGAGCATTTTTCGGCGTCCCCGGCTTACGCTTCGGGCGCCTCAACGCGTTTTGCGAAATACTCCGCCACTTTCGCCGACAGGCGGTAGGCGTCCGTCATGAGCTCCTGGGGATAGAGCCACTGCATGGTGCCGATCTCCAGGGTCATCGCGCCTTTGTAGCCTATCGCCCTGAGGCCCTTTATGAACCTTTCCCAGTCCAGTATGCCCATATACGGCGCCACGTGTTTGTCGTCCATGCCGTCGTTGTCGTGCACGTGCAGCGCCACCACACGGTCTCCCAGCACCTTGAGCGTGGAATACACGTCCTGGCCTATCAGCAGGCCGTGGCCGGTGTCGTAGCAGTAGCCGAAGCGCGTCTCGCCCGCGATGTCGTTGAGCTCGTCCACGTACGCCGCCGCCTCCATGGGATCCTGGCAGATCGCCGCGTAGAGCTTGCGGCCCTTGTTCACGAACATGTTCTCGAGACACACGATCACGTCGTACTTTTTCGCGTCCTCGATCAGGGCGGAATAGAAGCGGATGTTAAGGTCCCACTCCTCGTCCGCTTCCAGCCTGTCGTCGTAGCCCGGGAAGGCGGGATGCACTATGAGCAGGCAGCAGTCCATCATTTTAAGCACCGGTAAGCACTTTTTGATCGCCTCCAGGGCGAAGGCGTTGGTGTTTTCGCTGTTCTCGATCTTTGTGTCTATCCAGGACGGGAAGGGCGCGTGGGCCTGGTGGATCTTTATGCCGTATTTGTCCGCGGCTTCCTTGAAGGGACGGAAGAACTCGGTTATCTCCTCCTGCGGACGGGTGAAGATGTTGCCCTCCGTGTCGCCCCGGCGGAATTTCCAGATGTTGCAGTACCAGTCAAAGCCGAAATCCACGCAGTTCATGCCCGCGTCGCGGAACATTTTGAAGCCCCCGTCGATCCCCAGCTTGTCGAAAACGGATGCAGTGCTGGCTCCTATAAGCATTTTGTGTCTCCTCCTGTCTGATTGATCTAAGTGTTTATGCGCACAGGAAAACGTTTCCTGCGGTTCGCCTGAAGCGCCAAAGCGCTATTTCGACCTGTGGATGAGAATAAAACCGCACACGGCTATCGCCGCCAGCTGCAGCACGCCTCCCCCCGCGTATACGAACGCGGGATTCAGCCTGCCGAAACACAGCTGCACGCTCAAGCACGCCGTCCACAGGGCTACGGAAAGCGTGCCGAACGCCCAGGCGTAGTCCTTCCACACCAGGAACGCCGTGCCGCCCAGGGAGAACATCACCGGCAGCGCCACTATGAACGCCAGCCACGCGCCCTGCGCCGCGGGGAACACCGCCCTTATGAGTATGTACGCCGCAAGGGCGCTCAGCATCACTATCGCCGCCATGGTAAGCAGCACCGCGGCGTGGCGGATCAGGGGATTTTTTTCGGGAGATTTCGTTTCCGGCTTTATTCCCAGCAGCTCGTCCGGCGTTTTGCCATACAGTTCGCCCAGTTTGATCAGCACGCCCACGTCCGGCACGCCCTCGCCCCTTTCCCATTTGGACACGGACTTGTCGGAATAATTCATTTTTTCGCCCAGCTCGGTCTGGGTCAGTCCTTTGCTTTTCCGCCCCTCGGCCAGGTTTTTTGCCAGGGCGTCTCTCCATTCTTCGCGACCGTTTTCCATTTCTCGGCCTCCTTTTGGCGCTCTACTGTGGGTAGAACAGGTTTTTTGGCGGTCTATCCATAGTAGAACCTTCTCTATTATACCCAAAATCCGCCCGTTTTCAAGTGATTTTTCTTCCGGAGCGGATTTTTGGACAGTAGAGCTTCCCGGCGCCACAGTAGCGTGACAAAGCCGGGCGCATGATGTAATATTGTACACAAGATGAGCGTGTAGCTCAAATCACCAACAAGCTGCGATCGGAGAGGAACAATGGGAAAGCTGATCACGATACTGGGAGATTCCATCGCCCGGGGGCTCATGTACGACTCCGCCGCCTCCCGTTATACCGTCTATCCAGACACGTACGCCACGAAGCTGAAAAGCCTGGGCTACAGCCTTAAAAACCTGGCGCGGGTGGGCGGCACCATAGACAACGCGCTGGACATGTTCGAAAAATGCGAAAAACAGCCCGGCGGACGGCTGGCCATCGAGCTGGGCGGCAACGATTCCGACCTTAACTGGAAGGAAGTGGCCGAAAACCCGGACATCTACCACGAGGCGAAGATACCGCTAAAGGAGTTCGGCGAAAAACTGCGCAGCCTCATCTCCCTCGCCCGCGCCGACGGACTCAAGCCCATAGTGGTCACGCCCCTGCCCGTGGTGGCCGAAAGGTACGTAAAGTGGATCTCACGGGGTCTGGACGCCGGGAAGATACTAAAGTACCTGGGCTCCTACGAATACATCTACCGCTGGCAGGAAAGGTACGCCCTGGAGGCGCTCAAGACCGCGCTCGCCACCGACACCGAAGTGTTCGACCTGCGCAGCCAGTTTCTGTATCAGCGCGACTTCGCAGATTTCATGTGCGAGGACGGCATACATCCCAACCCCGCCGGCCACGCGCTGATCGCCCAGGCGGTGGGCAGCTACGTGCTGAACCGGGCGTAAACACAGTCCGCCACAGAACAAATAAAAGCCGGAGCGCTCACCGCTCCGGCTTTTTGATCTGCTCTTATTTCACGTAAAACACCGTGGGCAGGCGCCTGGACACGTCGTAACGGTAGGCGTGATACACGCTCTGTCCGTTCAGGTACAGGCAGGTGGAATGGCCGCCGTCCATGAGCCCCGCGTTCACGCAGCCCAGCTCCAGGAAGATGTCCGCCATGTCCTCGAACGTCGCCCCCAGGCTGTCGGGCTGCCGGCCCTTTATCACCACGAAATACACGCAGCCTTCGGCGTCCTGGCCCAGCGCCGTGCGGGCGGAATAGAGGTAGCTGCGCTTTACGTCGGGTATCTGCCAGCGCTCGCCGTCTGCCAGCAGCCCCGACTGGAACGCCAGCGCGTCACGCAGATTCAGCGCCAGCACTTCGGCTTCCGAAAACACGCCCACGTGCATTTTGTTGTCGGTGTCAAAGCCGGTGAGCACGCAGCACTCGGAGTTGTAGGGCTGGTTTTTGCGGCGGTAGTTGCCGTCGGTTATCACGCAGCCCAGCGGCACGGAGCCGTTTTTCATGTTGGTGCCGTCCAGGAACGCGCCGCCGTTTATCACCGCCTGCGCACCCAGTCTTTCGGCGAATTCGTTCACCCTCCAGCCGTAGCCGGACTCGCTGAAGTACGTTATCGCGCCCGCCTTCACCCGGGCAGGGTCGTTTATCTTGAGCACGAAGCCCTTGTACGTTTTGCCGTTGATGGCGGTCAGCTCCATGCCCTCCAAGCCGGGATTAAGGGTCTCCGCCGCCAGGCGGTCGGCTTCCGAAGGCAGGCAGAAGAAGTCGGTCATCATCCACTTGGGCGCCTCGGGAGTGCCCATGTTCTCGAAGCACAGGTGATACGCCACGTCGAACTCCGCCTTGTAGTTGCCGAAGCTCAGCGTCAGCTTGTTAAGGCAGCGGTAATCGCACTCGAAGCTGTTTTCGCCCGTTTGGACGTAGTTTTCGGTCACCGTTTCGGTCAGGTCGTTCTTTTTCGGCGCGTTCCACCAGCCGTAGTCGTAATTCAGCACCACGTTCCAGGCGGGAGTATCCTTGGCCACCACCCGCGCCGCCCAGTCACGGTTGCGCTCGTTGGTGGCGTAATAGGTAAACAGACGCATGGCGGAATCCACCTGCTCCCCGTAAAGCGCCTTAAGGTCGCTTTCCTGCGCGTCCGCCTGCTCGGACAGGGCGCAGCCCGTCAGCAGGACCAGCGCCAGCAATACTGCGATAAGCTGTTTCACTTTGCGCTATTCCTCCTCGCTTAACGGCTTTACGTAAAACACCGTGGGCATGGGGCGGGACGTGCCGTAGTGGTATGACGTGTACACCCTCTCCGGCCCCAGCATAAGCGCTGTGGAGTAGCCTCCGTCCAGCGTAGCCGCGTTCACGCAGCCCAGCTCCTCGTATATGTCCGCCATGTTTTCCATGCTGCAGCCCAGGCTGCCCGGATCGCGGCCCTGTACGATCAGGAAATACACCTTGCCGTCCGCGTCCTGGCCTATGCCCGTGCGGGCGGTGTAGGGGCGGCTGATGTGGTTCTGCACGATCTCCTGCCTCTCCCCGTCCTTTATAAGCGCCGCCTGGAACGCCAGCGCGTCCCTCAGGTGCAGCGCCTCCAGTTCGTCGTCCTTGTAGCGGCCCACGTGCAGTTTGTTGTCGTAGTCGAAGCCCATCACCACGAAGGCGTTCACGTTGCGCCACTCGTTTCTGCGCCTTAATACGCCGTCCGTCACCACGTAGCCTTCGGGGATGCCGCCCCTGGTGCCGTCGCCGTCCAGGAACGCGCCGCCGTTTATGGTAGCCGCGCCCTTGAATTCACTGTAGAATTTCTCCACCTGCCAGCCGCCGCTTTTGTCGCTGAACACCTTGATCGCCCCGGCTTTGACCCGGGCGGGGTCGTCCACCGTGAGCACGTAGCCCCGGTAGGTCATTCCGCTAATGGCTTCGATATGCATGCCTTCGTCCAGCGTTTGGTTGTATTCTTCCGCTTTCTGCTGCTCCACGTCGCAGGGCAGGTTGTAAAAGTCGTACAAGAACCAGTTCTGTTTGCCCTGGAAGGTGTGGTATTTTATGGTCACGTGATAGCGCAGATAGTAGCGCGCCTTGTAGTTCCACGCCACCCACTGGATGTCGTTGTTGCAGTAAAAATCGCATTCCACGGTGTCGTCGCCGGTCTTGACGTAATTGTCTGTGTATACGTCGTTTAAGTCGTTCTTCTTTATGCCGCTGCAGAAGCCCCAGTCATAGGTCTTGAGCGTGAGCCAGGCGGGCGAATCGATTATGATATAGTTGGTTATGGTCTGTATGTAATACTGGTTCACGGCGTAAAACGTCATCGCCCTCATGACGCGTATCATTTCCTGTTCGTAGGTCTGCTTAAGGTCCTCTTCCCCGGCGCAGCCGCAAAACGCGCCCGCAGCCAGGAGCAGAGCCAGTACAAACGCCAAAACCTTCTTCATTGCACACAACCCTCCATTATAATGCAGTTATTGTACAATGATTCCGCGGCGCCTGTCAATCCTTACTTATTAAACAATTAACATATGTCTCTTGACTTTAGCAAAGCAAAGTGCTAAAATCTGTTTAAACGCGCGGAGGGGAAACAAGTAGCCTCCGCCCGGCACACGCAGAGAGGGGCCGTCTGGTGCAAGGCCCTTGGCCGGCGGAGAGCGAATACATTCCCTTAGCGGCAGGCTGAAAGCGCAGGCAAGTAGGTCTTTCCGGGTCAGCCCGTTACAGCTTTCGAGGCTCCGTTTGCGGAGCGAACTGAGGTGGTACCGCGCTAATACGCCCTCTCGCTTATGCGAGGGGGTTTTGATATTCAAAGCATACAACGAAAGGAACACACAAATGCCTATTACCGACTTACTGCGACGCAACGCTTCCCTCTATCCCAACGATACCGCGCTGGTGGAGCTGAACCCCGAGGTGACCGAGCTGCACCGCACCACCTGGAAGGAATACGAGCTGATCGAGCGTCCCCTGGGCCGCGCCTTCAGGCGTGAGATCACCTGGAGCGTGTTCAACGAAAAGGCCAACCGCTGCGCCAACCTGCTTTTGTCCAGGGGCATCGGCAAGGGCGACAAGGTGGCCATCCTCATGATGAACGGCATCGAGTGGCTGCCCATATACTTCGGCGTGCTCAAGACCGGCGCGCTGGCGGTGCCGCTCAACTTCCGCTACACCTCTGAGGAGATACGCTACTGCCTGGAGCTGAGCGACGCGGACGCGCTGTTCTTCGGCTACGAGTTCATAGGCCGCATCGAGGAGATCGCGGATCACATCCCGCGGGTCAAGCTGCTGTTCTACGTGGGCGACGGCTGCCCCGTGTTCGCGGAAAGCTACAGCAACCTGGTCTCCAACGAGTCCTCCCTGGACCCCATCATCCCGCTGACCGACGACGACTACGCCGCCATATACTTTTCCAGCGGCACCAACGGCTTCCCCAAGGCGATACTCCACAAGCACCGCAGCCTCTCCCACTCCGCCAAGGTGGAGCAGGCGCACCACGGTCAGACCAAGGACGACGTGTTCCTGTGCATCCCGCCCCTGTACCACACCGGCGCGAAAATGCACTGGTTCGGCTCGCTGATCTCGGGCGGCAAGGCGGTGCTGCTAACCGGCGCCAAGCCCAAGAACATACTTTCCGCCGCTTCCTCCGAAAAGTGCACCATAGTGTGGCTGCTGGTGCCCTGGGCGCAGGACATACTGGACGCCATCGAGTCCGGCAAGGTCGACCTGAAGGATTACGACCTGAGCCGCTGGAGGCTCATGCATATCGGCGCCCAGCCCGTGCCGCCCTCCCTGATCAAGCGCTGGAAGAGCGTGTTCCCCAACCATGACTACGACACCAACTACGGCCTGAGCGAGAGCATCGGCCCCGGCTGCGTGCATCTGGGCATCGAAAACATAAATAAAGTGGGCGCCATCGGCGTGCCCGGCTACGGCTGGGAAGTCAAGATAGTGGACGAGCAGCGCAATGAAGTCAAGCGCGGCGACGTGGGCGAGCTCGCGGTCAAGGGCCCCGGCGTCATGACCTGCTACTATCACGACGAAGCCGCCACAAAGGAAGTGCTGGAAGACGGCTGGCTGTTCACCGGCGACATGGCCATGCAGGACGAAGACGGCTTCTACTACCTGGTGGACAGGAAAAAGGACGTCATCATCACCGGCGGCGAGAACCTGTACCCCGTGCAGATAGAGGACTTCCTGCGGGCGCATCCCGCCATCAAGGACGTGGCGGTCATAGGCCTGCCCGACGCCCGCCTGGGCGAGATCGCCGCCGCTATAATCGAGGTCAAGGAAGGCGACACGCTCACCGAAGAGGAAGTAAACACCTTCTGCATGGAGATGCCCCGCTACAAGCGCCCCCGCAAGATCATATTCGCGCCCGTGCCCAGGAACGCCACCGGCAAGATCGAAAAGCCCCGCTTAAGGCAGATCTACTGCGGCGAGAGCCTGGTAAAGACCCAGATAACCCATTAGTCCATATTCCCTTCCATACGAGGTACATATGAAGCAGCTGTTACTTGGCAACAAGGCCATTGCCCGGGGCCTTTGGGAGGCGGGCGTTAAGTACGTGTCCTCATATCCGGGCACTCCCTCCACGGAGATCACCGAAGAGGTGGCGGAGTTTAGCGAAGTGTACGCCGAATGGGCGCCCAACGAGAAGGTGGCGCTGGAAAGCGCCATGGGCGCGTCCCTGGCGGGCGCGAGGGCGTTTACCGCCATGAAGCACGTTGGCTTAAACGTAGCCGCCGATCCCCTGTTCACTGCCGCGTACACCGGCGTGAACGGCGGCCTGGTGGTGTGCGTGGCGGACGATCCCGCAATGCATTCCAGCCAGAACGAGCAGGACAGCCGCCACTACGCCCGCGCCGCCAAGCTGCCCATGCTGGAGCCCTCCGACTCCGTCGAGTGCCGGGACTTCACCTGCCTGGCTTACGAGATCAGCGAACGGTTCGACACGCCCGTGCTGCTAAGGACCTGCACGAGGGTCGCCCATTCCCAGAGCCTCGTGGAGCTTCACGAGCGCACCGAGCTGCCCCTTAAGGAATACAAAAAAGACCCGTCCAAGTACGTTATGAACCCGGGTTTCGGCTTCAAGCGCCACTTCGTCGTGGAAGACCGGCTGCTAAAGCTCAAGGAGTATTCCGAAAACAGCCCCCTGAATTTCGAAGAGCTCAACGACACGAGCGTGGGCTATGTGTGCTCCAGCACCTGCTATGAATATATAAAGGAAGCCATACCCGGCGCCAGCGTGTTCAAGATCGGCATGAGCTTCCCCATGCCGCTGGAAAAGATCCGCGCCTTCGCCGCCAAGGTGGACAGGCTGATAGTGGTGGAGGAGCTGGACGGCGTGTTCGAAAGCGAGATCCGCGCCGCGGGCATCCGCGTGGACGGCGGCAAGGACATTTTCGGCTGCATCGGCGAGCTCTCCCAGAGCAAGATCCGCACCGCCCTGGGCCTGGAGCTGCCCGAGAGCGCTCAGTTCGATCAGCCACTGCCCGCCCGTCCCCCTGTCATGTGCGCGGGCTGCCCCCACAGAGGCGTGTTCTACGTGCTCAACAAGCTTAAGCTCACCGTCACCGGCGACATCGGCTGCTACACCCTGGGCGCGTCCGCGCCGTTAAGCGCGGTGGACAGCGTATTGTGCATGGGCGCCAGCATCGGCATGCTGCACGGCTTCAACACCGTGCGCCCGGAGACCTCCGGCAAGACCGTGGCCGTGATAGGCGACTCCACCTTCCTGCACTCCGGCATCACCGCCCTGACCGACGTGGCCTACAACCAAAGCGTGTCCACGGTGCTGATACTGGACAACTCCATAACCGGCATGACCGGCCATCAGCAGAATCCCGCCACCGGGCTGACGCTCAAGCTCAAGGAAGTGCCGCCGGTGAGCCTGGAAAAAGTGTGCGAAGCGGTGGGCATCAAGCGGGTCAGGAGCGTGGACGCGGGCAACCTTAAGGAGATCGAAGCGGCGCTGAAGGAAGAGCTGGCCGCCGAAGAACCTTCCGTCATCATCTGCCGCAAGCCCTGCCAGCTGCTCAAGTACGTCAAGCCCAAGCCCGCCCTTAAGGTGGACGCGGACAAGTGCCGGGGCTGCAAGTCCTGCATGCGCATAGGCTGCCCGGCTGTCAGGTTCGCTTCCGGCAAGGCGGAGATAGACTCCGCCCAGTGCGTGGGCTGCGGCCTGTGCAGCCAAATGTGTGCTTTCGGAGCCATCGGGGAGGGTAAACATGAGTAATTCGATAATGATAGTCGGCGTGGGCGGCCAGGGCACGCTTCTGGCCAGCCGCCTGATCGGCCACGTGCTGATCGAAAAAGGGTTCGACGTGAAACTGAGCGAGGTGCACGGCATGTCCCAGCGGGGCGGCAGCGTGGTCACCTATGTCAAGTACGGCGATAAGGTGTTTTCCCCCATAGTGGGCGAGGGCGAGGCAGACTTCATCCTCTCCTTTGAAGCCATAGAGGGCGCCCGATACCTGAAAATGCTCAAAAAGGACGGCCTGCTCATCACCAACACGGCCGAGATCTACCCCATCACCGTGATCACCGGCCAGCAGGAATATCCCGCCAAGCCGATCCCCGCGCTGAAGCAGAAGTGCCGCGTGGCGGACGTGGACGCGCTTAAGATCGCCCGCGCCTGCGGCAGCGACAAGGCCCAGAACACCGTGCTGCTGGGAGTTTTGAGCCGCTACATGCCCGAGATCTCCCTGGAAAGCTGGCTTTCCGCCATCGAACAGCTGGTGAAGCCCAAGTTCGTGGAGCTGAACAAAAAAGCCTTCCTGGAAGGCCGGAACGCGTAAGCAAAACAAAAGCAGAGCCCCTCAAACGAGGGGCTCTGCTTTTCTACGTACCCGACTGGATTCGAACCAGCGGCCTTTGGAGTCGGAGTCCAACGCTCTATCCAACTGAGCTACGGGTACACAGCCTTTGTATTATACCCATAACCCTGTTTTTTGTCAAGCCCGAAAACCTCGATCCTGCCTAAGCGCGCCGGTCTTCCGCTTATTTGGTGACGAGCGTGTCCTCAATGGGCTTCCTTACGGGAGTATTGGCGGGCTTCGACCGCTTGCCTACCGCGATCACGCTCATTATCTGCTCGTTTTCGGGGATCGCGAATATCTCGCGCAGCGCCTTTTCGTCGCTCAGTCCCATTATCAGGCTGTCGTAGCCCAGATCCTGCAGCGCCAGGATCAGGTACGCGTCGTGCAGACCCAGGTCGTAGGCGCCCCAGCAGTCGCCCGCGCTGCCCGTGGGCTGTCTCGCGGCGGTAAAGCCCGCGATGCCCTTCACGAAGGTGGTCACTAAAAGCGCGGCGTTCGCGGAACTGTTTTTGTTGAAGTCCGGCAGGGCGTCGAACACCTGCTGTGTTGTCTCGGGCGTCACCGCGGCATAGACCCGGGACTCCTGGGAATTCTTCCAGGACGGGGCGAAGCGAGCGCGGCTCACGGCCTCCTTAAGCGCGGCTTCGTCTATGGCGCTTTCGTAGCCTCTGGCGCTCCTGCGCGCCATGATAAGTTTCTCAAATTCCATATTGACCTCCTTGTCGCCGTCAGTCTGTTGCCGGTCGCCTTTTATTGATTGTCCCTTACCAGTTGCCCCTTACGTGGCGGGAATAGAAGTCTTCGGTGAAATCCCTTAAGGAATCCTGTTCGATGGCGCTCCTTATGTCTTCCATAAGCTTGGTAAGGTACCTTAGGTTGTGTATGGAGCACAGCCTTAAGCCGAATATCTCCTCCGCCTTGAGCAGGTGGCGGATGTAGGCGCGGGAGTAGTTCCGGCAGGCGTAGCAGTCGCAGCCCTCTTCCAGGGGGCCGAAGTCCCGGGCGTAGGCGGCGTTTCTTATCACCAGGCGGCCGTTTCTGGTAAACACGGTGCCGTTCCTGGCGACGCGGGTAGCCAGCACGCAGTCGAACATGTCCACGCCCCTTAACACGCCCTCCACCAGGCAGTCGGGAGAGCCCACGCCCATAAGGTAGCGGGGCTTATTCTGGGGCATGACGGGATTCAGCGCGTCCAGCATGTCGTACATGATCTCCTTGGGCTCGCCCACGCTCAGTCCGCCTATGCCGTAGCCGGGCAGGTCGTACTCGGCCATCTGCCTGGCGCACTCCACGCGCAGGTCCTTGTAAAACGCGCCCTGCACTATGCCGAACAGCGCCTGGTCGGGCCGCTTCCAGGCCTTTACGCACCTGTCCAGCCACCTGACCGTGCGGCGCATGGCCTTGTCCGCGTCGTCGTAGGAACAGGGATACGCGCTGCACACGTCGAACTGCATCATTATGTCGCTGCCCAGCTTTTCCTGTATGCCTATGGACACCTCGGGGGAGAAGAAATGGCGGCTGCCGTCCAGGTGGGAGGCGAACATCACGCCCTCCTCCGTTATCTTCCTTAAGCTCGCCAGTGAAAACACCTGGAACCCGCCGGAGTCCGTAAGTATGGGGCGGTCCCAGTTCATAAAGCGGTGCAGGCCGCCCGCCTCCGCCACCAGGTCCTCCCCGGGCCGCAGGTGCATATGGTAGGTGTTGGACAGGATGATCTGGGCGGACAGCTCCTTAAGCTCCTCCGGCGACACGGTCTTTACCGTGGCCTGGGTGCCTACGGGCATGTACACCGGGGTCTCTATCACGCCGTGGGGAGTGTGCAGGCGCCCCCTGCGCGCTCCCGTCTGCTTGCATACGTGCAAAAGCTCAAACCTGAAATTTTCGTTCATACCGTTTCCCTATGCTTTTCTTCTGAATGAGGACGCGCAGACCGCGATCAAAAGCACCGCAAGGCTGCTTATCACCACGCACGCGCCCACGGGCAGGTGCCGGGTGCCCAGTTCGCTCAGCGCGCTTATGCCCATGCCCAGCGTGAAGGACACTACGGCGCTGACTGCCGAGATGATTATCATTCCCTTAAAGGAGCGGGACAGCCTCCTCGCGGTCAGCGCGGGGAAGATGATAAAGCTGGAGATCATCATCGCGCCCAGCACGCGCATGCCCATCACCACCGCCACCGAAGTCATCAGCGACAGCAGGAACTGGAAACGATCGACCTTCATGCCGCAGGCGCGGCAGTAGGTCTCGTCGAACGTGACGGCGAACAGGCGGGTATACAATAGCGCGAACACTCCGCCCAGCACGATGCACAGCCCTATGACCGCCCACATGTAGCCCCGGGTCACGCCCATTATGGAGCCGAACATGCTGGTCTCCACGCTGTAACCGTCCGTGAACCGGCCCGCTATCACGCCCACCGCCAGCGCGACGGTGGAGAATATGCCTATGAACACGTCGCCGCCCATGCCGCTTTTGCGGTCGAACAGCATTATCAGCAGGCTGGTCAGGCACACCAGGGGTATGGAGACCGCGAGGGAGAAATTGCCCATTCCTATCAGCGCGGCCAGCGCGGTGGAGGCAAAGCCTATCTCGCCCAGCCCGTGGCCGATGAGCGCGTAACGCTTAAGTACGAGTATCACTCCCAGCACGCCCAGGCACAGGCTCATCAGCCCGCCCACCACGAACGCCCGCAGCGTAAGGGGACTGGACAGTATGTCCCACAAGCTTAATGATGACATGTATGTTCGTCCTCCCTGCCCTGCCAGTCGCTTATCTTGCCCAGGAATTCCACCGAGTGGTCCAGCACCAGCACCCGGTCGGCATGCTCCTTAACGAAGTGCCAGTCGTGGGTGGACACCACCACAGATACGCCCCTTTCGTCCCTCAAGCGGGTGAAAATGTGCTGGAGCTGGTGGGTCATGCGGAGGTCCAGGGCGCTGGTGGGTTCGTCCAACACCAGCAGTTCCGGGTCGCCCGCCACGCAGCGCGCCAGAAGCACCCTCTGCATCTGCCCGCCGCTCAGCGCGCCCAGATAGCTTGACGCCAGGCCCTTGACTTCCATAAGTTCCATGGCCGTGTCCGCTTTTTTGCGCTGTTCACGGGTGTAGAAGGGGAAAAAGCTGTCCTGCCGGGTACCGCTTAGCACCACTTCCCTGACCGTGGCGGGAAAGTCTCTGACCTGGGTGTGCATCTGGGCCATGTAGCCCACCTTCAGCCCCTTCTTCTGCTCCATTTCCCCGCAGGAAAAGGGCATGAGCTTGAGCATCCCCTTCATCAGGGTGCTTTTGCCAGAGCCGTTGGATCCCACCAGCGCCAGTATCTCGCCTTTTCTCACGTCCACCGACACGTGCTCGATGGCGTCCTGGCGCCCCGAGCCGTAGTTCATGGACACGTCGCGTATGCTTACAAGTACGTTTTCTTCCATATCAGTCCCCGCTTAGCGCGCCCGACACGGCGCGGTAGTTCCCGGTCATCAGCGAAACGAAGCTTTCGCCCGCCTCGGCTTTCGAAATGTTCTCCAGCGTGTGGAACACCAGCACCTTTGCGCCCGTTTCCGCGGCGATCTGCCTTGCCACGTCCCCGTTGGAATGCTCGTCGGTGAACACCGCCTTTAAGCCGGACTGCTTCATGCCGTCTATCACCCGGATCACCTGCCCCAGCGAAGGCTCGTCCTCCTCGGAGCAGCTGTCATAGGCGCTCAGATACTTTACGCCGTAATGGCGGATGAAGTGGCTGTAGGCGAACTGCCCCCCGAAGCACAGCACCGCGCCCGGATGCGCCTTGAACAGTTCGTCAAAGCGCCCGTCAAGGTCGCTAAGCTGCTTTACCAGATTGGCGCAGTTGTCGCCGTAGATCTGTGCGCCCTCTTTGTCCAGCGTAGTCAGCGCGTCTTTTATGCTTTCGCACATCCTTGCCGCCAGGCTCAGGTCCAGCCAGATGTGGGCGTCGTATTTGTGGTGGTGATGCTCCTCCGCCTCCTCGTGGGGGTTTTCGATGGCCTCCCACTCCTCCTGCAGCGCTTCCAGGTCGATATTCGCGGCGCACCTGAGCGTCTTCACGTTTTCCAGGCTGCCGGACAGGTTTTTGACCCAGGTCTCCAGTTCGTCGTCCGTGTAGACGAACAGGTCCGCGCGGCTCACGGCGAAAGCGTCGCCCACGGAGGGCTCGTAATCGTGGCTGTCCACCCCGTAAGGCAGTATCAGCGACACGTTCGCCCTGTCACCCGCGATCACGCGGGCAAAATCGTACAGCGGGAACAGGGAGCACACTATGCTAAGTTTGCCCTTCTCATCGGTCCCGTTTTCGGCAGGCTGCGTTTTCTGCCCGCAGCCCGCGAGCAGCACGATAAGCAGCAGCGCCAGCACGGCGCAGACGGATCTTTTAAGTTTCATTGCCGGTCTCACCAAGTATCTCCTTTTCGAACTTCCCCCACACGCCTTTTGCCGGCGGCGGGCAGGTGAACGTCATTTCCGTTTTCAGAGTGGGGTGGGTCAGCGTGAGCCTGAACGCCCACAGCGCCACCGTTTCGCCCCTGCGCCCGTGGCCGTAACGCATGTCCCCGTACAGGGGCAGGCCGATATGGGCATGCTGCACCCGGATCTGGTGCTTGCGGCCCGTGTCCAGCTCGACGCGCACGAGCGTCAGGTAGTCCTTTATCGCCAGGGGAAACGTGGTAAGCCGCGCCAGTTTCGAGCCGTTCGTGCCTTCGGGTACCACTCTCACGTTCTGCCCCTGTTTGTCCAGCAGGCTGTTTTCCAGCGTGCGCTTTTCGCCCAGCTCGCCTTCCAGCACCGCCAGATACTGTTTTTTCGCCGTATGCAGGCGGAACTGTTCGCTCAGCCGCCCCGCCGCCTTGCTGGTCTTGGCGAACACCATCACCCCGCCCACGGGCCGGTCCAGCCGGTGCACCAGCCCCAGGTACGCGTCTCCGGGCTTGTTGTTGCTTTTGACCAGATAGTCCTTGAGCAGGCTCAGCATGTCTGGGTCGCCGCTTTTATCCCCCAGGGAGGGCAGGTTCGGCGGCTTCACCGCCACCAGCAGGTGGTTGTCCTCGTACAGGATGCCTATATCCCCGCAGTAAGAGGGTATCGTTTTCATTTGTCTTCCCCCGTCTTCATCAGCCGGTGGCAGAAGAACCATTTGTCTATCATGCGCGGATCTTTGAACTCGAAACGGTAGAAACCCGCCTGGGTGTTTACCATGACCTCGTTTATGTCGTCCAGCACCAGGAACAGGAAGTCGTCCATGGGGATGGTCCTGACCCCGTCCGCGCACGTGAGTTCCAGCCCCTCGCGGCTGAGCTTCAGCGTGCCCGGGCCCAGGCTTCGGGGCTTGTCCGCGGTGTTCATCCGGAAATACGCGCTGCTCAGTTCTTCCCTCAGCACGAAATCCGGGCGCGCGACTTCCTCCCGGGCGGACGCGATCTCCATGTCCACCCACTCGTCCATGCGGCGGGGGCAGGCGTCGGAGCCGTAGAAGAAGCCGTAATCGTCCCTGCGGCACGAAAAACCGCAGGCGGGACAGCTTATCTCGTATTTGCTTTCCTTAAGTTCCCCCTCCCGCAGGCAGGCGGGGCATTTGTACAGCACTTTGCTCAGGTTTTTCACGCGGGTGATGCGCTTAAACGGCACCTTTTCCCGTTCCTGCCAGTCCCAGTCGTTAAAGTCTATAGCCTCGTCTATGCGCCTTTGGAGTTCGTCGGTCTTGAGGGACGCGACTTCTTCCTTAGTGAACAGGCGCCTTATCTCCACGTCCACCCGTCCCTTCGCCGGGGCGGAGTAGCGGGGACGCGACATGAAGCCCCCGTGCACGACGCAGGCGTACACGTCGCATCTCAAAAGTTTCGCCAGCGCGCCGGTGCCGTTTAGCGCCCGCCAGCCGGGGCGTCCGTCAAAGGACGTCATGCCCTGGGCGTATACCACGGGCATGCCGCCGTCCTTAACCGCTGCCATGAGTTCCCGAACGCACTTTACGTCCGTGGCGCCCTGGTTTTTGCGTATGATCCCCGCGTGCCTGAACAGCCACGCCCGGAAGCGCGATTTGTCGAACTGCACCCCCGTGGCGAGGAAGCGCTCGTCATAGCGGGGCATAAGCGCCCGCAGAAGGTGGGCAAAGTCCCAGACAGAGGTATGGTTGCCCACTATAAGGCTGCCCGGCGCAGGCTGATCTGTGATCTTGACCCGTGAATCAAACTTCCAGCGGCTGAGATTTCCGCTCCCCCACACCGCCAAACGGCGCAAACAGCGGTCAAATCCGGTCACCGCCACCACCTCCGATTATATATTATACGCTTTAAGTCAATACCGCAGGGCTCCCTCTACACTTCCAGCCGCCTGTTGCGGCTGATCAGGCAGATGTATGTGTGCCTGACTTCCCTGCCCGTCAGGCGGTTCAGCGCCCGGCGGTAAATGTCCAGCTGGGTGCCGTAGCGGGCAAGTATCTCGCTTTCGTCACCCGAGCGGTCGGTCTTGTAGTCCACCAGCACCCATTTGCCGTCCTCTTCGAAGCACATGTCCAGCGTGCCCTGCACGAGCACCGTGTCGTCGCTGCCCGAACCCAGCGCGTCGCTGAGCTTTAAGCGGATCACGAAGCTCCACTCCCTTTTGACCTCGTTTGAGGCGAGCGCCCGCCTGCCCGTGTCGGACAGCCAGAAGCGGGCAAGATCCCCTTCGCGGCACAGGCTGCGCTCCTCGGGGGAGATCAGCTGCCTTTCCAGCATGCCGTCCAGCTGGCGCGCGACTTCGCAAAGCATGTCCTTTTCGCCCGAACAGGCTTTAAGCGCGTCCAGGTCGAACAGCCTGAGCGCCCTGTGGTTTGCGGTGCCCCGCTGGGTGTATATCTCGTCCCCCTCGCCGGAAAGGAACCTGGGCACGGTCTTGAGCCTGGGCAGCTCGCTGCCGCCCACCGTTTCCCTTTCAAGCCCCGTGACCGAGAGCTTGACCGGCAGCGCGCTTTGCTCCGACGCCGGATACTCCCACATGAGCCTTTCGAGTATGTCCTGCTTTGGGGCGGCTCCGCGGGCGGCATCGAACAGGTCGACCAGCTGCTTCGCGTCGGCAGAGACCGCCTTGAGCGCGTCCTTCTCGGAAAACACCTTCACGTTCACGCGGGGCAGGCTTTCGTCCGTTTCGCCTCCCAGCACCTCCGCGCCGGGGCAGCCGATCGCCGCCGAAGCCGCGATGTCCAGGGACGAGTAATACATGTCCGGCCGCGCCGCCGCCATTTTCCAGGAGACGAGGCTCTTTTCCAGCTCCTTCACGCTGCCCACGAGTATGAGCCGCTGCTGGGCGCGGGTGAGGGTCACGTACAGAACACGCAGTTCCTCCGCCCTGTCCCTGATCCGGCTTTCGTTCCTGACCGCCCTGGTCGCCAGCGTGGGCCGTGCGGTGCCCAGGCGTTCGTCCATGTGGACGAAGCCCGCGCCCAGCTGCTTGTCCAGGAACATGCTGCCGTCCTTTATGCCGGCGGAATACTTCCTTGCCAGCTGGGCGGCGAACACCACCTTGAACTCCAGCCCCTTGCTCTTGTGGGCGGTCATCAGGCGCACAACGTCGTCGTTTTCGCCCAGCTCGTGGGCGCCGTCGCCGTCGGAAGATCCGGCTACAAGCTCCATCAGCCGGGTAAAGCCCGCTATGGAGCAGCCTCCGTCGTTTTCATAGTCCTCCGCCCGCTTGCACAGCAGGTCCAGGTTCATCTGCCTGCGCCTGCCGCCCTCCAGCGCGCCGCAGAACACGTAAAAGCCCGTGTCCTCAAGTATGCGCCGTATCAGCGCCCTGACGCCCAGCCCGGGCGCCATCGCCCGCCAGTTTTCCATCATGGTCAGCAGGCGGTCTATCTCAGGATATTCCTGCCTCACGGCAGCGAACGCGTCCCATATAAGCCCTTCGGGGCAGCGGATGCGCGCCTGCGCCAAGGCGGAATTGGTCACGTAAAACATGGGCGAGCGCGCCACGCTCAGAAGCGCCACCTCGTTATAGCGGTTCACCAGCACCTTAAGTACGTTCAGCGTGACCGATACCTCGATGGCTTCGAAACTGTTCTCCGTACCGTCCGCGTAGGAGGGGATGCCCATTTCGCCGAGGGTCTCCGCCATGGGCGCCAGCACGTCCTTGCGAGTGCGGCAGATGACGCAGAAATCCCGATAGCGCAGGGACTTGTCCTCATCCATCAGTTCCTTTATGCGCTTGCCGATCAGCCGCGCCTCCAGCTGGGAAGACTTGAGCTCGTCCTCCTGCTGTACTTCACCGCCCTCCGTCTCCTCAGGCTCGTCCTCCTCTTCGCCCAAAGCGGACCTGTCAAGGATCATAAGCTCGCAGGGCACGGTAAACTCCCCCGCTTTCGGTCCCGGGTGCAGCATGGCGTCGTCGTCGTAGAGGATTTCGCTATCTCCGCCCCGCATGACGCGCCCAAAGATCAGGTTCACCAGGTCTATGACCGGCTGGGAAGAGCGGTAGTTCCGGCTCAGCACCACCAGTTCGTTGTCGCCGCCCTGTTTGTACGTCTCGTACGCTTTGATAAACAGTTCCGGCTCCGCGTGCCTGAAACGGTATATGGACTGTTTTACGTCGCCCACCATGAAGCGGTTGCTGCCGCTCGCAAGCCGGCAGGCGATGGCTTCCTGTATGTCGCTGGTGTCCTGGTATTCGTCTATGAAAATGTAACTGTAGCGCTCCTTGAGCGCGGTCAGGGTGTCCGGGTCGTCAAGGATCTTGAGCGTAAGATGCTCAAGGTCGTTAAAGCTCACCGCCGCCTTTTCCTGTTTCATTTTCCCGAGCCTGCAGCGGAAGCCTAAGTACAGCTCCGCCAGCGCAGAAAACGCTTCCCTGTCGGAGTGTATGTCGTTTAGCGCCACTTCGAGAGGTATGTCGGTCAGCTCTTTTATCTCGCTAATCCGCTTTTTCGCGCTTTCCCGCAGGCTTTTGACCCTTTCCAGCTTGTCAATGTCAAAGTCCGCATTCTTGGACTTGCCCCCGGGAGCGCGGGCGGACTTAAACTCTTCCGCCCACACGCGCATCGTTTCGTAAGACTCGATGCCGCAGGCCTCTTTGAGCGCCTGCGTATCCTTTTCTATGCACGCCAGGTAATGGCCGGGGCCGTCCGTCTCCCGGCATACGTCGCCGGCGGTGTAAAGCAGGTCCAGCGCGTCATCCAGGCGCTTTTTGCAGGCCCTGACCAGCGCTTTTTGCCATTCCTCCCCCGCGCCGCCGAACATTTCCAGCGCGTCTGCCAGCCACTTGTCCGGGTCGCTGCGGGTGTCCAGAAAGTCCTTGAGCTCCCGCGCCATCTGCCTTACGGTCTCCGGTCCCCGCATGAGCATGAGCCTGTCCATGCCGGGGTCGTCCTTTTCGAGCAGTTCTTCCAGCGCCTGGGTCAGCGCGTCTTCGCACAGCAGCGCCTCTTCCGACTCTTCCATCACGCGGAAATTCGGGTCCACCTCCGCAGCCTCAAAGCTCATCTTTACCGCCGCGGAGCAGAAGGAGTGCAGTGTGGAGATCTGCGCCATATCCAGCTTTTCCAGCTGCTCGGCCATTTTTTCATCGCCGTTTTCCGCTTCTTTGCTCAGGCGCTCGAACAGCTTGTTTTTCATGTCCGCGCTGGCAGCCCGGGTGAAGGTGACGATTAGTATTTTGTCGATTTCCGTGCCCTCTTTAAGCAGACCCAACACCCGTTCCACCAGCACGGTGGTCTTTCCGCTGCCCGCCGCGGCGGATACCAGCAGGTTTTTCCCTCTGGAATCTATGACTCTTTGCTGCTCCGGAGACGGAGAAAAACTCATTTTGCACCTCATATGGTTAATTTTGGGTTAAGCTTTTGAGCCTTGCAGGAATAAAAGCGACTTTGGTCGAAATTATACGGGCTAAAACAGACCATCGTCTGAAAGGAGTTCTCCATGAACCGGAATGTACGGCGCAAAAAGCAGCGTATACGGGTCAACAAGAGCGGTTACGTGATCGTGGGCCTGCTCATAGTCGCCCTTGCCATCGGCATAATCTGCTTCAACGTCTGGATCGATTCTACCCGCGCCCGCATCAAGCAGGTCAGCCAGGAGAACGCCGCCCTGCAAAAGCAGCTGGACACTCTGGAAAGCGAGCTCGCCTTCATCAAGACCCCCGAAGGCATAGAGCTGTACGCCCGGGCTCAGGGCATGAGTATGCCCGGCGAGACCCGCTACACTCCCGTGGGTTCCAACTGACTTTAGTCCGCTTTTCCGCTCTCCCGGCTTTCTTCGGGGGAGCTTATTATTTCCTGCAAAAGGTAGCGGGGCCTCTGCTTGACCTCGAAATACGTCTTGCCCACGTATTCTCCCACCAGACCCACGCAGACCATAAGCGTTCCGCCCACGAACCACACGCTGAAGGCGGTGAAGCCCGGATCAAACGCGCTGCTTACAAGGTCGATGAACCCGAACGCCAGCGCCGCCAGCATGAACGCCGCGCCCAGTTTCCAGATAAGGGAAATGGGCTTCGCGCTGAAGGAGCTTATGCCCTGCCAGGCAAAGGCGAGCATCTTCTTTAAGGGATACTTGCTCTCTCCCGCGGCGCGCTTGCCCCTTTGGTAGTACACCGTGGCGGTATTCAGGCCCACCAGCGGCACCATGCCCCGCAGAAACAGGTTGCTTTCCGGGTACTGCATCAGCGCCTCCACGGCTCTTCTGCTCATAAGGCGGTAGTCCGCGTGGTTGTACACGGTGGAGACGCCCATGCGCTCCATTAGTTTGTAAAAGCCCTCCGCGGTAAGGCGCTTGAAGGCGGTATCGGTCTCGCGCTTACTCCTGACTCCGTATACCACGTCCGCGCCCGCGCGGTATTCCTTCAAAAAACCGGCTATGGCGTTTATGTCGTCCTGCAGGTCCGCGTCTATGGTCACCAGGCAGTCGCACTTGTCCTTCGCCCAGTCCATGCCCGCCCACAAGGCGTTCTGGTGGCCCCGGTTGCGGCTTAATTTGAGCCCGGAAAACACCGTGTCTTCCGCGCACAGTTTTTTTATTATCTCCCAGGTCGCGTCACGGCTGCCGTCGTCCACGAACACTATGCGGGACGCTTCGGAAAGCTCGCTGTTGCCGCTTACAAACTCTTTTAGCGCTTTGGAAGTAAGGGGCAGCACCTCTTCCTCGTTATAACACGGCACCACTATATACAGGGTGATCTTTTCCATTTTGTCCTCCTATTTCAGCACCACCGCATCGTTTCCCAGCAGGGACTTGAGCGCGTTTTCGTCAAAGTCCGGGCTGACCCAAAGGTCTGACGGCGCCACGAAGTTTTTGCCTTCCGCGGGGAAGAAGAAATTGACTCTGATGCTGCCGGGAGTGGTGGCGAGTATGAAGCTCACCGCGTCCAGCTTGTCCCGGTCCAGCTTGAGGAACAGCTTGCGGGGTTTTTCCTGTTTGGGCGCTTCTGCCGGCTGTGTTTTGACCTGGGCGTCCGGCAGCATGGGCTCGAAGCTTTCCATTATAAGGTTGGGCGCCTTGCCGTCCCGGGCGGAGAGTCTGCCCTTTATCTTCAGCGCGTCGCCTTCGTTTACGCTCATGCCCGTGCTTTCGTACACCTTGGGGAAGGCCAGCACCTCTGTCACGCCGTACAGGTCCTCCAGGCCGAATATGCCCATCAGCTGGCCCTGGCGGGTGGCGCGCTGGGTCTTCTGGGAGATCAGGCCTCCCATCTCTACCCTCATGCCGTCCAGCGCCAGCGCGCTCTGTTCGTCTTCCATGGCTTCGGCGATCCTGGCCGAATCCATCTTAAGCCGCCCCAGCTGCTCCCTGTAATCGTCAAGCGGATGGCCGGACAGGTAAATGCCTGTCATTTCCTTTTCCATCGCCAGCGCTTCGCGGCGGCTCAGTTCCTCCGCGGGCGGGAATTCCTCCGGCGCGCCGGGCAGGTCGCTCTCCTCGAACAGGCTCATCTGCCCGGAAGACAGGCTGCCCGCCTTTTTGCCCGCCGCGTCCATGGACATGTCGAACACCAGCAGCTTCTGGGCCCGGCTGCCCCGCATGCGGTCGAAAGCGCCCGCCTTTATCAAGCTCTCCACCGCTTTTTTGTTGACCTGGGTGGAGCTCAAGCGGTCGATAAAGTCGTACAGGCCGGTGAACGGCGCGATGGCGCGCTCCTCGAGTATGGCGGCGATGGCGTTGTGGCCCAGGTTCTTTACGGCGTTAAGGCCGAAGCGGATCCCGCCCTCGTCCACGCTGAAGCGCTCCTGGGAGGCGTTCACGTCCGGCGGCGCAATCTTTATGCCCTTTTTGCGGCAGAACTGTATGTAATACGCCACCTTGGTGGAATTTCCCGCGATGGAATTCAGCATGGCAGCCATGAACTCCACCGGATAGTGGCACTTGAGCCATGCGGTCTGGAGCGCCACCAGCGCATAGCACGCCGCGTGGCTCTTGTTGAAGGCGTAAGAGGCGAACGCGGTCATTTCGTCGAATATGCGCTCCGCCGCCCCGCGGCTCACGCCCTTCCTGACCGCGCCGGGCACGTCGACCGAACCGTCGTCGTTCAGCTTGCCGTTTATGAAGTACTCCTTCTCCTTCTGCATCACGTCGTGCTTTTTCTTGGACATGGCGCGGCGCACCAGGTCGCTCCTGCCCATCGAATAGCCCGCCAGGTCCCTGACGATCTGCATGACCTGCTCCTGGTACACCATGCAGCCGTAGGTCACGTTCAGTATGGGTTCCAGTTCGGGCGTGATGTAGGATATGGTGGACGGGTCGTGCTTGCCCTGTATGAAGCGGGGGATGGAGTCCATCGGTCCCGGACGGTACAGGGATATGGCGGCGACGATGTCCTCGAAACAGCGGGGCTTCATGCTCATTATGAACGAACGCATGCCGCCGCCTTCCAGCTGGAATACCCCGTCCACGTCTCCGGCGCAGATCATGTCGTACACCTTGTCGTCGTCCACGGGGATGTCTTCCGGTTTTATGGAGGGGCCGCCGCCCTGACGGATATACTCCAGGCTGTCGCCTATAACGTTCAGGGTCCTCAGGCCCAGAAAGTCCATTTTCAGCAGCCCCAGGCTCTCCAGCGTGCCCATGGGGAACTGGGTGGTCACCACGTCCGCGTTCACCTGCAGGGGCACCAGGTCGCTCACCGGGCAGGCGCAGATCAGTACGCCCGCCGCGTGGGTGGAGGCGTGGCGCGGCATACCCTCCAGCTTCCGGGCGGTGTCTATCAGCTTTTTGACCTCTTCGTCCCCTTCATAGGCGCTTTTGAGCTCGGGATTCAGCACCATCGCCTTGTCTATGGTCATGTCCAGGGCGTTGGGGATCATTTTGCTTATCTGATCCGTGCGCCCGAAGCTCACGTCCAGCACCCTGCCCACGTCCTTTATGGCGGCCTTGGCGGCCATGGTGCCGAAGGTGATTATCTGGGACACGTGGTCGTGGCCGTACTTGTCCGCCACGTAGTCGATCACTTCGCTCCGGCGCTCGTAGTCGAAGTCTATGTCCAGATCGGGCATGCTCACCCTTTCCGGGTTCAGGAAACGCTCGAACAGCAGCGAGTATTTCAGCGGGTCAAGGGCGGTGATGTCCAGCGTATACGCCACTATGGAGCCCGCGCCGCTGCCCCTGCCGGGGCCCACCAGTATGCCCACGCTGCGGGCGTAGTTTATGTAGTCCCAGACTATGAGGAAATAGTCCACATAGCCCATTTTCTCTATCACGCCCAGCTCGTATTCCAGGCGTTCCCGGGCGTCCTGCCTGTCGGGAGCGTACTTGCGCCCAAGCCCCTCGTAGCACATGCGCCTGAGCATTTCGCTCGGGGTCTCCCCCGTGTCTATGGGATACGCGGGCAGGTGCTTGGTCTCAAAGTCGAAGGTGACATTGCAGCGGCGGGCGATCTCCTCCGTGCGGTCCAGCGCGTCCCGGAAAGCGGGGAACAGCTTTTGCATCTCCTCCTCGCTCTTCAGGTAGAGCTGGTCGGTGTTCATGCGCATGCGCTCGTCGTCGGAGAGTTTTTTGCCCGTCTGTATGCACATCAGTACTTCCTGGGCCGCCGCGTCCTCCCGGTTCAGGTAATGGCAGTCGTTGGTCACCACCAGGGGTATGCCCAGCTCTTTGGACATATGGATGAGCGCGTTGGACACCCGCTTTTCCTCGCTCAGGCCGTGGTCCTGCAGTTCCAGGAAGAAATTGTTTTCTCCGAATATCTCCCGGTAGCGGTTGGCGTACTTGAGAGCCTCCCCGTACTGGTTGTCCAGTATCGCCTTGGGTATGTCGCCGCTTAGGCACGCGCTTAGGCAGATGAGGCCACCGGAATACTTTTTGAGCAGTTCGTAGTCCACCCTGGGCTTATAGTAGAAGCCGCGGGTGAAGCCCTCGCTCACCAGCTTGACCAGGTTCTTGTAGCCCTGCTGGTTCTCGCACAGCAGTATCAGGTGGCTGTTGCCCGAGGAGCCGCCGGTCTTGTCGTCCATGTCCCGGCACACGTAGGCCTCGCAGCCTATGACGGGATGGATCCCCCGCTTTTTCGCCTCCACGTAAAAGTCCACCACGCCGTACATGGCGCCGTGGTCGGTGATGGCGCAGGATGTCATCCCCAGCTCCTTGACCCGGTCCAGCAGCTCGCCTATGCGGTTTGCGCCGTCCAGAAGGCTGTATTCCGTGTGCGTGTGCAGATGCGCGAACATTTACTTCTCCAAAAATTCTTTTATTATTTCGGACGCCCGGAGCACGGGCTCGTGTTCCATGTCCAGCCAGACGACGCTCTGGTCCTTTTTGAACCAGGTCACCTGCCGCTTGGCGAAGCGCTTTATGGCGAGGGAGAGCTCGTGAAGCATCTCATCCCGGCTTTGCCATTCTCCCCTCAAAAACTGGGTGAAGTAGCGGTATTCCAGCCCCAGCTTGAGCAGGAATTCGTCGGACACGCCGCTTTCCCTAAGGCGCGCCACCTCGTCTATCATGCCCTCGTTCACGCGCCGCTCGAGCCGCTCGTCTATGCGCCGTTTCAGCGTCTCCCTGTCCCACCTGACACCCAGAGTGAGCACGTCGTAGCGGGGGGTGTTATGTGACGGCTGCGTATCCCCCTGGTGGAGCTTTTCCAGCCTGCGCATCACGCGGTTGCGGTTTTTGGGGTCTATCTCGCTGTCAGGTTCCAGTTTTTTCAGCATCTCCCAGAGTTCCGGGGTGGAAAACGTCTCGAGCTCCTCCCGGTAACCAAGGTCGGGCACTATCTCGCTTAGGTTGTAGCCTTTCGTCACGCTGTCCACGTACAGCCCCGTGCCGCCCACTATGAACGGCAGCCTGCCCCGGGCGATTATGCCGTCTATGGCACTGTAGGCGCACTTCTGGAAGTCCGCCATGGAGAAGAACTCGCCGGGCTCAGCCACGTCAAGCAGGTGGTGGGGCACGCCTTTCATCCCATCGGGCGTGATCTTGCCGCTGCCCAGGTCCAGGCCTTTGAACACCTGGCGGCTGTCCGCGGACACTATCTCCCCGTCAAAACGCCCCGCCAGCTCCACGCCCAGCGAGCTTTTGCCCGAGGCGTTGGTACCCACTATCGCGATAAGCTTGTTCATTCAATCCTCCCCGTTCAGGGGCTTGTGCCGGAAGTAATAGGGCGCGAACGCCGCCAGGCAGAAAAAGCAGATGCCCGCGGTGATATAGAACACACCCTGGCGGGTTATCACGTCGCTCAGCGCGCCGCCCGCGAGATACCCTATGCCCCGGGCCAGTCCGAAGCCGAACACGCCCAGAAGCAGCTGGCCCGTGGCCTTTTCCCCGTCTCCAGCCACTTTCTGTATGTATTTCGCCGCGCTCACGGTGATCACTATAAAGCCGAAGCCGTGCAGCACCTGGGCTGCCAGCGCCACGTAGGGGCTCGACGTGGTGGCCAGTATCATCCAGCGCACGGTCATCACCGCCGCCGCCATGCACATGAGTTTGCCCGCGCCCAGCTTTTTGATCAGCCGGTCGGAGAAGATCAGGAAAGGTGCTTCGGAGCAGGCGGATATGAAGAAGCTCCAGCCCACCAGGTTCTCGCCGCCCCCCAGGTCGTCCCTGAGCAGCGGGGAAAAGAAGGCGTAATAGTAGCCGTATGTGATCTGCAGCAGCACCATCAGCGCGAACAGGCGGATGACTTCCGGGTTCCTGAGCAGTTTGCCCGCGCCCTGGGCGGAGGCAGCCTGCCCCTTCGAGGACACCGTGGGCATGTTGAGCGCCGCGAGCGCCACCATAAGGCACATCGCTGCCGTGCCGTACACCACCGTCACACTGCCGAAATAGTCGCTCACATAGCCGAACAGCGCCGCCACCACCGCGAAAGTGAGCCCGCCGGCCAGCCTTACGCCGCCGAAGGGCAGACCCTCGCTGTCAAGGTTGGTGAGCACTATGCTGTCGCCCATTGGCTGCAGGCTGGTGTACACGCAGCCAAACAATCCCAGCACTCCCAGCGCGTACACGAAGCCGCCCTGCAGGGGCAGAAGCAGTATGACGGCCGTGCTGATCACAGCCATCGCCGCCAAAAGCCGGTTTCTGGACGCCGCCCGGTCACCCGCCCGCCCCCACAGGTACATGGTGGGCACGCTCACGAAGGCGATCACCGCGTTTATGGTGCCGATCTTGGCGCCGTTAAGCCCCCGGTCGGTCAGGTACAGGCTCATAAAGCTCTGGAACACCGCGTTTGCGGCGTAATACGCCATCAGAAACAGCGCGCCGGATATGAGCTTGGACTTAAAAAACTTCCTCATTCAGCCAGTTCCTTTATCAGCTCGGGCAGCCTGCCCGCTTTGATCTCCTCAAGGTCTATCACGCGTATGCCCATCTCCGCCGCCCGGCGCCGGGCCAGTTTCTGGCATGCGGAGGAGGACACTATCGCCGCCCGGGCGATGCCGCTGCCGAAGCGTTCCTTGAGCACGCCCAGCTCGTTTATCGCCTCGGTCTTCACCTGACCCGTCTTGCAGCTTATGAACAGGGGCGTGACTCCCCTGCTCGCCACCACGTCTATCTCGTTGCTCACGTCGCCCTGCAGGTTGTCGCCCTCCCAGTCCACGACCACGCTCGACGACACGTCATCGAATATGCCCGTGTCCACGCAGGCTTTGTATACATAAAGCTCCAGCACGCTGCCGATGTCCCTGAGCCAGTAGCGGGTGCGCGCGTCCCTGAAGTAAAAGCTGACGCGCTCATCCTCTATCGACAGACGGCGGATAAAGCCGAGCTGCTCAAAGTCCCTTAGCGCCCTCTGGTCGCACATTATCCTGCCCCGGTCGCCCCTGACGCTCAGGGCGCCTTCCGCGAAATTGCTTCCGTCCCTTAGCGACGCCTGGCTGACCCGCTGGATATAGTTGATTATGTTCGTCCAGTTCTGCCTGTGCTTAAGGTACAATCTGAAAAACGGCTCGAAATAGTCTATGTATTCCTTAAGCGCGGCTTCCTCCACCCTGCCGGGCCTTACGGAACCGCCCGCCATTATAAAGCTGTCTTCCACGCTCAGCCTTACGTCGCAGTCCAGCCTGTCGCCGAATGGCGCGTCCTTTATGGAGAAATACGCGTTGTTCCTGCGGGAATAGGTGAACGCGGGCGTGCCCATCTCGCAGGACAGCACCCCCGAGGCGAACAGCGCCGCGTCCGTGCCTCCGGTTATGTCCATCACGCAGGGAGCGTACTTTTCGCACACTTCCTTGAGCGCGCGTTTGACGTCGCGCGCGGAAAACATGTCCGCAGCCACGAAACGGATCTCCCCGTTCCAGCCCTTGCGCTTAAGGTAGTTTTTTATGGCCGACGTGCGCCGTCTTGAGGCTTTGACCTCTTCCGAACACAGGAACACCACCCTCACCGGGTCCAGCATCTCGCAGGCCAGCACGTTTTCCAGCGGACGCTCGTCGTACAGTTCTATAAGCGTACTGTTCATTTTTCCGCGCTTTCTTCCGGTGTTTCTTCCGGCGCTTCTTTCAGTGCTTCTTCCTGTGCTGCTTCATGCGCTTCTTCCCGCGCTTCAAGCCGCTTTTTCGCGCCGCGGGTAAGCAGCTCGTAGGCCACCGCGCTCAGCGGCACCGCGAGTATTATGCCCAGCATGCCGTTGATCTCGCCTCCGATCACAACCGCGCTGAGCACCAGCAGGCCGGACACCTTCATCTGCTTGCCCACTATCTTGGGATAGAACACGTTGTCTTCCACCTGCTGGATCACAAGTATGTACAGCGCGAACCACAGCGCCATGGTGGGGCTGTAGATCATGGTCAAAAGAATGCCGCTTATGGAGCCCGCCCAGGGGCCGATAACGGGCACTATGGCGCACACGCCCACCACCGCGCTTATTGCGGCGGGGTTGGGGAAGCCGAAGATCAGCATGCCTATAAAGCACATCAGCCCCAGTATCATCGCTTCCAGCACCTGGCCCTTGAAAAACTCCGAGAATTTCTCGTAGATCAGGGTCCTTAAGTCAAACAGCAAAGCCCGCGGCTTTTCCGGCATATAGGCGTTCAGCAACTTGCTGACGAACTTGCTTATGCGCTCCTTCCCCGCCAGTGCGTACACGCTTATGGCGATGGTGAGCACCACGTCCAGGATCCCGCCCACGAGGCCCGTGGTAAGGTCGAAGGCGAAGCCCGCGATGTCCGCGACGCTGCCCGAAATGTATTCCACCACCAGCGTGGCGGTGTTGTTGAGCGTCTCGTTTATGGAGGCGATCTTTTCGGGGGTCGCGCCCATGCGGGTGAGTATGTCCGTGACGAATCCGGGCATCATCTGGAACGCCTCGGGCACGCGGGTTATGGCCGTGTCCGCTACGTTCCTCAGGCTGGGGATTATGAAATACGCCGTAAGCGCGATCAGGGCGATGGCGATCACGTACGTCACCGACACGCTCACGCCCCGCCTGAAGCCCGGTTTTGCCTTTTTGAAGAGTTTGCCCATGCGCTGCTCTATGGGCGCCATGATGAGGTTCAGCACGAACGCCAGGAACAGACCCGCGATCACGCAGCTCAGCACGCCCCACACATATGACAGCATGCCCGTAAGCCTTTCGGGTCTCTGGGCGACGGAGTACACCACCCCCGCGAACACTATGAGCCACAGTGTGCGGCGGGTGGGAGATTTGCTTTTAAACATTCGCTATGCCCAGCTTTTCCAGGATGCTTTTCGCGGCCTTCTTGCCCGCGCCCATGGCGGATATGACCGTAGCCGCGCCGGTGACCGCGTCGCCGCCCGCATACACGCCCTCGCGGGAAGTCATGGCGTCTTCGTTTATGATTATGCCGCCCCGGCTGTTCACGTCAAGACCCTTGGTGGTGTTCCTTATCAGCGGGTTGGGGCTGGTGCCGATGGCCATTATGACCGCGTCGACCTTGAGCTCGTACTCGCTGCCCTTGATCTCCACGGGCCGCCTCCTGCCCCTTTCGTCCGGCTCGCCCAGTTCCATTTTGATCACTTTAATGCCGGTCACGAAGCCGTTTTTCGGGTCTCTGGGATCGTCGGGGTTATTGTAGCCCAGTATCTCCACGGGGTTGTTGAGCAGCCTGAACTCGATGCCTTCCTCCATGGCGTGCTCCACATCTACCTTACGGGCGGGCAGCTCCGTCAGCGAGCGGCGGAAAACTATGTACACTTATTCCGCCCCCAGCCTGAGCGCGGTGCGCGCCGCGTCCATCGCCACGTTGCCGCCGCCCACGACCGCCACGCGGCCGCCCTTCATTATCGGAGTGTCGCTGTCGTCGCGGTACGCCTTCATAAGGTTGGAGCGGGTCAGGAACTCGTTGGCGGAGTATACGCCGTTAAGCGCTTCGCCGGGGATCCCCATAAAGCCCGGCAGGCCCGCGCCGCTGCCTATGAACACGGCTTTATAGCCCTGCCCGAGCAGCTCGTCCACAGTCAGCGTGCGTCCGATCACCACGTTGGTGAAGAACTCCACGCCCATGGCTTCCAGGCCCTCTACCTCCCGGCTGACTATTGCCTTGGGCAGACGGAATTCGGGAATGCCGTACACCAGCACTCCGCCCGGGCGGTGCAGCGCCTCGAACACGCTCACCTTGACCCCGTGGCGCGCCAGCTCGCCCGCGCAGGACAGGCCGCTGGGGCCGGAACCCACCACCGCCACCTTCGGCGCGTCCTCTGCCGGTGTGTTCGCTTCTTTTATCCCCCGTTTGTTGTGTTCGTCCGCCGCGAAACGCTCCAGGCGCCCGATCGCCACGGGCTCGAACTTGATGCCCATGGTGCACTCCTTCTCGCACTGGCTCTCCTGGGGGCACACCCTGCCGCACACGGCGGGCAGGCTCGAGGACCGAGCTATCACCGCGTAGGCGCCTTCGCTGTCCCCGTTCTTAATGCAGGAAATGAAACCGGGAATGTCGATGTTCACCGGGCAGCCCTGCACGCAGGGCTTGTTTTTGCAGTTCAGGCAGCGCTGCGCTTCCTCCCGGGCGATCTCGGGCGTGTAGCCCAGGGCTACTTCGTTGAAATTATGTGCCCTTTCCAGAGGATCCTGGGTAGGCATCGGATGTTTGTTCGGAATCAGCGGCATAGTCTTTCCCCTTTTACAGCATATAAATACCTGACTATAATTATACCACAATACGGGCACGTTTTTCAGACAAATGCCCGGTTTTTGCATATTTTTTCTATATTAAATTTTCTATCAGCGGCACATATTTTTATTTCGCCTGTTTACAAAACAATTTATGAATGGTATAATCGTTCCAATTTCATTTACAGCCATATTTCAGCCGTAAATGCACTAAATATGAAGGAGATGCGACTATGACATTTCATAACAGCTACCTTGCGGGAGTATATGAGGCCGCTGTGAAGCGCGACCCGGAACAGAAGGAATATCTTCAGGCAGTGCGTGAAGTGCTGGAGAGCCTGCAGAACGTGTTCGACGTGCGTCCGGAGCTGGAGAAAGCCGGCATCGCCGAGAGGATAATCGAGCCCGAAAGGATCATCACCTTCCGCGTGAGCTGGGTGGACGACAAGGGTCAGGTGCAGGTGAACCGCGGCTACCGCGTGCAGTTCAACTCCGCCATCGGCCCGTACAAGGGCGGCATGCGCTTCCATCCCAGCGTGAACCTGTCCATTCTCAAGTTCCTGGGCTTTGAGCAGATATTCAAGAACTCCCTGACCGGACTGCCCATGGGCGGCGGCAAAGGCGGCAGCGACTTCGATCCCAAGGGCAAGAGCGACGGCGAAGTCATGCGCTTCTGCCAGGCGCTTATGACCGAGCTTTCCCGCCACATCGGCGCTGACACCGACG
>JAFWUC010000044.1 GCA_017518705.1 Clostridia bacterium
GCAAAGGTACTATGTGGAAGGCGTCACGGGCGGCGCGGTCAAAGGATAGAAGGGAGGATAATATATGGCAGCCATATCGCTTAAAGGCGTAAAAAAGATATACGACAACAAGGTCGTGGCGGTACACGACTTTGACCTGGAGATCAAGGACAAGGAATTCGTGGTGTTCGTTGGCCCCTCCGGCTGCGGCAAGTCCACGACCCTGCGCATGATCGCGGGCCTGGAGGACATCTCCGAGGGCACCATCTCCATCGACGGCGTGGTGGTCAACGACCTGCAGCCCAAGGACAGGGACATCGCCATGGTGTTCCAGAACTACGCGCTGTATCCCCACATGACGGTGTACGACAATATCGCCTTCTCCCTGCGCCTTAAGAAGGTGCCCGAGGACGAGGTGTACGAGAAGGTCACTTCCGCGGCGGAGATACTGGGCATCACCCAGTACCTGATGCGCAAGCCCCGGGCGCTGTCCGGCGGCCAGAGGCAGAGGGTCGCCATAGGCCGCGCCATGGTCAGGAACTCCAAGGTGTTCCTCATGGACGAGCCCCTGAGCAACCTGGACGCCAAACTGAGGAACCAGATGAGGGCCGAGATCATACTGCTCAGGCAGAAGCTGGACACCACCTTCGTGTACGTCACCCACGACCAGACCGAGGCCATGACCCTGGGCGACCGCATCGTCATAATGCAGGACGGCTACATCGAGCAGGTGGGCACTCCCACCGAGGTGTTCGACATGCCGGCCAACAAGTTCGTGGCGGAGTTCATCGGCGCGCCCAAGATGAACATGATCAACACCAAACTGACCCGCATGGGGGACAGCTACATGATGTCGCCCTTCGGCGTCAACCTGTTCGTGGAAGGCGAAAAGAAGAATATTCTGCTCAAAAACGACGTGCAGACCCAGAACATCACCCTGGGCGTGCGTCCCGAGCATATGACCCTGCTCAGCGCCCCCGCTGCCGACGCCATTCCCTGCACGCTGCAGGTGAACGAGATGATGGGCAGCGAACTGCACCTGCACGCGGTCACCGAGGACGGCAGCAGGCTGATCGCCCGCGTGCCCACCCTGTCCCTGACTCCCATCCAGAAGGAGAGCCTCAAGGCGGGCAAGACCCTGTACCTCACCTTCGACAGCCGGGTCATGCACTTCTTCGGCGAGGACGGCATAAGCCTGCTCACCGACGCGGATTACCGCCGCCAGCTGGAGATCAAGAAGCAGAACCAGCAGAAGGAGATCATCTCCGCGATGGCGTCCTCCGGCAAGAGCTACAACGAGATAATGAGCTTCCTGCTGGGGAACGCGAAAAAGTGATCCCGAAGCATCTTCGAAAAAGAGGGGCAAAAGCCCCTCTTTTCTTATGCGCTTACACCCGCTGTTTGCGCCCGTATAAGGCGTTTACAGCGGCAGGCCGTTTGCCTTGCCCCTGTCGTCTCGGCCCGCCAGAAGGCGTTTAAGCGCCTCTCCGAACGCGCCTGGCGATAAAGCGTGATGACCGCAGGAGAATACGCCGGGCGGGCATGCCTCGGATAATAAACGGCGGGGGAGACCGCGTTTAAGCGGCTTAAGAGCGCAAAAAAAACAGCCGCCCGAAGGCGGCTGTAAGTTTGTTTGTTTATTTGATGACCCTGCGACCCCAGCAGAAGGCGCTCTTGTAGTAGCCGCTGTTCAGCGTGCTCACCAGGATCCTGCCCGCGGTCTTGGAACCGTGGACGAAGTAGCCCTGGCCGATGTAGATGCCGATGTGGTCGACGAGATCGCCGTCGGCGGGATCGCAGTCGAAGCACACGATGTCGCCTTTAAGCAGGTTTTGCCGGCTGATGAAGGGGTTGGATCCGGTGTGGCCCACCGCGTTGGTGGAGGCGGGGATCTTGTAGCCCATGGAGTTGAAGCACGCCTTTACGAGGCTGTAGTTGTTGAACTCATAGGCTCCGGGGAACTGCTTGTAGGCGGCGCCCACCTTGCATTCGGCGATATACACCAGGTAGTCCCTCCACTTGGCCTTGTTCATGCTGGAGGCCAGGTAGAACTGGTTGCTCTTTACCGCGCCCGGGATGGTGGTGTAGGAGCCGTTTTTGTCATACTTGCCTTTTTTGCTGTTAGGTATGGCGAAGGGGTTTTTGCGGGAACTGGAAAGGTCGGCCTTTTTGATGTAGCCAGTAAACGCGCCGTCCTTGTCCTGCACCAGGTAATAGTTGCCGCTGGCGCCCACGCGGTACAGGGGATAGTCCACGCTCACGGTGGTGATGGGGTGGGCGGTGGAGGGCGTCTGGTAGATCTTGGTCTTTTTGTTGGAGAATCTCTTGACCTTGACGCTGCTGATCAGATCGGAGATCTGGCAGAAACCGTAGCCGCTTTTGCCGTAGGTTATTCTGGCCCAGCCGTTTTTATGTGCCGTGACCGTGACCACGGTGTTGTGGGGCAGAGTGTCCACCACAGCGCTTTTGGTGCTGTTGGTTTTGTAGACTTTGGCGCTGGCGGTGTATACCTTTGCCTTGAAGCTCTCCGCCACGGCGAACTCGCCGATCAAAAGCGTCACCAGCAGCACTATGGCGAGCGCACGCAGGAATTTTTGCTTCATGATATGTCTCTCCCTTCGCGAGGAAATGAAATCGTAAACATTCTAAAATATTCCATTCACAGTATAACACACAAATGACATAATTACAAGCACGGAAATGAGACATATTTACGTTAAATCAAAGTAAAGTTGCGGGAAGGTACTTGCATCCCTCATGCGCGGCAGCGCGCGGGCGCATTTGACAGGCGTGCGGGCGTGTGGTAATATTGCCTCCGGGGCGGGCGCGGGGTCCCCGAGGGGGTCTAAAGCGCCGGTCAAACGGTATTTAGGCAGGGAGGCAGGGCATGGACAGTTTTTGCGGAAAGGTCGCCGTGATCACCGGCGGCGCCCACGGCATAGGCAAAGCCATAGCGGAGGCGTTCAGCCGCGAAGGCGCGAAGGTGCACGTTATGGACACGGCGCCGGGCAGCGGTTTTGTCGGCGACGTGGGGGACAAAGCGGCGCTGGAGGCGTTCGCCCGCAGCGTGATACTTGAGAGCGGACGCGTGGACTGTCTTATAAACAACGCGCCGCCGCTTATGAAGGGCATAGACGAGTGTTCCTACGAAGACTTTTCCCGCGCCCTCGCTGTGGGGGTAACCGCGCCGTTTTACCTGACCAAGCTGCTCATGGATCACTTTGCGCCCGGCGCGAGCGTGATAAACATTTCCTCCTCGCGGGACCGCATGAGCCAGCCCCAAACCGAAAGCTATACTGTGGCAAAGGGCGGCATCTCCGCGCTCACCCACGCCTTGGCGGTGAGCCTCGCGGGCAGGGCGCGGGTCAACAGCATTTCCCCGGGCTGGATAGACACGTCGTATTCGGGCATATCGGGCGCGGACGCCCTGCAGCAGCCCGTGGGGCGGGTGGGCACGCCGGAAGACATCGCCGCGCTGGCGCTGTTTCTGTGCTCCGACAGGGCGGGCTTCATAACGGGCGAGAACATCTGCGCCGACGGCGGCATGACGAAGCTTATGATCTATCACGGCGAACACGGCTGGGAATACCGCGCTTAGCCAAGGGAACAAGCGGGGTGGCTTCGGCGTCGAAAAAAGAAAAAACCAGAGGAAAAATAAGTGATAAAACGGATACTGTGCCTTATACTGGCGGTCATGTGCCTGACCGCGTACTGCGAAAGGGAAGGGGTGGAGCCCGCCCTGGGCGACGAAACGCCGGGGCTGCCCCTGTCCGGGCTCAGGATCGGCATCGATCCCGGCCACCAGCTGAAGGGGGACAACGGGAAGGAACCCGTTTCCCCGGGCAGCAGCCAGACCAAGGCGAAGGTGGCGACGGGCACCCGGGGCGTGTCCACGGGGCGTCCGGAGCACGAGGTAGATCTTGAGATCGCGCTGAAGCTCAAAGAACTGCTGGAGGAGATGGGCGCCACGGTGCTCATGACCCGTGAGACGGCGGACGTGAACATCTCAAACGTCGAACGCGCGGAAATGATGAACCGCTGGGGCGCGGACTGCGTGCTGCGCATCCACTGCGACGGCGCCACAGACCGGGAACTGCACGGCATGGGCATGTTCGTGCGCCTGACGGGGGACAAGGCGGAGGAGAGCTTCGAGCTTGCCCGCTGCCTGCTGTCCGCCATGGGCGAAGCCACGGGAGCAAAGCAGAGGGGAGTGTTCAAGCGGGACACTTATTCCGGGCTCAACTGGTCCAAGGTGCCCGCGGTGCTGGTGGAGTGCGGATACATGTCCAACCCCCGGGAGGACGAACTGCTGAGCACCCCCGAATACCAGGAAAAGCTGGCCAAGGGCATGGCGCTGGGGCTGGCGGAATACTTCGGGCGGAATTAGCGGAGTAAAAACGCTTCGGCAGGTTTTTGAGGACAAAAAAACGGGGCGGACCTAAGTCCGCCCGTTTTTTCCCGTCTTATGTTTAAAACTGCTGACGCTTGGCTGCGAAGCACTCGCTGCAATAGATGGGACGGTCGCTCTTGGGAATGAAAGGCACGCGGGTGGGCTTGCCGCACTCGGCGCATACGGTTTCGAACATCTCGCGCTCGCCGGAGGCGTTGTTGCGGCTGGCCTTGCGGGCCTGACGGCAGTCCCTGCAGCGGGTGGGCTCATTCTGGAAGCCCTTTTCGGCGTAGAAGGCCTGTTCGCCGGCGGTGAATACGAATTCCTTGCCGCAGTCCTTGCAGATCAGAGTTTTGTCCTCGAACATGGATAGAATACCCCCAAAATAGATGAATATCGACTGCGCCTCGCGGCTGACCTGGTCTTTGACCCCACACTCGCCGGCCGGGACTTTCGCTCCTAAGCGTGCGCTCCCCACTACTCGCCCTCTCGGCGTTATACGCCGGCCGGACTTACTTCTAAGCCGCACCATGCTCACGGAGGCATTGCTCCGCTTACGTGGATCGTTTTGCCTGCGACTGGCTTCGACTTTCAACCACAGACCCGCAGACGCAATCGTAGACATTATATGCGCTTTTTCCCGCTTTTGCAAGCCCTAAATGCGTCAAATTACAAATTTTTTATATAGAAAATGTGTTTGTATTGACATCCCGGGCAAAAACGGTACAATATTCGGTATGGATATGAACAAAATTCTTGAAGAGTTTCTTGACAGAGGGGTCAGGGAAGGCTGTTTCCCCGGCGCGCAGGCGGCGTGCGGCAGGGGAGACGAGGTGTTCGCGCTGTGCGTCAGGGGCGTAAAGGAGCTTGGCGGCAGCGAAGTAGACGCGGACACCCTGTTCGACATGGCATCCCTTACCAAACTGCTGGCGCCCACCATGATCGCCCTGAAAGCGATCGACGCGGGCGTGATCACGCTGTACGACACGCTGGGCTACTGGTTCGGCGGCGACGCGCCCGAAGACAAAAAGGACATCACCGTCTACCAGCTCATGACCCACACCGGGGGCTTCGAGCCCAGTTTCCGCCTGGACAGGATGGGGATAGAGCCCAAGGACGCCTTAAAGGCCATACTCGCCAGCAAGCCGATCTCAAAGCCGGGGGAGAAGGTCAACTATTCCTGCATGGGCTACATCACCCTGGGCAAGCTGCTGGAAAAGGCGTACGGCGAAAACCTTAAGACGCTGTCCGAAAAGATGGTGTTCGGTCCCCTGGGCATGAAACACACCGGCTACCTGCCCGAGAGCGCCAACGTGGCGGCCACGGAGATCGACCCCGCCACGGGCAAGGCGATCAAGGGCGTGGTGCACGACGAGAACGCCCGCTTCCTGGGCGGCATCTCCGCCAACGCGGGAGTGTTTTCCAACGTGGGGGACATGATCCTGTTCTGCCGGATGCTGGCAGCGGGCGGCAAAGGCTTCCTTTCTCCCGCCGTGTTCCAAAAGGCGATACGCTGCCACACCCCGGACGACACGGACACCCACAGGGGCCTGGGCTTCCATCTGGGCGGCACCGAGTTCAATTACATGGGCGACCTGTTCCCCGCCTGCTCTTTCGGGCACACGGGCTTTACGGGCACCTGCATCGCGGTGGACCCCACCACGGGCTTCTGGGTGATACTGCTCACCAACCGCGTGCATCCCACCAGGGAAAACTTCGGCCTGTTCCGTTTCCGCAGGGCGCTGCACAACGCGCTGTACGCCCAGGCCAGCAAAAATCTGTTTTAAGGAGAAATGACGATGCCTGACTACAAAGCGGCGGCAAGAGACTTTATAGAAAACGAGACCCAGTTCCACCTGGGCAAGATACCCACCGAGCAGTCCAATCCCCTCACCCGGGGGCTGTCCTCCATAATCAAAAAGGACACCAAGGCGGGCGTGAAGACCATACTCGCGGCGGACAAATACATCCCCGAAGTGAGCCGCGCCTGCTTTAAGGGCGAAGAGTTCAAACGCCTGGTCGGCGAGATACTGCGCTGCATGGAGGAAGACCGCAAGGTGGTGTTCTCCTCCGTGGGCGCGTCGGGGCGCATGGCGCTGCAGCTGGACTCCACCTGGAGGCTGTTCTGGCACGACATGATAAACAAGCTGCCCCTGAGGGCGGAGGAGTTCACCCGCCTGGCGGAAGTCACCAACAGCTTTATGACCGGCGGCGACCGAGCGTGCGTGAGGAGCGTGGAGAACTTTGAGGACTACATGACCTTCGGCGCCCGCCAGACCGTGGACAGCGGCGTGACTCCCGGGGACGTGCTGGTGGTGCTGGCGGAGTGCGGCTTAAGCTCCTCCACCGTGGGCAGCGCCATACAGGGAGACGAACTGGGCGTGTCCACTTACTACTTCTACTGCAATCCCAAGGACGTGCTGTGCGAGCACCTGGAGCGCGCCCGCAAGGTATTCGCCCGCACGGGCATCCACTTCGTGCCCCTGTTCGCGGGGAACATGGCGGTGGCGGGCTCCACCCGCATGCAGGTGACCACCATAGAGCTGCTGGTGGCGGGCACCGCGCTGGAAGTTGCCGCATGGCAGTGGATAGGCAGGCACCTGAGCGCGGACGAGACCGCTGCGATCGGGCTTGACGCGCTGGATCCCGAAAAGTATTCCGACGAGTTCGAAAACCTCGTATCCCAGCTGGGCAGCGGCGAGGCACTGGAAGGCATGGCGAAAGCCGTGGAGTACGAGACGGACACCTACACCGCGGGCGGGCTCATCACCTATATCACCCACGCCTACCTGCAGGACATACTGACCGACACCACCGAAAGGCAGCCCACCTTCACCCTGCCGCCTTTCCGCCGCACCGACGACCACACCAGCCCCATCTCCTGGGCGTACGCCAAGGATCCGCTGTACCCGTCCTCCATCGCCTGGCAGCACATCATCCGCCGGCCCATAAAGGGACTGGACTGGACGAAGGAAGACTACGTAAAGATGGGCGCGGCGCAGAACATCCTGGACAATCCGCCCAAGGTGGGCAGCGAGGAACTGAGCTATTACGACCTGGGCTGGTCGGACGACGAGAGCCGCTATTCCCGCCATCCTGCGCGCCTGGTGCTGGTGGACACGGACGGGCTGAGCGCCTGCAAGGGCTGCATGGACTGGTTTGATTCCAACAAGGCCAAGTTTGACGGCGCGCTCACACTGCGCCTGGGCGACATACCGGAAGGGAGCCTGAGCGAAAACGAGATCCGCGTGCCGCTCAAGCTGCCCCACACGCTCATGGAGCTGATGACCCACATGGCGGTCAAGCTGGCGTTCAACCTGCTGTCCACCGCCACCATGGCCAAGATGGGCAGGGTGTGGAGCAACTGGATGATACAGGTGCTGCCCACCAACAAAAAGCTGATCGACCGCTCCACCCGCATAATCGCGGAGCTGGCGCACATCCCCTACGAGCAGGCCTGCGAGGAGTTCTTTAAGAGCTACCTGTCCCGCCCCGAAGGGCAGGAGTACCGCGAGAGCTACGTGGTGGAGACCCTGCGCCGCCTGGGCGTGGATCCGGACAAGGATTAGTTTTCACCCAAGCACTTCTTCGCAAAAAACAAAAAAACATGATGCAAGGGACACCGCCGCCGGCGGGTCCTTTGTGTTTTGGGTGCTTGATTATTTATTATTTGGTTATTTATTACTTGGTTATTTAATATTTCGTATAGACCCATGGTTTCCAGGCCTGGCTTTTCCATGGCTGGGTTTTCCAGGGCTGGTTTTTCCAAACCGGAAAACAGGGGGATGGACGGGCAAAAAGCGGGTCAAAGCTCAGAAGGCATGAGCCCGGAAAAGCGTGCCGCCGCGGGGACAAAAAAACGGGAGCGCTTTTACCGCGACCCCGCTTTAACGGATAAACTATTCGTCGTCCTTTTTGTTCGCTTCGGTCTCTGCCGAGATCACTTCGTTCAGGGTCTCCCGGTTGCGGGAGGTGAAGAACACGATCAGCCCGCCCAGCAGGCCCACACCCCACAGCACGAGGCCGAGGCCCACCTTGTCCAGGAACAGCAGCACCAGCCCCGCGATCCAGAGTACGGATATGACGATGAGCAATATCAGCCTGGGCAGGGGGATTTTATTGGTTTCCTTCATGGGATCCTCCTTTTTGCTGCCTGAGCAGCTCGTCCGCGTAGCGTCCCCTCATGCCGGAAGGGCGCTCGGACACCTTTTTGATCTTGTTTTCTATCTGCCTTGACAGGTCTATGCCCAGACAGTCCATAAGCTGGAAGCCGTACATGCACACGTCAGCGAACTCCTCGCCTATGGCCTGCCCCCGCTCGGGGTCTTCGCCGTTCAACAGCGCCTGCACCTGCGCGGGCTCGAGCCACTGGAAATGCTCCAGCAGCTCGGAGGCTTCCACGTTCAGCGCCATCGCCACGTGCTGGGGGTTCTGTATGCCGTTTGCGTCTCCCCAGCCCTTGGCGAGCACCAGGCGGCGGATCGCCTGCTTGAGCTCGCGGATGGTGGTCTCGGAATCGGTCATGGCGGGTTACTGCGCCTCGGGCCTGAGCTTCAGCGCGCTGCCCAGGTTGTTGCCTTCGTAATCGTAGGAGACGGAATAGCAGTAGGACTGGCTGCTGGCGAAGCTGTCGTAGAGCACTTCCATGCGGTCCGCGTCCAGCCTGATCTCATAGGGCCAGTAGATGAAGTCGCTGTCGTTCTTCGCACGCCCCAGGATCACGCCCTCCTTGGACAGGGCCAGAGGCGCGCTCTCGTAGTAGCCGATCAGGTAAGCGGTGCCGTCCTTGCCCACGGCGGTGGTGAGGGAGCCGCCCACGTGCTGGGCTTCTTCGGAAGTGTTCTCCCACTCCACGTCCTGCCAGTATCCCACGGGATAGGCGGTGAAGCCGTAGCCGGTCAGGAACAGCACGATCAGGGGACGGTCGGCGGAGCCCATTATGAACGCTTCGGTGGAGTACAGCTCGGTGGCGTGGTCGCTTTCCACGCCAGTGCTCCAGCGGGGAGTCCAGGCGGCGTCGTAGCACACGACCTTAAGCTCTTCCTTTTCGCCGTAGTACAGGCGGCGGGCGACTACGGTGTAGCCGTTAAAGGAGTACTTGAGCACCTCGGTGCCCAGGCTCTCGAAGGCCGCCAGGGTGGGCATGTCGGTGCCCAGGGAGTCAAAGCCGTTGTAGTTGTAGCTGGGAGTGTACTCCTGCAGGTACTGCTTGGCCACGTAACCCGTCTGGCCGTTGTACACGCACTCCACGTACTTGTCGTTCACCTGCACGCAGCCGCTCACAACGCCGCCCAGGGGTATCTTCTGCAGCTGCGCGGAGTTGGCGTTGGGCTTGGCTCTCAGGCTGGCCCATTCGTTCACGTTCACTACCATCATCTGGTCGGGCAGCGGCGGATAGTAGGGCACAGGAGTGGGAGCGGGGGTGGCGGTGGGCTTCACGGTGGGGGTGGGAGTGGGCTTGTAGTTGTAATCGGCCTTCTTGAGGTACTTGGCCAGGATGTAGCCCGTCTTGCCCTTGTAGGTGCAGCGGACAAAGCCGTTCACGGGGCCGGTGCAGCCGGTGACTATGGCGTACAGCGGCACTTTGGCCAGCCTCTCGGCGGAGGTGGAGGGCGTCTTGCGCAGGCTGGCCCACTCGTTAACGCCGGTGACCATCTGGTTGAGAAGGATGCCGTCGGAGTATTTGTAGTCGGTCATCTGCAGGTATTTGGCCAGGATGTAGCCGGTGCGTCCGTTCCACTCGCAGCGGATGAAGTCGTTTTCGGCGGCGGAGCAGTTGGTCACCAGTTCGCCCAGGTGTACTTTATATATGCGGGTGGACTTGGTGTCCGGCTTTTCCCTCAGGGACACATATTCGTTGCATTTTACGACCTGCATGATGGGGGTCACTCCCGCCGCGAACGCGGGCAGCAGGGAGACGAGCAGGCCCATGCACAGGACGAGCGCAAGAAGTTTTTTCATGGTTGAGCCTCCTTATGGTTTGCTTGCGGTTTCATTTGTGTTAGACGCCGCGGCGGGCGCAAAAGTTCGCATCCGCACGGCCGGGGGACCGCCCCGGGCACAGAACCGTATACATCCAAAATTTTACCTTTTTTGCGCGCGGATGTCAAGGCGGGCGGAGATTTTAACCGCCGCCGCCACCGGCACGCCGCCGCTCCCGGGGAGCGTGTAAAGCGAAGGCGCAGATCGCGGGAAAATAAGGTTGCGCTCCGGCGGGATTTCGTGTATAATAGGATCAGCTATCGGGAGGAACGGCTTTGGGCGCATACGCCGCCCGGCGCGGACCCTTCCGGCAAAAAAGACAAGGAGAACAATCTATGAAGAAGCTCATCACCCTGATGCTGGCGCTGGCGCTCTGCCTGAGCCTGGCGGCAGTTCCGGCTTCCGCCGAGGAACCCATCAAGATCGTGATGATGGTGGACAACACCGTCATCAACCAGGACAACGGACGCGACGCCTTCGAGAAGCGCTGGGAAGAACTCAACCCCGGCTATGACCTTGAGATCGTCCAGCCCGACCACAGCGCCTACTACGACGTCATGCAGCAGCGCATGTCTTCCGCGGACTGGCCGGACGTGGTGCTCCTTTCCGCCACCTACTATTCCGACTATGCCGCCAGCGGCGCCCTGTGGGACATGACTGAGGCGTGGGAAGAAAGCAAGACCAAGAATTCCGGCCGCTTCATCGGCGACAACATCATCGAAGGCCTGAAGATCGACGGCAAGCTCTACGGCTTCAGCCCCGCCCGCGGCAACGGCTGCGTCACCTACATCAAGCAGGCCTGGCTCGACGCCGTCGGCATGGACGCCCCCACCACCTATGACGAGTACATCGCCATGTGCGAAGCCTTCGTGGAGAAGTTCGGCACCTACGCCATCTCCGCCGCCGGCTTTGTGGGCAACGAGGCACCCTTCATCAACTACCTGCCCGAGTTCTATCAGGACGCCTATCCCTTCTTCATCCAGCAGGAAGACGGCTCCTGGATCGACGGCTTCACCGAGGACAACATGAAGGACGCCCTGCAGCGCATTCAGGACGCCGTGGCCGCCGGCCTCATCGACAAGGAGACCCTGACCAACAAGACCTCCGACGCCCGCAACAAGTTCTATGACGAGAAGTTCGGCGTGTTCACCTACTGGGCGGGCACCTGGGCGACCAACCTGAAGACCAACCTGGAAGCCAACGGCAGGGACGGCGAGCTCGTCGCCCTCAAGCCCCTGGAAGACTGCCCCCTGTACTATGACCGCGTGCCTCCCGTATGGTGCATCACCACCAAGTGCGCCAACCCCGAGAAGGTGTTCGACGCTTTCATCGACACCATGCTCGACGGCGGCGACTGCCAGATGCTGTGGACCTACGGCGTGGAAGGCGTGCACTGGTCCAAGAGCGCCGGCACCGTGCTGGCCGGCACCGCCAAGGAAGCCACCTATGAGGAAGGCCAGTTCCACATGCTGGAGAGCATGGAGAAGGCCGGCACCCTCTACACCAAGAACCACATCGATCCCATGCTGAGCCTGGCGGCGTTCGCCGAGGGTTACTATGATCCCAAGGAAGCCACCGTGCAGCCCGAAGCCAAGGCGGCGTCCGAGATGTTCGGCGAGTACAGCCGCATGGCGTCCATCGTGCCCACCACGGCAGAGATGAGCGAGCTCAACGGCGATTTGACCTCCATCAAGAACGAGATCATCGCCGACATCGCGCTGGGCAAGATCAGCGTGGAAGAGGGCTATGAGCGCTTCGCGGAGGAAGGCCTCAAGATGTCCAACACCATCGTCGAGAGCCTGAACGCCCTGAACTAAACTTACACCCGACCTGATCGGAGGCGGCGGCAGGTGCCGCTGCCTCCGTTTCTTTATTCCGCCGGCGGCGTCCGGCAACACAAGAAAGGAGGGCTCCGTTTGGCCTTGGTGACTTACAACGGCACGCTGCATCTGGGCAAAAAGAAACCGCTGCTGCAGCGCATGGGCAAATACTGGGGCTTTTACCTCATGTTCATCCCCGTGCTGGTCTTCGTGGCGGTGTTCCATTACGCGCCCATGGCCGGCATAAGGTATTCCTTCTTCTCCTGGAAGATCGTTGACATCCCGAACTGGGTGGGCGTCGCGAACTTCACAAAGCTGTTCAGGCAGAGCCAGTTCGCGGTCTCCTTCTGGAACACCATAGTGTTTTCCGTGATCAAGCTGCTGCTCAACACGGGCTTCGCGGTTATCATTTCGCTGCTGCTCAACGAAATGATCTCCCTGCCCTTCAAAAAACTGAGCCAGACGATCATATACCTGCCCCACTTCATGTCCTGGGTCGTGACCGCCTCCGTGTTCAGCCTGCTGCTTTCTCCGTCCGGCAGCGGCCTTGTGAACCAGCTGCTGCTCAGCACGGGCATAATCGACGAAAGCGTTTACTACATGGCGGACAACGGCTGGTGGAAGGTGTGGTACTACATCATCAACCTGTGGCGCGAGACCGGCTGGCAGACCATAATCTTCATGGCGACGCTGACGGGCATCGACCCCGGCATCTACGAAGCCGCCTCCATAGACGGCGCGGGGCGCTGGAAGAAGATGTGGTACGTGACCCTGCCCGCGCTGGCAAACACCATCATCACCGTGCTCATACTCAACCTGGCGAAGATAATGAACCTGTTCGAAAGCGTGTTCGTGCTCCAGAACGACTCCGTCAGGCGCACCACCAACGTACTTCAGACCTACATCTACTACCAGACCTTCAACAGCGGCGCCTCCGCCGACTACGGCTACACCACCGCCGTGGGCCTGTTCCGCTCCCTCGTGGGGCTCGGCCTGATGCTCGTGTGCAACTTCGCGTCCAAGAAAGTCCGCGGACGCGGCATAGTGTAAGGAGGGGAGAACGATGGCAAACAAACAGATCGATTTCGTGACCCCGGCCGGCATCAGCGTACAGGCTCCGCCCCATATCAAAAAGCCCAGGTCCAAGTATACGGTGTTCAACTTCGTGAACGCCTTCATATTCGTCGTGGTGTGCCTTATCGTGCTGGTGCCCATCTGGAAGGTGCTGATCGACTCGCTGGACCTGACCACCGGCTACGGACTTAAGCTGCTGCCCACCAAGTTCGGCCTGGACGGCTATATGTCCGTGTTCTCGAACCGCTCGCTGCTAAGGCCGCTGCTGGTGAGCGTTTACACCACCGTGACGGGCACGCTGATCGGCCTACTGCTCTCCACCATGGGCGCTTACGTGCTCATACAGTGGGATATGCCCTTCCGCACGACCCTGGCCAACCTGCTTCTGTTCACCATGATCTTTTCCGGCGGCATGATCCCCAGCTATCTGGTCATGCGCGGCATCGGCCTTACGGACAACCCCTGGGGCCCGATACTGCTGCCCGCGATCAACGTGTACAACCTGGTGCTGATGCGCAACTTCTTTGAGGGCAGACCCAGGTCCCTCTTCGAGAGTGCGGACCTGGACGGCTGCAGCCCCATGGGCGCGTTCTGGCGCATCGCGCTGCCCCTGTCCAAGGCGGCGCTGGCGTCCATAGGCCTGATGTTCGCTGTGGCGTACTGGAACGACTACACCAACTTCAAGCTCTACATCACCGACCGCAACCTCTACAACTTCCAGATGAAGCTGAGGGACATGATGCAGTCCTCCGACCTGCCCGAATCCGTGGGCAGCGCCACGGAGAACACCATCAAAAACGCCTGCATCATCACCGCCATACTGCCGTTCATGGTACTGTATCCCTTCCTGCAGAAGTACTTCGTGAAGGGCATCAACATCGGCGCGGTCAAGGAATAGACCCGCAATACAACTTATACCGCAGCGTTTCCGCTGCGGTATTTTTTTAACGCGAATATAACCCAAAGTGGACTCTGCTTGCCTTTTTGGACTTTCGGATGTGGTATAATGGTACAGTCGAAAAACGAAACGAACGGCGCGCCCGTACACTTAAGTGCGGGCGCGCTTTTATGCCGATATCGGCGTCAGAACTTAAGATCCTCGCGGGACCTTATCGCTTCCCCGAACTCCTTAAGCCGTTGATACTCGAGCTTCGTAAAATCGCCTTCGGCGTCCGGGCCCATGTTGATCAGGAAATTGCCGCCGTGCTCCCGGGTGAAACGGTACCACTTGAGCAGGTCGTCCAGGCTCTTTACGGTGTGCTCGTCCCGCTTGGTGTAGCCCCAGCAGCAGTTGAGCTCCCCGCAGTATTCCCACCATCTGCCCTTGAAATCCGCCTCGTATTCCTCCTCGGTGGGCAGGCGGCACTCGGTGGTGGCGAAGTCCGTGTCGTCGCCCCTGCCGATCACGATGCCCGGCTGCAGGGCGCGGATGCTGTCTTCGTCCAGTATGTGGCGCCACTTGCCGTCGAACCAGATAAGGTCGATCCTGCCCCAGTTGGTGAGTAGCTCCCTGACCTGTCCGCGCACTATGGCGTGCTCGTAGTCGGTGAGCTCCCTGGGTATCTCGCTTCTGCGGTCCTCCTGCCAGCCGCCGTAGGGCAGGTACTCGCCTGCGGTGCGGAAGTCCGGCGGGGAATAGTACAGGCCCGCTTTCAGCCCGTACTTACGGCAGGCGGCTATGAACGGCGCGATCAGGTCCCGCCCGCCCATGTAGATGCGGGTGTTGAAGTCGCCGTAGCGGCTGGGCCACAGGCAGAAGCTGTCGTGGTGCCGCGAGGTGAGCACCGCGTAGCGGCAGCCCGCTTCGGCGGCGGCGGCGATCCACTTGTCCGCGTCGTAGCGGCCGGGATCGAACTTTTTCGCCAGGGCGAAGTACTCTTCCGGCGGGCACACCCGGGGGGAGTATTTGAAGTCCTTGAACATGCCCCAGCTCAGGTCCAGGTATCCGTCCACGGAGGCGATGCCCCAGTGGATGAACAGCCCCAGCCCCGCCTTGGGGAACCACTGGGCGTCCGGGTGGAGATTTGGATGTACGGTCTGCATATCTGCCTCCGTTTAACCGAGCTTTACGTCGCACTCGAACAGCCTGTCCCAGGGCAGGGTGTATCCGGCGCGGGCAAAGCCCTCTGTTTTCATGGCGTTGCCCCAGCCGTCCGAAAGCGCTTCCGCAAGCAGGGAGTTTATGAGCGCCTCCGCGGCGGGCTTGTCTTTAAGGGAATACTGATCCTCGCCCTTTTCGGCAAGGAGAAGGGCGGCTTTCTGGCGGATCACGCTTTCGTAGAGCAGGTCGTCCAGGATCCGCTCCCACTTGAAGGCGGGGTCGGGGCGGCCTTTCAGCGCGTCCGCGCGGATCAGGGAAAGCATGGTGCCCATGGAGTTCACCGAGGTGTTCCAGCCGGAATAGCCGAGCAGGGGCCTGAGCAGCCCCCGGTCCCTTAGGCGCCGCATCAAATACAGGCTGCTGCCGTTCGCGAACTCCGCGTCCAGCAGGTAGCTCGGCGTTTGCAGCAATTTTTCCAGCGCATCAATGTCTTTTGACGGTTCAGGCGGCTGCCAGGCGGCTTCGCCCTGTTCGTTTTCGGGGGTGTGGACGACCAGGCGCACGGGCGCAGCGAGGTCCGGGACCAGGTCAAGGTACTTCATGCAGCTAAGCAGGTTTTCCCTGAAAGGCCTGTCCTCGTAGCGGGCGACGAATGAACCGTCCCCGCGGGTGTAAGTGACGCTGACAGGCAGGGGAGACGGACCCGTCGCCCGTATGCACGCCATCATGCCGCCCTCGTCCGCACCGTTGTGCACGAAGGTGTCGCTTAGCCGGTTTTCGCTTATGTATCGCGCTATCTCCGCCTGTTCGCGCCGGTGGAAGCCGTATTCCTGGGCGTCCTCCTGCAAAAGCATGAGGGAGGAAATGATCCCCTGCTTTTTCAGCTCCAGCAGCTTCATGTTCACCGCGTGGTTGCGTTTTCTGACGCGCCGGTAGGCGGAAAGGACGTGTTCCGGCAGCAGCGCCTCGTATTTTTTATCGACCGCCTCGGTGTCGCCGCCCTCCTGCCACGCCCGCCCCCAGGCGACGGAGTATTCGGTCATGAGCTCGTACGCCCTTAAGTCGCCCCGGCAGAAGGCGGAGACGGATGAGCGCATAATGAGCCCGAAGGCGTGCACGGGCACGCGGCGGGCGACGTCTTTGAGTATCTCGAGGCGATTTAGCGCGGTCTCAAGCGAAACGTCGGGCGTGCGGGAGGCAAGGATGCCGCCGTACAGGAGCATTTCAGCGGAGACCGCCGCCGCGCCGCATTCAGGCAGTTCCTCCCGTATGAACGCCTGCAGCCCGCCTGTGTCCGCGGGACGGCGGAAACAGTCCATTATACTGGCGGGCGGCGCGACGACCCCGTGCTCCGTGCCTGAAAGCAGCCTTCCGGGCCACAGGTAGTTGCAGGGGCGGCTGTCAAGGGGCAGGTACAGTATCCTCATAGCGCGTCGATGGCCCTTCTGAAGCGCTTTACGGCGTCGACGATGCCTTTTTCGGTCTTGCCCGTGACTATCGCGCCGATCATCAGCCCGCTCACTCCCGCACGGCACAGGTATTCCACGTCCGAAGGCTCGATCCTGCGCTGGGTGGGCACCACCATGGGCAGGCGCGTGGCGAGGCTGAGCTGCCTGTACGTCACCAGGTCGGCGAAGGAGAGGGGCCTGCCGTAGCCCTCGTGGGGCATCACGCTGGCTTCCAGCACGCCCGCGCCGAGCACCTCGTACTGGCTGACCTCTTCGGCGGTAAAGCCGCACGCCGCGGCCGCCATAAGGCACTGGCGCGTGGGCAGGAACGCCGTGGGCAGGTGGGCGGTGTAGAAGGAGATGAAGTCGAAGGGGGCAGTCTTTACCTGCTCCGCGTCCTTCATTATGGCTTCGCAGTCGGCGCCCGGCACGATGCCCACGGGACCTTCCGCCTCGCGGAAGATGCGGGCGAACACCTCGCGGTTCTCGTCGTAACTGCCCAGGGTCTCGCCGCCCGCATTGTGGTGCAGGCTTATGTGCACCTTCACCGCGTCGGCGCCCGCCCGGAACGCGGCTTTGGCCAGGTCCGCGTCGTTTACGGGCAGGCTCATTATGAGGGGCATGCGCTTTTTGTCGAACAACTCAAGAAACGGATTCATATACATCCTCCCTTTCTACGGAATGATACCACAAAACCTTTCGGGTGTAAAGCGCATTCAAATAACCGTAATTTAACCCGCAGGGAACTGCACGAGCCTTGAATAAATGGAGCATATTTTAATACAATATATGATGAGTAAATTCGGGAGGCGCGCGATGCTTGCCGCTGTAAGGCACGAACTGGAAAAGCGTTTCGATTCTCGCATGTTCACATATACGCAGCTCAGGGGCATGTTCATCCCTCTGCTGCTGGATCAGCTGTTCATATTCATCATAGGTCTTCTGTCCTCCGCGCTGGTATCCTCCTCGGGCGAGGGCTCCATGACCGCCGCCAACAACGCCAACGTCATAAACAGCCTGGCTTACGCCATTTTTTCAGCCATAGCGCTGGGCGCGGGCATCGTTATCGCGCGCTCCAAGGGCGCCGGCGACGACAGGGGCATAAGCCGCGCCATCGCCCAGTCGTGCATCATATGCACCCTCGCGGGCTGCGCGCTGGGTCTGCCCATCTGCATTTTCGGCGTGGAGATCGTAAAGTTAATGTACCCCGGCGTGGACCACTCCATCGCCCTGAAATCCGGCGAATACTTAAGATACATGGGCCTGAGCCTGCTGCCCTACAGCCTGTTCAGCGCCATATTCAATACCTTCCGCTCCATGGGCGACACCAGGAGCAGCCTGATACTCACCGTGATCATCAACTCGGTGCACCTGGTGTGCTCCTTCGTGTTCATAAATGTCATGGAGATGGGCGTGCAGGGCGCGGGGCTCAGCTTCCTGGTTGCCCGCATAGTCGGCATGGCGTTCGCGGTGGGCTGGCTGGTCCGCCCCGCGATGAGCCCGAGGGTCAGGCTGAAGGACTTTCTGTCCTTTGACCACAGGATATTCGGCGACATACTGCGCCTGGGCATACCCCTGAGCGTGGAGCAGGTGCTGTTCCAGGGCGGGATGCTTTTGGTGCAGATGTACATCGCTACCCTGCCCACCTACCAGACCGACGCCCACGGCATAGCCAATTCCATATTCATGCTGTTATACTCGTTCTCCTACGCCATGACGGGCCTGGCGGCCACAGTGTGCGGGCAGACGATAGGCGCGAAGGACATAAAGCTTACGCGCTTCTACGCGAAAAACCTGGTTTGGGTCGGTAGGTTCATAATGCTGGGCGCCATAATCGTGATCGGACCCCTGCTCCCGCTGGTGCTCAAGCTCTTCAGCCCCATGACGGAATCGCTGCCATACATCTGGGGAGCGGTGGCCATCGGCGCGCTGCCCATGCCGCTTATCTGGTGCGACGCCTTCGTGCTGACCACAGTGACGAGGTCCGCGGGCGACAGCGTGTTCGCAACGGTGATAAGCCTTACGGCGCTGCTGCTGGGCAGGATGGCCATAGGCTACGTGCTCACGATAGCGCTGGGCATAGGCATCTGGGGCGTGTGGCTGGGGCAGCTGTTCGAGTGGGTGTTCCGCCTGCTCGTGTTCCGCCGCCGCTTTAAGGGCGCGGCCTGGATAAAGGTAAATATGGCCGAGGGCACGGTATAAGGCGGCAGCAAATGGACTTTACGGACAGGATCTCACGCTTTTCGGGCAGACCGGGTTACTCTTTGACGGGTGACATATTCGTTTCGCCGCGCGGCAGCGACGGGGGAGACGGCAGCATCAAAGCGCCTTTCAGGACCATCGCCCGGGCGCAGCAAGCCGCAAGGCGCCTGGCGTCCGCTTCGGGCAGCGCCGCGGTCTGCGTGGGCGCGGGGGTATACCGCGAAACGCCGGACTTTGACGCTTCGGACAGCGGTTGCGCGTACCGCCCGGCGGGAGACGGCGAAGTGATACTGGACGCGTCGGAAGAGATAGGCGCGGACCGCTTTGAAAAGTACCGCGAAAACATTCTCGTGTGTGACCTTAAGTCCCTGGGGATCACCGCCGGGGACATAGGCGAGATCAAATACATAGGCATGTTCGGCACCGAAGCCAGGTATGACGGCTACGCACCGGGCGACAACGTGCAGCTGTACATGGGCGGCCGGAGGCTGGAACTCGCCGCGTATCCCGCAAAGGGGTTCCTGAAGCTTAAGGACGTAAGGGACCAGGGCGAGCCCAACGAGTATCCCATCCACACCTATCACCCCGAAAACGCCGCCAAACGCGAGCCGCGGGCGGGCGAGTACGTGATGGACGAGGAGACCAACGCCCGGGTGGCGGGCTGGACGCACACGGACGAACTGTGGATGTACGGCTATCCGGCGGTGGACTGGGCGGACTGCTCCTGCCCCGTAAAGGTGGACACGTCCACTTCGTCGATCTTTCCCCGCTGCGTGAGCATATACGGAGCGTACCCCGGCGGACTGTACAGGTTCCTGAACGTGCTGGACGAACTGAAGTGCCCCGGGCAGTACTTTATCGACCGCAGGGAGCTCAAGCTCTACCTGATCCCTCCCGAAGGCTGCGAGGGGGAAAGCGTGCGCCTGTGCCTTAAGGAAAGGTCGGCAGTTGTCATAGACGGCGCGAACGCCCTGAGCATTGAGGGTTTCATGCTCAGGCACGGCAGGGTCGACGCAATAAGCGCGAAGGGCACTAACCTGCTTTTCAGGGACCTGGTCATCCATTCTTTCGGCGGGAACGCGATAAGCGTCGAGGGCGAAGGCAATACCGTGTCGGGCTGCGAACTCTGCCGCCTGGGCAAGGGCGGCGTAAAGATAAAAGGCGGAGACCCGAAGCGCCTGGTAAAGGCGAACTGCACGGTGGAAAACAACCTGATACACCATAACGGGGAAATCTACATGGTATACACCCCCGGGGTCAGCGCCTCGGGCTGCGGGATCACGGTGGCGCACAACGAGATCTGCTTTTCTCCCCATACCGCGGTGCTGTATTACGGAAAATACATAAGCGTGGAATACAACCACGTCCACCACGTGGTCAGCCACGCCTCGGACGCGGGCGCGATATATTCGGGCAGGGACTGGACGAACGTGGGCTGCCGGGTCAATTACAATTACGTGCACGATATAGGCGACGGGGAATTCGCTCCCGACGGCATCTATTTCGACGACATGCTCTCCGGCCAGGAATGCCGGGGAAACATAGTGGTGAACGTGCGCAAAAACGGGCTGCTGATGGGCGGCGGGCGCGACAACGTGATCGAAAACAACATTTTCGCCCACTGCATGAACGGCATCAAGTTCGACGACCGCGCGCGGGACGCCTTTGTGGGAAACGGCTGGGCAAAGGCGGTGCTTTACCCGAACAATCAGATATGGACGAGATTAAAGGACATCCCGGTAAACGAGGAACCCTGGTCGAGCCTGTATCCGGGCATGGCGAGGCTGCACGGCGACTTGTTGAGGGTGGACGATCCCGACTTCGCCCCCAATCCTACCGGCTGCCGCGTAGTCGGCAACATAATAATCGGTTCGGCCATTAACCAGATACTGACATTTGAAAGCAACCGGCGCTACAGCGATATAAGCGGGAATTTCCTGTACGGCAGCGAAGAGGAGCTTAAACAGCTTCCCAAGGGCTTTGAAAAGATACCGATAGATAAGATCGGCAGATACTGATAACACACCTCACGGAGGGATACATATGGGTTTAAACGGAATACTTGGTTTGGCCGGCGGGCTCGCGCTGTTTTTGTACGGCATGAACCTGATGGGCTCCGCGCTGGAAAAGCGGGCGGGGCGGCGGCTTAAACTGATACTGTCGAGGCTTGCCTCAAATCCGTTCAAGGGGATGCTGCTGGGCACTGCGGTCACTGCCATAATCCAGTCCTCCGCCGCCACCACGGTCATGGTGGTCGGCTTCGTAAACAGTGGAATAATGACGCTGGAGCAGTCGGTGGGCATAGTGATCGGCGCCAACGTGGGCACATCGATCACGGGCTGGCTTCTGTCCCTTGCGGGCGTGCAGGGCGGCGCGTGGTACCTGGACCTGATCAAGCCTTCCACCTTCACTCCCGTCATAGCGCTCGCCGGCATAGTGATGCTGATGTTCA
>JAFWUC010000045.1 GCA_017518705.1 Clostridia bacterium
AAGCGTATACTCCTACTGGATGATACTGCACTACGCCTACGGACTGATATTCGTCGACGCTCTGTGCTACGATCCGGGCTTCTCCAGCGGAGTCGGTCTCTATTCCTCCTATTCCCTGGACGATCCCCAGCAGCTGCTCATCTACTCCGCCGACTACGGCAGCTTCGCCAAGAATTCCTATATAACCGCACTCACCAATGCCTTCGGCGCATCCGGCGTGATGTTCAGCTTTAAGCCCCTGCCCTTTACCGGCGCGCCCGAAGCCGCGCGCATCGCGGGCATCAACGAAGGCGGGCTCATGCTCACCATGAACGCCACCGCCGAACTCGCGGACGAATATCTTGAGCCTCAGACCGCTGACGGCGGCGACACCTCCGATTATTCCTCGGGAAGCGTCAAACTGACCGCCACCGGCAACGTGAACGTGCGCACCGACGCGGGCAAGGACTACAAGTCCCGCGGCACCCTTAAAAAGGGAGCCACCGCCCCTTACCTGAACGTGAGCAAGGTGGACGAGCGCGGCACCGCCTGGCACAAGATCAGCTTTAACGGCAAGGAAGGCTGGGTCTCCTCCAAATACTCCTCCCTCAGTGTGATCGACAAGGTCACTCCCAAGACCGTGATCGGCACCGTCAAGGCTACCGGGGACGTAAATGTGAGGACGCAGGCTAACAAGGACGCAAAGATCGTCACCGCCCTCAAAAAGGGATCCTCTCTACCCTTCGCCCGGGAAATAAGGCTGGACGACCGGGGCGTCGTGTGGTTCAAAGTCTACACCGGCACCGGAAGCAACACCGGCTGGGTCTCCAGCAAGTATTCGACGCTCAAATAAACAGCGCCAACGGTTTTTGAGCGGCCGGCGCCCGTAAGGGTCCCGGCCGTTATAGTACAAAAGGAGTCACATCATGAACGCTGAGATAGACATTTCAAACGTGGAGCTCAAAACGCCCAGACTGCTGCTCAGGCCCTGGAGGGAAAGCGACCTGAACGACTTTTTCGCCTACGCCCGCGTGGACGGCGTAGGCCAGATGGCGGGCTGGAATCCCCACAAAAGCATAGAGGAGTCCCGCGGGATACTGGACAGTTTCATCGAGCACAAAAAGACCTTCGCGCTTGAGTATAACGGCCGCGCGGTCGGCTCTCTGGGTATAGAAAAGTATTCCGAGGACCGCTTCCCCGAGCTGGCCGAAAAGCGCTGCCGCGAGCTGGGTTTCGTTTTGGCAAAGGACTGCTGGGGGCAGGGTCTGATGCCCGAGGCGGTAAAGGAAGTCTGCCGCTACCTGTTTGAGGACGTCCGGCTGGACGCCATACTCTGCGCCCACTTCCTCCGCAACGAAAGGTCCGCCAGGGTGCAGCAGAAATGCGGCTTCGTTTTCTATGCCGCGGGCACTTTCCTGACCCATTACGGAACGTTGGAGGACGACCGCACCAACATACTGACAAAGGAGCGCTGGTCGGAGCTTCAAAAGGGAAACGACCAGGACTTCTCCACGGCGGCGAATAAACGGTAAACTTATATGTTAAAACCGTGCTCATAAAAAAATAACTTGCAAATTTCGAGAAATCAGCTATAATAAAGTGGTCTATGTGTATAAGCACAAAAAGTATCATTTAAGGGGAGAAGCAAATGAAAGACTATACTGCAAAGAATATCCGTAACGTCGCCGTACTTGGGCATGGCGGCGAGGGTAAGACCACCCTCGTCGAGGCTCTGCTCTACACCGCCGGCGCCATCGACCGTCAGGGCAAGGTGGAAAACGGCACCGCCACCACCGACTACGATCCCGAAGAGGTGCGCCGCCAGATCTCAATTTCCGCAGCGCTGGCTCCCCTGGAGTATAAGGACACCAAAATCAACCTGGTCGACATTCCCGGCTTCTTCGATTTTGCCGGCGAAATGATGGGCCCCCTGACCGTATGCGAAGGTGCGGTCATCACCGTGGGCGCGGTCGGCGGTCTGGACGTGGGCGCTGAGAAGGCGTGGAAAGAGTGCGACAAGCACCACACCTCCCGCATGATCATCATCAACAACATGTCCCGCGAAAACGCCAACTTCGAGAAGGCGCTGGCCACCATCACCGACAAGTACGGCTCTCACGTGGCTCCCATCGAGGTCCCCATCGTGGAGAACGGCCAGTTCACCGGCGTCGTATGCGTACTGGAGAACAAGGCGTTCACCGGCGAAGGCAAGGCTCTTAAAGAGATCCCGATCCCCGACAGCGTGAAGGACGAAGTCGAATCCTGCCGCGAGAAGATCATGGAAGCCGCCGCCGGCGCCGACGAAGAACTCATGGAGAAGTACTTCGAGGAGCTGGAGCTCTCTCCCGAAGACACCATGAAGGGTCTCAGGAAGGGCATCCTGGACGGCAGCGTAGTGCCCGTAGTGTGCTGCGACTCCATCACCCGCGTAGGCCTTGGCAAGGTGCTGGACAACATCGTTGACCTGCTGCCCTCTCCCGACGGCCGCGTACACAAGGGCGTGAATCCCAAGACTGACGAAGCCGACGAGCGCGTCACCGCCGAAGACCAGCCCTTCTCCGCTCAGGTGTTCAAGACCCTGGCCGACCCCTTCGTGGGCAAGCTGAGCCTCATCAAGATCAACAGCGGCGTGCTGACCGGCGACATGACCCTGTACAACGCCAACGCCGAAAAGACCGAGAAACCCGGCACCATCTACTATATGCTGGGCAAGAAGACCAACCCCATGAACAAGGGCGTAGCGGGCGACATCATCGCCCTGGCCAAGCTGGTCAGCGTTTCCACCGGCAACACCCTGTGCGACCAGGCCAAGCCCATCAAGTATCCCGACATCGACTTCCCGGCGCCCTGCATCTCCATGGCCGTGTACGCCAAGAAGGCCGGCGAGGAAGACAAGATCTTTAACGGCCTGAACCGCCTGATGGAAGAAGATCCCACCATCACCGTCACCAAGGTCGTGGAGACCACCGAGAGCCTCATCAACGGCATCGGCGAGACCCAGATCGACGTCGTGGCCAAGAAGCTGGAGAGCAAGTTCGGCGTGCAGTGCCTGCTGCAGGATCCCAAGATCCCCTACCGTGAGTCCATCCGCAAGAAGGTCGACGTGCGCGGCCGCCACAAGAAGCAGTCCGGCGGACACGGCCAGTTCGGCGACGTGGTCATCGAGTTCCGTCCCAACGACGATCCCACCAACAACGATTTCGTGTTCGAAGACGCGGTCGTGGGCGGCGTCGTGCCCCGCAACTTCATCCCCGCGGTCGAAAAGGGTCTGAGGGAGAACATCAAGAAGGGCGTGCTGGCGGGCTTCCCCGTAGTGGGCCTTACCGCCAAGCTGCATGACGGCAGCTACCACCCCGTAGACTCCTCCGAAATGGCGTTCAAGACCGCCGCGCGTCTTGCCTTCAAACAGCTGGATACCGCCAGCCCCTACCTGCTTGAGCCCGTGTACCGCGCCAAGATCGTCGTGCCCAACGAGTACGTCGGCACTATCATGGGCGACATGAGCAAGCGCCGCGGTTCCGTGGGCGACCAGCAGACCCTGGAGGACGGCGAGGTGCAGCTGGAGGCGACTGTGCCCCAGAGCGAAATGTTCAAGTACGCCACCGACCTGCGTTCCATGACCCAGGGCAGAGGCTCCTTCTCCATGGAGTTCGACAGCTATCAGGAAGTGCCCGCCCAGAACGCCAGGAAGATCATCGAGAGCGCCAAGAAAGACGAGGACGAGGACGAATAATCCGTCTGACGGATACAGATCATACAAAAGAACCGGGAAGCATCACCGCTTCCCGGTTCTTTTGTTTTATTGGTTTCTTGTCCCAATCATCGATGATATACTTCCCATAAGTCATCTATAAGCTAAAACAGCAAAGGGAGGATTTCTTTATACCGCTCATTGATGGGCATTGTCCTTACGCAGTAACCGGCTCTGTTTGTTTCATAAATGCCCTGCTGTTTCTTAAGGCACGCTTTCAAGAATTTCATGTGCTTTGGGGATTTACTGACCCACGGCAGCAGTGTCAAATATATATCAAACATTGCCGTGTTTTTGTATTTTTTGTCCTGTTGGGCCAAATCAACGCCCTTTTTCAGCAGTTTCCAGCCGATCTTGAGCGCGCGTTTCTCAATGATCCAATTGGCGAGAATGTGAAATTCGTTACGTCCATCCTGTGTTATGACGTTTACCGGCACACGATGCCTGAGCAGATACTCAGCCGTATCATATTTTCTGTTGGCTATAGCCTGTTCCAGAAGGCTTGATCCGTCAACCCATCGCATTTCCCGTAATTCACGGAACGAAAGCTTTCTTTCCTTAACTGCCCTTAGAAATACATCATGATCACCAAAATATCCGGCGATCAAAAACAAATCTTTCATCACAGCACCTCGTACGTGTTATCAGCGAAAAAGTATTCCGACAGCATTATCAGGCACTCATATAATAATCCGGCTCACCTGCGCGTGATGGCAATAAGCAGCGGCGGGCGTTTCGTAATATTCAGATACCCGGTCACCCGGGCATCGAACACGCTGTCGTCCAGCGTCTTTGCCCAGGCTAGCAGCGCCGCTTTCTCACTTTCCCCTTCCGGATGTCCGGGGTACACGCACACGGTCATAAGCCCGCCCTTTTTAAGCAATTCCAGGCATTTGTTAACGGCTTTCAGCGTGCTCTCCGCGTGCGTGGTCACGGCGTGTTCCGCTTTGGGCAGCCAGCCCAGGTTGAACATTACCCCGTCGACCGGCTCTTTCACATATGCGTCCACGTTTTCGTGGGAGTCCAGTATAAGGCGGCACCGCTTAAGCAGTCCCACTTCGCTTAGTCTGGCCCGCGTAGCGTCTATCGCTTCCGGCTGCACGTCAAAGCCGTACACCCGGCCTGTCTCTCCCACCTTCCCGGCAAGGTAGGCCGTGTCGTAGCCGTTGCCCATGGTGGCGTCTATCACAGCGGCGCCTTCCAGGGGCAGTTTGTCCCAGAGTTCCCGCGTCCAGGCGCGGGCGTTGCCAAGATCCATATTTCTCCCTCGAAAAAAGCGGAGGACAAGCTCCTCCGCCTTTTTGTATTTATCGCTTAATTGCCCTGAAGCTTCAGAAGCTCTTCCAGCGCGTCGCCTTCCGAGAAGGGATTGCATACCGAACAGGGTTTCTTCCCGTCGATGTGCAGCGCCTCGTACAGGGTATGCACGTACCTGTCGTCGTACATCTGGTTGCATTCCTGAGTGGAGTGATACTTTTTGCTGTTCACGCCGTAATACACGGTGATGGTCTTCTCATATTCCTGCAACAGCCAGGTCTGGGTGTCCAATTCTTCACTGGTGCTCACGCCCAGCTCCTGCTGGCGCAGGTATTCGTACACCGTATCCGCCTGGCACCTGGGGCAGTAGGTATAGTGTCCCTCGTACACGTCCTTGAAGGGGATCACCTTGTATGTGTTGCCTTCGAACTGATTGCATACGTCGGAGGTGTGCGCCACGTTCCTGGTGTCCACCCACAGATAATCGGTCGTGCCCCTGGAGAGCATCTGCGTGCTCACCACGCCGCACTTTTCGCACACCTGTTTGCCCGCTATCTGCGCCTCTTTCAGTGTGTGGCTCTCGGCGTTCATCATGCCGGAGCAGTTCCTTATCAGATGGTAATAGGTGCCGCCGGGAGTAAAGTACACCGGCGCTTCCGATACGTCCTTGACTGCGGGCAGCACTATGGGCGCCGGAGTGGGAGTGGGTTCGGGAGTGGGAGTTATGACGGGCATGGAGGGTACGGGCGTGGTAGAAACGAACACCTGGGTCGGCTCCGGAGTGAAGGTGTTGGCAACCACCAGACCGCTTGGATTCTGCACCTTGGGCGCGTTGCCCCGCTCAGGCTCCTTGTAGCCCACCATGTTCTTGTATGCCGCCAGCAGCCCCGCGGGCAGCTGCGTCTTCAGGTACGCCGCGTTCCCGGAAACGGGCTCAAGCAGTTCGATGCCCTTTTTAGCCATCGGGACCTTTACTTCGTTCCAGATCTTTTCCGTGCGTTCCGCGTAGGCGTCTTTCACGCCCTTAACGCCCGCGCCCAAAGTGTCCCATACGCCCTGGGTCTTGTCGTATACCCAGTCGAAAGCCTTGTTCATGCCTTCCTGCGCCCGCATGACCGACGGATTGGTTGTCTTGATGCTGGCAGCGTACACCAAAAGCATGCAGAACACTACCGCTCCCACAAATGTGAGCAGCAGCTTGACTCCCACGGAAAAACGGCTGCGCCGGTTCCACAGCAGCACCAGTCCCACCGGGAACACCGCGATGAGCAGTACGATCGAGAGCACAGCGAACCAGTTCACGCGCCTTTCCTCCTGCATTTCGTAATGGCTGGTCAGCCCGTCCTCGCTGTACGGAGAACGCTTATCGCTGCGGTCGAAATATGATTTGCCCGAAACGGATTTGCGGCTGTCCTGGTAACCTTTATAAGTCAATAGCATGATGTGCGCTTCCTTAATCGTTATGTGTTCAAATTATACCACACGCCGCCAGATATTACAAGAGTATTACAGCTTATGCAGCGAATTTAATATTTTCGACTAATTCAGTAATATGTTAATATTTCGGTACAATATCATTTGGATATTGACAAACGCCATGGTAATCAGTATAATGCAATCGTTCGGTACAGAAGTAATTTGGGAGGTACATGATATGGAAATGAACAGAGAATTAAAAGACAGTATAATGAAACTATCGATGCTGATCAGGCGGCTGGAGATGCCCCGCCCCCACGAGCCTGGCGTTCGCGGGCACGCCCAGAAACGTGCGCTGCTGCTGATCGCGCTGAACGAGGGCATCAGCCAGCGGGAACTGTGCGAAAAGCTGGGCATTCAGCCCTCCTCCGCCAGCGAACTGCTGGGCAAGCTGGAGGCGCGGGGGCTGATAAACAAAGCCGCCGACCCGGGTGACCTGCGCACCGTGTTTCTGAGCGTGACCGAGCAGGGCAAACGGGTGCTGGAAAACGGCGAGGAGCAGGAGGACGCCCTGTCCGCCTTCGACAGGCTCAGCGACAGCGAAAAGCAGGAAATGAAGGCTTCCGCCGACAAGCTGATCGACGCCTGCGAGGAACGCTGCCGCGAAAGGGGCCTGCACATGTTCCCGCCCCGGTCCGAAGGCGGCGAGGGCGACGGTATGCCCTTTGGCGGGCCCGGCCGCAGGCCCTTCCCCCACGGCGAAAGGCCTCCGTTCGAAGGGCGTCCTCCCTTTCCCGGCAGACCGTTTCCCCGCCGCATGCCAAATCCGGCAACGGACCGGGAAACCGAACCCCGTCCCATAAGACCGGACGACATCCAAAAACTTTAAAACCGCAAAAACAGACGCGCCCGTTTCGGGGCGCGTCTGTTTTTCTGTGCCTGTTCGGGCTCTTATTCAAACTTCATGGAGAACAGTTTGGCGTCCCGCATGCGGAAGCGCAGCCTGACCGCCGTGCCGGCAAATTCGCCCAGCTTAAAGCCGTCAGTAAAGAACACCCTGCGGTCTATGTTGTCTCCGAACACCTCCGCGCTTTCCCCGCCGGAGAGCAGTTTCCCTTCGCCGTCCAGCACGCTCACGTATATGTATCCGTAAGCGGACGTGGAGAAATTGAGGCTGAGTTCGCCGCCCTCGAATATCAGCGGTTTGGTCACCAATACTGCTTCGTCCCCGCCCGCCATATAGCAGGCAAATCCGTCCTTGCGGATCTCGTACCGGTTAAGCGGTCTCTCAACGCCGAATGAAAAATGGCGGTCGATGGTGTACAGGTTATAGTATTCCCTGCCGGAGTCGATCATGCCGTAAGCCAGGTAGCAGTCCCCGTATATCCAGTTATGTTCGTCCTCGTAGCCCGGCGTCATGAACGCCTCGTTGTACCTGTGCCAGTTTTTGCCGTCGTGGGAACACATGAATATGCAGTCCGTGGACACGCGTCCGGTGCGGGGCTCGATGCGCTCGGTAGCCGCCTTCTTTACCACATATCCCGCCATCTGCTCCATGTTTTTCGTCCACTCCGGGCGCTCGCAGTATCTTACCGGGAAGCCGACGTACACCGGCGCGCGGGCATACTTTTCCACGTTGTTGGTATACAGCGGATAGTCGTATCCGTCGTCGAATCCTATCATCTGCGGCTTGGTCCAGGTGCGGAAATCCTCGGAATACATCACGCGGATGTCCCGCGTGGCATGCAGCCACACCTTGTCATGGCTGTATATCTGGCCCAGATCCAGCACCTCTTTGTTGTCCACCCCGGGGATGTTGTGGAAACTGCGCAGATAGCAGACATAGCTTTCGCCGTTCCACAGGGCGGTATTCAAGGAGTCGAAGGCTCCGTAGCGGGTCATGGGATGGGACAAAGTGAAATGATACCCGTCCGGGGAAGTATAGCAGCACAGGGACGTCTTGCTTTCGCCGTCGGGGTGCAGCATGAGCGCGGGACCTACCGCCTTGTACTTTTCCTGTTCCGGACACAACGGGTTGGTGTCGTAGAACACGAATATGCCGTCCTTGACCCGGTCGATCACGATGTTGTTCTGTTTAAGCCCTTGTCCGGGGTATATGTCCAGCTGCGGGCGGTGCCAGTTTATGCCGTCACTGCTCTCGTTCACGCACACGCAGGGCCCCTTGCCGTCCTCATACCACGGCTGGTAGTACATTTTGTACCCTCCGGGGTCCTTTACTATGCAGGGATAGCTGATTGAGAATGTCTCGTTAGGCCGGTCGAAAGTAAAACAGCACTCCTTTTTGACAGGCGGAATGACCCGCTGAAACGCGCTGCTTTGAGCGGTGTCCACCGCATAATCGTCCCAGAACGGCACTCTGTCCCGTCCGATCCTGACAGCTTCCATATCATGTTCCTCCCGTGCGATAACTAAAAAGCCGCCGCGGAAAGAATCCGCGACAGCTGTGTGTCAGATGTTGACCCATTCGCAGGGCCGCTTGATGGCTTCCACTCCCGCGCCGCGCACGGACATTATGTTCAGCGTCTCCTCGTGCGGCACCGCGCCTTCGCCCGTCTCGAAAAAGCGGGTCATTTGCTTGATGAACGCGCCGAAGTAGTCGCTCTGCACGGTTATGAGCCGGTTCTTTCCCTCCGCTACCATGTTCATCAGGAAAGGTGCGTTCGCGTAGAACCCGTTTATCTGGGCGGTTCTGCCGTCCTTAAACGCTATGGTGAGGCTGTAGGCGTCCTTGCCGGGCACATACATCACCTTTTCCGGCGCCCCTCCCATAAGCATCATCACAGGCTCAAGCTGGTGTATGGCGTAGGTCTCAAAGTAGTACGGGCCGACGGAGGTTATCGCGCTCACGTCTTTGATGTCCCGGTATTCGGACGCATACCTGAGGGCGGAGGTGGAATAGCAGGGCGTGCCGCTGCTCTCCGCGATGTCGAATATGCGCTTTGCCGTGGCGTGATCCGGGGCAAAAGTCTTGTCCACATACACCCGCTTGCCCGTCCTTAGGGGCTTCTGGCACAGGGTCTCGTGCATCTCGCAGTTGTCCGGAGAAAGCACGATTATGCAGTCGCTCTCTTCGCAGACCTGGTCTATGCTTTCCGCACGCTTAATGCCCAGGTCAGCGCACCATTTGTCGGTAGTCCTGCCGCCTATGGGGCTGTCGATGTGGCCGTAAGCCAGATTGACCCGCATCTTGCCGTTTGTGGCTTCGGAAATAAGGCGGGGATAGTTGTTGGCGTGCCACTCGTCCAAATAATAGTCAATAAATCCAATATTCATGTTTTACAGCCTGATTTCCTGATGTTTTTCGGAAGAATCATATACCGCCTGCAGTATCTGCTGGGTCAGTATCACGGTTTCTATGGAGGAGGGCAGCTTCTCACGGGTCTTGACGTCCTTCACGAAGGCGTCGATCTCGTTGGCGAAGTGGTTGCGGGTGCGGATCTCGGGGGTGTAGCTGATGAGTTCCCCGTTCTCGGCGGTGTAATACTTGAAGCTGCCTCCGTAGCTTAAGCGGATGCCGCCCTTGTCGCCCAGGAAGTCAATGTACATTTCGCTTTCGTCGATGTTCTGAGCCCATGCGCCGTTGAACGTGATGACCGGGCCTTCGGTCCTTATCATGCCGGTGACGGAATCGTCCACGTCGTAGGTGCCGTTCAGGTCCTTGGTGTTCTCGCTCCACATCTTAAGGTAGGTGTACTTGTCCATGGGCGTGCCCAATTTGCAGAAGGCTTCGCCGGTCACGGTAATGGGTTTGGGATCGGAGCAGCAATACATGACTATATCGAAGAAATGCACGCCCCAGTCGATCAGTGCGCCGCCGCCCGCGATCTCCTTCGTGGTGAACGCGCCGCCCAGGCCGGGAATTGACCTGTGCGCCCGGAAAGATACGTACACATGGTAAACTTCGCCCAGCTTGCCGTCGTCGATGTATTTTTTGATCAGGTTCACATAGTCGTTAAAGCGGTTGACCACGCCGATGTTGAGTATCCTGCCCGTTTCCATATGGACCTTCAGCATTTCCTGAGCCTCTTTAAGCGTACGGGCGGAAGGCTTTTCGCACAGCACATCCTTGCCTGCCCGCATGGCATCTATGGCGATCTGCGGGTGCATCAGGTTGGGCGTGCAGACAGACACTGCCGCCACTTCGGGATCATTGATGACGTCGTGGTAATCCGTTACCGCGATGCCGCAGCCGTATTTTTTGACGCATTCTTCCGCTTTTTCGGGGATAATGTCACAGAAATACTTGATCTCCGCTTCGGGGTTATTCAGATAGTTTGGGATGTGCGCGGAGTTCGCAATGGTGCCGCAGCCGATAATACCGATCTTCATGTGTTTACCGCCTTTCATATTTTAGGGCCGATAACGGCCGTAAATGCGTGTTCGGTGCCGGTTCGATCTTTTCAGTTCAGCGCGCGGACGTACACGTCCCTGACCGCAGTCGCGGTGTCCGGTGTATCCGCTTCTTCCTTGATCTCCTGTTTTTCGCCGGCTTCGCCGCCCAGGGCGCGCAGCAGTTCCGCCATGTCCAGCGTCTGACCGCCCCTGATCTCAAACGCGCCCGTGAGCCCCGCCGAGAGCAGGTTGATTATCGCCGCGGCAGCCTGAGGCACGGATATGAACGCCATGCGGCTTTCCGGGCAGGATTCGAGCTTCAATTTGTCCGGCGCGCAGCTTTCCAGCCTGTTTATAAGCCCGCCGTCGCAAAGCAACCCGCTTATGCCGACGGCGATGACCCGGATACTGCCCGCCTCAAAATCGAGCACTGCCTTTTCGCCGTCACTGAGCAGTTCCTCTTCTTCCGGCAGGTCGAGCATCCGACCCACGCGTACGAACGCTTTCGCGCGCACGTTCTTTGCGGCTTCAAGCGCCGCGGCGGGCGCCAGAGTGTTGGCGACACGCGCCGCTTCCTCGTTGCCTTCCGCGACTTCGCTGTCCCTGACTCCTGCCAGATAGATCACGCTGCCGGGCTTGACGGATGCGATAAAGCCGCTCACGTCCTGCGCGCTGAAGCCCGAGCCTATGCAGACTTTCGCGCCCATGCGCTTGAGCGCCTTCAGGTCTTTCTCGTTGTCGCTGAGCACCGCGACGCTGACACCGTTTATGATCAGCGACTGGGCAAGGCTGAGCGCCAGCTCCCCGCCGCCGATAATAGCGGTCAGGTCCGCCTTTAACGCGTCTACGTCGCTGATATCGCCGCTGCCGGAACTGACCGCGTCGCTCAGCGTCACCCTGTCCAGAGCGCCGTCGCTGTACACCTTGACCTCGCAGCCCGCTTTGGCAGCCTCTATATACACGCTTTTGAACGCGGGAGACGCGGCGGTTTTGCGGGTGGTTATCACTTCGTCTATGCGCCGCAAGCTTATCACCTTCGCGGCATCCAGGTACATGCCGTCCACAGGCAGGGAACCTATCCTTCTGTAGAGCTTGTCCACGTCCTCGTCCAGGAACGCGGCAGCCTCGTGGCGCGCGCCGTCATCCAGCGTGGGCAGCGCCTTCACCAGTTTTATTCCCTCGGCGTCCGCACCGATGATCAGGGCGCGCTTCACCTGCTTTTCGCTTTTGGTGCTGTACATGATGTTATGGGTGAGCAGGAGCAGATAACGGGAGGTTATGACCAGCACCAGCCCGAATACCCCCAGGAAGCCCAGCACATAGCGGGAATAGCCTATCTCGAATACGGCGTTTATGCCCAGGTTGATGAGCGTCGCCAGCACGCAGGCGACCGCCAGTTTCGCCATGTCCTTGAGTTCCTCGTACATCCACATGACCCGGTACGCGCCCATCAGCCACAGCCATGCCACGTGGTTGGCTATGAACAGCGGCGCGTAGGGCGCGTAACGCCACACCCGGTCTCCGGCGTCTTTGATATACGACATGACCAGGCCGCCGCGCATCAGCTTAGCTATGTAGAGGCTGATCACCAGCAGCGCTATATCTATAGCAAGCAGCAGCCAGCGGCTGATATGTTTCGTGCCGTTTCGCTTCATTTTCCCACTCCCTTCAGCCATTCTCCCAGCGCCTTCTCGTCAAAACCGAACAGCACTTTGTTTCCGTCCCTGACGATGGGGGTCTTTATCAGCGCCGGGTTCTCCAGCAGTTCCTGCTCGATCACGTCTTCCAGGCTCAGCTGTCTAACATAATCCGCTTTTTCGCCCTTGGCTTTCGCTTCCACCAGCGCAGCGTAACCGCCCGCTTTTGAGGCGAACAGCTTAAGCTCCCGCGCGCCGGGCGCATGCCGCGCAAGATCCACTTCCTGCACGCTTATCCGCCTTTCCTTAAAAAAGCGACGGATCTTCTGGGTATCGAAATCGTTTTTGCGAAAGTACAGCTGTATGGCCATTCGTCGTCTCTCCCGGGCAGGATTATTCTACCGATTCTGTTTTACGCTGTCAACCTTAGCGCCCTACGCGTTCACCAGCACTATGCTGCCCAGCGCCAGCGCCATGCCCAGCGCCTGCAGCCACGTCAGTTTTTCCTTAAACAGCACGACTGAGAACAGCAGGCTCAAAAGCAGCACGCCGCCGTCGTCTATCGTATAGAGTATGCCGCTTTGCATGCGCGTGAGCAGGTACAGCAAAAGGTTTGCGCCCAGAAACGCGCTTAAGCAGGCGCAGGCCAGGAACAGCGCGGGTTTCAGGCTCATTTTGTAGCCGTGTATGACGTCGCGCCCCCGCCCGCTGAACGCTTCCAGCCCGTATGCGAACACGGATGAAAGCCCGAACAGGACTATCAGCATCTCCGACCGTTCCCTGCCCTCCATCACGGTGGACTGGACGTTCATCACCGTGCCGTACAGTCCGTTTGCCAGAAACAGCAGCGCGCACCACAGGAAATAGCCCTTCTTGCTGCCTTTAAGGCTCAGGTCGCTGCTGTTCATCAGCAGCATGGCCGCAAGCATGAGCGCTATGCCCAGCAGCTGCAGCGGCGTCAGCGTTTCTCCGAACAGTATCCAGCCCCCCGTCAGCGGCACCAGTATGCCGCCGAACATCGAGCATATCATCAAAAACGCGTAGCTGCCGCGCTTGGCAGAGTTGATTATCGAGATATTGTACAACAGCAGCACGCACGCGTTGAGTGCGCCGTACAGCAGCGTCGCGGGGCTGGGGTCAAAGCGCAGGCCCGCGCTCAGAAACGTGGCTATGGCTATAAACAGGCCGTAAGTCACCGAAAAAATGCCCGTGGCCGCGTCCCGGTTTTTGCCGTCGTAGGCGTCGGAATACATTTTCGTAAACAGCGACTGCAGTGAAAAAAGTATGACCAGAACGGCCAGTTCAAGATACAGCATTTTATTCCTCTATCAGCCTTATGGAAGGCTGCGCATTAAGGTCGAGTTCGGATATCTCACCTTTTATCAGCCGGTAGTATGCGGCGGAGCCGATCATCACGGCGTTATCCGTGCACAGGCCGATCGGGGGCATGTAGACCTTAAGTCCCGCCTGTTCTCCACGCCGCTGCGCTTCGCGCCTTAAAAGCCGGTTGGCGGCGACTCCACCCGCCAGCGCCAGTTTTTTCGCGCCGGTGTCGCGGGCGGCCAGAAGAGTCTTGTCCAAAAGCGCGTCCACCACAGCCTTTCTGAAGGAAGCCGCCCAGTCCCTGGCGACTATCTCTCCCCCCGCCTGGCGTATGGAATGCGCCTGGTTTATCACCGCGGTCTTGAGCCCGCTGAACGAAAAATCGTAGCGGTTCACCGTGTGCATCTTCGGGAACGTATAGCGGTTTTCGTCCCCTTCTTCCGCCAGCTTGTCCAGAAGCGGACCGCCGGGATAGGGTATGTCCAGCACCCGCGCCACCTTGTCGAAGGCTTCGCCCGCCGCGTCGTCCACCGTGTGGCCCAGCAGCTCGTACTTGCCGTACTCGCTCACGTTGACCAGATGGCTGTGTCCGCCGCTGGCCACCAGGCACACGAAAGGCGGCTCAAGCGACGTATCCGCCACGAAGTTCGCGCTCACGTGGCCTTCTATGTGGTTGACTTTTACCAGCGGCAGCTCAAGGCCGTACGCCAGAGATTTGGCGAAGCTCACGCCCGTGAGCAGCGCGCCCACCAGACCGGGTCCGTAGGTGACCGCCACCGCGTCTATGTTTTCGGGTCCGATGCCCGCGTTTTTCAGCGCGTTGCGGTACAGGGGGCTCAGCGCCTCCACGTGCATGCGGCTGGCGATCTCCGGCACCACGCCGCCGTACAGCGCGTGGATGTCTATCTGGCTGGCGATCTCGTTAGCCAGCACCTGCCGCCCGTTCCGGACTATCGCGACTGCGGTCTCGTCACAGCTTGATTCCACCGCCAGTATAGTCACATTTTCCTTTGAAGCGAGCGCCTTCGCCTTTGCCGCCGTTTCCTCAAAAAACGTTTTCATTTACAGTTTCTGCAGGTAGGCGGTCACGAAGCCTTCCAGGTCTCCGTCCATAACGTCGTCTATGTTGCCCGTCTCGTAATTGGTGCGGTGATCCTTTACCATGGTGTAGGGCTGGAACACGTAGGAACGGATCTGGCTGCCCCATTCTATCTTTTTGAGCTCGCCTTTCACTTCGCCCATAAGCTCCTGCCGCTTCTGCTCCTGCAATTCGGCCAGGCGGGCGCGCAGCATCCTGAAACAGGTCTCTTTGTTCTGTATCTGGCTGCGCTCGTTCTGGCACTGCACCACTATGCCCGTAGGCAGGTGGGTGATGCGCACGGCGGAGTCGGTACGGTTGACGTGCTGTCCACCCTTGCCGCTGGAACGGTATGTGTCGATGCGCAGGTCGTCGGGCTCGATGGGGATCTCGCCCTCGTCTTCTATCACGGGCGCCACGTCCAGCGAGGCAAATGACGTATGCCGTCTGGCATTTGCATCAAAGGGTGAAATGCGCACCAGGCGGTGCACTCCCCTTTCGCTCTTCATGAAACCGTAAGCGTAATCGCCGCTCACTTCCCAGGTGACGCTCTTTATTCCGGCTTCGTCGCCGTCCAGCATGTCCAGCTCCCTGACGCTGAAGCCCATCCTCTCGCCGAAACGGGTGTACATGCGGTAGAGCATCTGGGTCCAATCCTGGGCTTCGGTGCCGCCCGCGCCCGCGTGCAGGGAAAGGATGCAGTCGCAGGAGTCGTACTTCCCGGTGAGCAGGGTGGTGAGCTTTAGGCTCTCCATCTCTTCCCTGAGCTGCTTAAGCTCTTTTGAAATGTCCTCCGCCAGCTCGTCGCCTTCCTCGTCCTGGCTGAGCTCCAGCATTATCTCGGCGTCATCCAGGCGGCTTTCGAGGCTCTTGTAGTGATTTATGCGGTTCTCGCAGGAGCGCATGAGCTTGTTTATCCTCTGCGCCCTCTCCACGTCGTCCCAGAAACCGTCGGAAGCCATATCCTCCTGATATTCCACCAGCTGTTCCTTGAGTCCCTCTATGTTCAGGGACTTTTCGGTGTCCTTCAGCATTTCCTTCAGCTGGGTTATCTCCTGACGGAAGACCTCGGATTCGTACATTTTCTTGCTCCTTACGCGTTTTTGCCGTGGCAGTTCTTGAACTTGAGGCCGCTGCCGCAGGGGCACGGCTCGTTTCTGCCCACTTTCTTGATCACCCTAATGGGCGCCCTGGAAACCTGCGCGTCCTGGTTGGTGGTTATGTTCTTGGCCACTTCTTTTCTTTCCGGCGGACGGGTTATGATGGCCATGTAGAGCTTGCGCAGCGTATCCTCCTGGATCAGATGCACCATTTCCTCGAACATGTCGTAGCCTTCGTGCTGGTATTCCACGATGGGCTGCCGCTGGGCGTAGGCTCTGAGACCTATGCCTTCACGCAGCACGTCCATGGCGTCGATATGATCCATCCAGCGGTTGTCCACGCTGTTGAGCAGGAAGGTGCGCTCCACTTCGCGCATGTCGAAACCCGCGTCGGAGATCATCTGCTCCCTGCGGGCGTAGGTATCCAGGCTGGACTTTCTTACCGCCTGATAGAAGCCCTCCCGCGTCACGGGATCCAGGGAGTCGAACGCCGCCCTGACCTGACCTTTCTCCACGCATATGCGCTCCAAATACTCGCCCATGCCCTTGATATCCCAGTTCTCTGGCGGCGCGTCCGGCGCGCAGTAGCTGTCCAGCGCCTCGGAGAGTATGGTGTCCCGCATGTCGTTTATGAAGGAGAGCATGTCCTCCCCCTCCAGCACCTGCCGCCTCTGGGCGTAAATGATGTTGCGCTGGGTGTTCATAACGTCGTCGTACTGCAGCACGCTCTTGCGGATGTCGAAGTTGCGGCTTTCGACCCGCTTCTGGCTGGCCTCGATCTGCTTGGAAAGGATGCCGTACTCTATGCGCTCGTTCTCCTTTACGCCCAGGCGGTCCACCATGGGCCGGATGCGGTCGCTGCCGAACAGGCGCATCAGGTCGTCTTCCAGCGAGATAAAGAAGCGGCTGGCGCCCGGGTCGCCCTGACGTCCGGCACGGCCGCGCAGCTGGTTGTCTATGCGGCGGCTCTCGTGGCGCTCGGTGCCGATGATATACAGTCCGCCCAGTTTCACGACCTCGTCGTGCTCCCGGTCGGTCACCTTTTTGTGAGTCTCGTACAGCTCGTTGTATTTCTGGCGCAGATCGAGTATCTCCTGGCTCACTTCTTCTGAATGGCCCACGGCCTCCTCGATCATGGCGTCGTCGTAACCCTGCAGTTTGAGCTCGTGCTTGGCCATGAATTCGGCGTTGCCGCCCAGCAGGATGTCCGTGCCTCGGCCGGCCATGTTGGTCGAGATGGTCACCGCGCCTTTTTTGCCCGCCTGGGCGACTATCTCGGCTTCCTTCTCATGGAACTTGGCGTTGAGCACCGTGTGGCGTATGCCCTTTTTTTCCAGCAGTTTGCTTACGTATTCGCTTTTTTCCACCGACACCGTGCCCACCAGTACCGGCTGGCCGGTGGTGTGGAGCTTTTCCACCTCGTCCGCCACGGCGTCGAATTTGCCCTTCATGGTGGTATAGACAGCGTCGTTGTAGTCTTTTCTTATCATGGGGCGGTTGGTGGGTATGCACACAACGTCCAGCTTGTATATGCCCCTGAATTCCTCTTCTTCCGTCTTGGCGGTACCGGTCATTCCGCTTATCTTTTTATACATGCGGAAGTAGTTCTGGAAGGTGATGGTGGCCAGGGTCTTGCTTTCCCTTTCCACCTTGACGTGTTCCTTGGCCTCGATCGCCTGGTGCAGGCCGTCGGAGTAGCGCCGTCCCGTCATGAGGCGGCCCGTGAATTCGTCAACGATAACGACCTGCCCGTCCTTGACCACGTAATCCACATCCCGTTTCATGAGCGCGTGCGCCCGCAGGGCGGCGAGGATGTGGTGGTACAGCTCGTTGTTCTGGATCTCCGCCAAGTTTTCTATGTTGAACGCCTGCTCGGCCTTTCTTACGCCCAGCTCTGTCAGGGAGATGGTCTTTTCCTTTTCGTCCTTGGTGTAGTCCTTGTCCTCGCCCTCCCTTAGCGTGCACACGAACCTGTCCGCCATGTTGTACAGTTCGGTGGACTTTTCGCCCTGTCCGCTGATTATGAGTGGAGTGCGGGCTTCGTCGATAAGTATGGAGTCGACTTCGTCCACTATGGCGAAGTTCAGGGGGCGCTGCACCATGCGCTCTTTCACGACCACCATGTTGTCTCTCAGGTAGTCGAAGCCCAGCTCGTTGTTGGTGGCGTATGTGATGTCCGCCCGGTAGGCTTCCTGCCTCTGTTCGGGAGTCATATCGTGAAGGATCAGACCCACCTGCATGCCCATAAAGCGGTAGATCTTGCCCATCCACTCGGAGTGGTACTTGGCCAGATAGTCGTTGACCGTGACCACGTGCACTCCCTCGCCCGGCAGCGCGTTCAGATACGCGGCCAGCGCGGCGGTAAGCGTCTTGCCTTCACCGGTCTTAAGCTCCGCTATGCGGCCCTGATGCAACACCACGGCGCCCGCCAGCTGTACGGGGTAGGCTCTCTGCCCTATGGCGCGGAAAGCGCCCTCCCTGACCGCCGCCAGCGCGTCCACCAGCAGGTCGTCCAGGGTCTTGCCCTCCTTGAGCATGGCGCGGAATTCGTCCGTCTTCGCCCTGAGTTCCGCGTCGGACAGCTTTTCCAGCTCCGCCCGCTTCGCCTCTATGAGCTTGACGGTCTTCATCACTTTTTTGACCTCCGCCTCGTTGGAGCCGGAGAGCAGACCTTTTATTTTATCAAACAGTTTTTCCATCATAATCTCCCATTTTAGTCTGCCTGCATTATACCACTTTACAAGGCGGTTTTCAAGCGTCAGGGTATATTAAGGCTGACGCCTCCCCCGGCAAATATCCTCTTTATCAGCAGCTTCAGCCTGCCCAAACGGCTCACCCTGCCGAGTATCTCCTTATAGCAGCTTTCAGCCTGCGCTATCTGCCTTTGAGCGGGCGCGAGCTTGCCGTAAGCCGCCCTCGCGACACACTCGCTGACGGAAACGAACTCTTCCGGTGCCAGACTCGCCTGTACCGCCCTTTCGGCGAAACCTGCGGGCGTAAAGCCCTGCTCATAGTCCATGCCCCGGGTCTTCAGCGCGTCTATGCTGAGCCTGTACCACAAAAACAGTTTTTCCGTGCCGGTCTTATATCCGTTTTCCAGACGTTTGGGGTCCGTGTTTTTGATCCTCACGCTCACGAACGCTCCCGCGCCCGCCAGCAGCAGTATGAGCAGCAGCCATATCAGCCAGCCGTAGGAGCGCGGCGCCTGTTCATCCGGCGCCTCGTCCTCCATTGACGCTTCGCTGTCTACCGGGTCGGGCGTGGGCGTGCCGTTTCCCTCATCAGGAGGTGGTTCAGGCGTGTTTTCGGGGCCGTCATCCGGCAGCTCCTCGTCGGGCCAGTCCATGTCGTCCTCTTCGGGGGTAGGCGACGGAGTCGGCTCGGGCGTGGGCGTAGGAGTCGGCGCAGGCATGTCAGGAGACGGCGGCGTCCCGTCGGACTGATCGGATCCGTCTGAGTTTGACCCGTCCCGGTCTTCTCCCGCATCGGGCGGAGTCGCCTCGAAGGTCACCCAGCCGAATCCCTTAAAGTACACCTCGCTCCAGGCGTGGGCATCCCGGCCCGTGACCACGTTCTCCCCGCCTTCCTTCACCAGGTAGCCTTCCACATACCGGGCAGGCAGACCCGCGATGCGGGCCATAAGCGTCATGGCAGAGGCGAAATACATGCAGTAGCCGTTCATGCCGTTGAGCAGGAACCAGCTCACGAAGTCCTCGCCTTCCGGCACGTAGCCGGGGGTGAGCGTATATCTTCCGTTCTGCTTAAGATAGTCCCGTATGGCCGCGGCCGCCTCGTACGGCGTCGCGCTGCCCCGCGTGATCTCCTCGGTCAGCTCGTACACCCGCGCGTCCACGCCCTTGGGCACGTCCCTGTTCAGCAGTATCACGAAAGGCCAGCTGTCGTCCTTGTTTTCCCCGGCAGCGTTCACGGCGTCCGCCATGATGCTGTCGTCCGCGTATTCCCAGTAATCGAACGTATAAGCGTCCCCGCCCTCGAGCCGGCGGGAAGCGAACATCTCGCCTATATTGTTGTAGTATATCTTAAGCCCGCTGTCGACGCTTCCGGTGCGGTTTGGAACGTAGACAGCCCAGTACAGGTTGTCGCCCAGCACTTCCACCGACGCGGTTTTGAGAGCAAATCCGCCGCTTTCCGAGCTTTTGTCCAGGTCGAACGCCTGAGCGTACTCTCCGCGGTAGAGCAGCCCCTCGATGCCGGAAAGCATGTATCTGCGGATCTTGCCCGCCTTTTCCGTGTTGCTCTCGTCCACCCACGCCCGTCCGTTGTAGGTGTAGCGCACCGAGCCGCGCAGGTAGAGCCTGCCGTCGGAAGTGACTTTCAGCACCTCGTCGTTTCTGGGATATGCAGGGCCGCCGAAGGTCTCGTTTCTCGTGCGCCAGCCGTAGGAACCGATATTGAACGAACGGCGCTGCTCCAGTTCGTCCCGGTCCAGGTTAAAGGTGTCTATGACCAGCTTAACCGCCTTGCGGGACGCTTCTTCCAGCGCCGGCACCGTAACTCCTTTTGGCACCAGCGCCCAGCTGAGCAGGGCCGCGATCAGGGCCAGGCTTATCATCGCCCGGTAGCCCGAGAACCGCAGCCTACCGGTCAGGGCATACATGGAGCTCAGGGCGAACACCGCCAGAACAAAATACTTTTCGTTGGGTTTATAGTCCAAAAACCAGAACAGCACGAAACACATGAGGGCTATGCTTATAAGCAAACTCACGCCCTTAAGGTCATTAAGTACGACGTATGCCTCCACCATAAGGCCCAGCGACACCGAAAGCGTGAGCTGGTCCGCATATGTTTCCGCTTCCCCGGCTTTTACCGCGTCGATGACCCTGCCCACATAGGCTATCGGGTTCCAGCCGCCCAGCAGCTTAATTCCCGCAAACGCCGCCAGCGCGCACAAGGTGATCCAGCCGGACAGTTTGGACACGCTCATAAGCCCCAGTATGCACGCCGCCAGCAGGGTATAGCCTATCACGTAGCCGGGAGCGGCGCCCAGGTCCCACAGGTCGTACATCAGCGCCAGGGAGAAGCCGTATACGGCGGAAAGCACGATGGGCGCGAACCTTAAAAGCGCCGCGTTAAGCTGTTTCTTCATCTTCCGCCTCCAGCGCGTACACGCTGACCGATACGCCCGCCGCATCCAGGCAGGACAGCGTCTCGTCGTTTTCCCCCGCCGCGCCCATCACGTACACCAGGCTGACTCCCAGGGAGGAATACATCCTTAAGCGGACGAGCATATCCGCTTCTCCGCTGTTGAGCGAGCTGGCGACCAGCACCGCCGCAGACGTGGTCTGTCCACGGCGCATGACTTCGCTCACTGCCGTTTTTAATTGCATATCCCCGCTCGACGCGAGACGTGAAAGCATGTCCTCCAGCTTCGGCACGTCTTCGTCCGAGGCTGCGAACACCTCGCCCAGCCCCTCCGCCGGCGCCAGCAGCCTTACGCTCTCTCCCGCTTTCAGGCACGCCCGGCACACGCTAAGCGCGCATTCGCACACGCCGTCCTTGCGGCTTAAAGTCTCTTCGTCGTTCCCGTAGAGGCCCGCCGTCACCGGCAGTACCAGCACCTCAGGGCGGGCCGCCTCCTCGTAAGTCTTCACAAACGGCCTGAACGCCCCTGTATACGGGTCGATATAGCGGGTGCTCAGCTTCCAGTGCACGCGCTTGAGCGCGTCACCCTGCACCCATTCGCGCACTCCCGCGGGCTCGTTGGCATCGTCGGACATGCGTATCTCGCCGGAACCCGCTTCCCGCGCGGAATACTCCGGCCTGTCCGTCTCAAAGCTCCCCGGCAGCACCGTGTAGCTCAGGCAGCCGGAGCTGATCTTGCGGCTGAACACGAACAGATTGAACAGGTCTGTCAGGTATATTCGGCCTTCGCCCGCGTCAAACACGCCCACATGGGCGGCAGGCAGCGCGCACTGTCTCTCATAACGGCAAAAAGGCGCGCCGCCGAAGCGCGCGCTCACTCCCGCGTCCGCCTGGTACGCGGCGCTGCCTATGGGCAGTATGCCCTTGAATGAAAACCTTACGGTAAGGCGGATGTTTTCGCCCCGCTTAACCCTTTCGCCGCTCTGCGACGACGACAGCCTGAGGGTGAACAGCGCGGGTATAAGGCTTATGAGCGCCAGCGCCAGCATGAGCCCCATGCACACCGCGCCCATAAGCAGCAGGCGGCTGCCCAGTGTAAGCGCGATCACCGCGATCGTGGCGGCTGCCGCTATAAAATGGACCGTCCTGCGTCTCACTTTGCGCGCACCGGCACCGGCAGGGAGGCGATCAGGCGCGTGAGCGCCTTCGCTTCGCTGGCGTTTTTCTGGCTGATGCGGGCTTCCGGGCTCAGGCTCAGCCTGTGGGCGAGCACCGGCGCCGCCAGGGCGCGCACGTCCTCGGGCATAACGTAGTCGCGGCCTTCCATCAGCGCCCCCGCCTGCGCCGCGCGCATGAGGGCTATGGCGCCACGGGTGGAAATGCCCCTGCCGAACAGCTTCGCGCTGCGGGAAGCCTGGGCGATGTTGGTGATGTACAAACGCATTTCCTTGGACACCTTCACCTGGGTGACCTGCTGCTGCAGTTCAAGGATGTCTCCGCCGTCGCAGATGGGCTCCACTTCCTCCACGCGGCGCTTGGCGCCCCGGTACATTTCCAGCACCTTAAGCTCCTCTTCGCGGCTGGGATAGCCTATCTCTATGCGCATGAAAAACCTGTCCAGCTGCGCTTCGGGCAGGGGATAAGTGCCTACGAAATCCACGGGGTTCTGGGTGGCCAGCACCATAAAGGGCTGAGGCATGAGCCGGGTGACGCCGTCGGTGGTGACCTGCCCTTCCTGCATGACTTCCAGCAGGCTGGACTGGGTCTTGGGGGAAGTGCGGTTTATCTCGTCCGCGAGCAGCAGGTTGCTGAACACCGCGCCCTGCTTAAAGCTCATGTCCCCGGTCTTGAAGTCCATGACACTGTAGCCCGTGACGTCCGAGGGCGTCACGTCCGGCGTGAACTGTATGCGTTTGAAGCTCAGGGCGAGGCTGCGGGCGAAGGCGGAAGCCAGGGTGGTCTTGCCCACTCCGGGCACGTCCTCTATCAGCACGTGGCCGCCGCACAGCAGGGCGTTGAACAGCAGTTCCACCGCCTCGTCCTTACCCACTATCGCCTTTGCTATATTATTTTCAAGCTCCTGTAAAAGCGTTTGAGCCGAAAGCATTTTGTTTCCTCCGTTGTACTGTCGCTTTGTCTTGCCGAAATACTATGACGTCGCACCAGGCGCAAGTGTTCCGATAAACACAAAAGCGCCCTGCCTGACAGCAGGGCGCGGAGCGTGGGGTTAAATGGGCTCGAACCATCGACCTTCACGATGTCAACGTGACGCTCTGACCAACTGAGCTATAACCCCGAAACGCCCGTGTATTATATCATAATCTGCGGCCCTGTGCGCGTTTTTAAATAAATTTAACGTTTCCTTAGGGTCTATCTGCGTTTTTTCGCGGTCTTCTTCTGCGCTTCCTGCCGCTTCATGCGCTGCACGTACTCCCGTTTCCTGCGCTCGTAGGCTGCTTTGCGCGCCCGGTTGATGCGGTTGCGCTTCTGCTTCGCTCTGGCGATAAGGAACACGACGAGCCCGATGAGCACCAGGTAGATCAGCCAGCTGGCGGGATTGTGGCGGGGCGAGAAGAACCTTATCACAGGTTTGTCCTCCAGCCACTCGTCCAGCACCTCGTCGGTGGTGGGCGGCTGCATCTCCACGTCACGGGCGGAGACCACGCTGCCTTCGTACACCGCGCCGTCAAGTCCCGTGAAATGCGCCTTGCCCAGCACGTCGCCCGCCTTGAGCGGCGCGACCACGTCCTTTCCCTCGAAATCCAGCACTATCCTGTGGGCAAAATCCTTGGTGATCTCGTCCAGCCTGACCGGATCGGCGAGCTCGCTCTTAAGGTAGCCTTCGGTATAGCCTGCCGGGATGTCCGTGATGCTGAGTTCCACGTAGCCGTTGCCCGGATCGTCCTTCGCCGCCTTTTTGACCGTTACGGACAAAAGGCTGGAGTCGCTCATCTGGCACAGCTCCTTGAAGCTTAGGAAGCCGTACTGCAAAAAGCCGTACTTGAACATGCGGATAGAGTCGGTGAACGCCTCCACATAGGTCTTGTCCGCCTCGTCTATCTTGACGGGGTTGTAGCACACGGAGACCAGGGTGACTCCGTTTTGCTCCGCCGCGCCCACGAAGGAGCGCCCCGCCGCCTTGGTAAAGCCGGTCTTCACGCCGATTGCCGGCGCATAGTACAGGCGCTTGTTCTCCAGCAGCAGGTCGTATTTGGTCTCGAACGTCTGCCCGTTGGGCCAGAAAGTGCTGAACACGGTGTAGGACGTGGCAGCGACTATGGAACGGAAGGTGGCGTCCTGCATGGCGTAAGCGGTGATCTTGGCCATGTCGCGGGCGGTGGTGTAATGGTTCACCTCGTGCAGTCCGTGGGGGTTGGTGAAGTGGGTGTTGCGCTCGTTTAACCCCAGCTCCGCCGACTTCTGGTTCATCAGCTTGACAAACTCGTTTACGTTGCCGCTCACCAGCTGCGCCACAGCCAGCGCCGCGTCGTTGCCGCTGGAAAGCATCATGCCGTAGAGCAGGTCCGTGAAGGTCATGGTGTCGCCGGGAGTCAGTCCCATCTTGGACGAGTCGCTGGATACGGCGATATTGTTGGGTATCACGATGGGCGCGTCCAGTACGCCGTTTGCCCTGGCCCATTCTATGCCCAGTATGCAGGTCATTATCTTGGTGGTCGAAGCGGGATAGCGCCTGTCGTCCGCATTTTTCTCGAACAGCACGTCCCCCGTCAGCGCGTTTATGAGTATGCAGCCGCGGCCGTAAAGATGCTCCGGGACCAGATTTTCCGGCGTATCCACGGAATAGTCGGCGGGCGTGACCGCCAGCGCGGACATGCCCAAGATCAGCGTAAGCGCAATAAGCGCGCTCAGAATCCGTCTAAACAAGTTTATCCTCCGTCAGGCTTCCCGGTCTTTAAGCACCTGAAAGCCGTACTCAAACAGCGTTTTTGCGTCGATCCATTTTTCGTTCTTGCCAAAGCCGCAGTGCATTATGACCACTATCAGCTCATGGCCGTCCTTGTCCGCCGCCCCCACGAAGCACTGCCCCGCCTGGGAGGTGTAGCCCGTTTTTATGCCGCGGGCATAGGGATAGTAATACTTGGTGGAAAAATCCGTTATGCCGTAATGGTGATCCAGGAACAGCTCGCCCCGCTTGCTGGTAGGCTGCATGGTGTAGCCGGTGGAAAAGGTTATTTCCCTGAACAGGTCGTTTTCAAGGCAGTACAGCGTCAGCTTGACCATGTCGCGGCAGGTGGTGTAGTGCTGCTGGGAATGCAGCCCGTGTGCGTTGGCGAAGTGGGTGGAACCCATTCCCAGCTCCTCCGCCTTTGCGTTCATGTCGCTCACGAACGCCTTTATGGAGCCGCTGGTCAGTTCCGCGATGGCGTTGGCGGCGTCGTTGCCGGAATTGTAGATAAGCCCGTACCACAGATCGCGCATGGGCATCTTTTCGCCGTAATACACGGGAACGCGGGTCGAATCCAGGGATATGTCCCCCGCCGAAGCTGGCACGGTCACTATATCCCGCCCGTCTTTTCTTTCTATAGACACTATAAGCGTCATTATTTTGGTAGTGGATGCGGGATAGCGGCGGGCGTCTGCGCTTTTCTCGAACAACACCTCTCCCGTGTCCGCGTCCACCAGTATGCACGAATCGCTGTAAAGATTTGACGGATACTCTGCCCGCATTTCTTCGGTCTTCTCCTCGGCAACGCACGCAAGGCAGAACAGCACGGCCAAAACCAGCGCGATAACGCGTCTCACAGCTTTCACCTCCCGGTATAGGCCACTATATTATACCAAATTATTACAGAGGTTTGACGATTTTTATGTTAAATATGTTCCAATTTCGCTATTTTTCTCATTATAATCCGCCTGCGGCCGTGCCCGGACACATGCGGGCGCGCCCGGCCCCGTTTACAGTAAATTAACCGCATTTCCCTTTATCGCGTTTCGAAATGTGTTATAATATGTGGGACTGTGCCGCTTTGCCGGCGCTTCACCCCTATGTTTGGAGACTGATATGAAGGAAACATCCTCCGCTCAAAACAATACATCAAAAAACTATCTCCCGCTCATCATAATCGGCGGGCTGGTGTTCATCGTGCTGTGCTTTATCGTGCAGAAATACATTTTCCCCGTATCTCCGAGCGTAAAGACCGAACAGCGCATCAGCGAGATCGACGTGGCCAACACCCTGAGGGTCACCGAGGTCATGAGCTCCAACTCTTCCATTATACAGGATAACCTGGGTGCCTTCTCAGACTGGGTGGAACTCACCAACGTGTCTTCCGGCGACATCAAGCTCAAGGGCTGGAAACTCGCCAAGGATTCCGGCACGATGGGCGTTATGGTCAAGTTCTTCGAGTTCCCCGAGCAGACGCTCAAAAGCGGCGAAAGGGTGCTGGTGTTCTGCACCAACACCACCAGCAACACTCCGGGTTACGCTTACCACGCCCCCTTCAAGCTTTCCGCCGCGGGCGACCGGCTGATACTGTACAATCCCTCGGAGACCGCCGTGCAGAGCATCAACATCCCGGAGCTTCCCGCCAACAACTCTTACGCCGAGATAGACGGCAGGTGGCAGATATCCGGTGAGCCCACTCCCCAGCTGCCCAACACCCACGAAAGCTACGTGGCGCTGCGCTCCTCCCGGCAGCTCGCGGACAGCCCCATCTTCATAAACGAAGTGATGGCCAAGAACGCCTCCTACGCCGCCGACGAGCACGGCGAGTATGTGGACTGGGTGGAGCTGTACAATTCCTCCAGCTACACCATAAGCCTGGCGGGGTATCACTTAAGCGACAGCGAAGACAACCTGCGCAAATGGGAATTCCCCAACATCTCCATAGGCGCGGGCCAGTACATGATAATCTACTGTTCCGGCTACGACAGAAAGGACACCTCCTCTCCCCTGCACACCAACTTCAGGCTGAGCACCGAGAAAGAAGGCGTGATCCTGACCAACTCCCAGGGATACATAATCGACATGGTGAGCTGGGACCTGCTCAAGGCCGATCAAAGTTACGTCCGCCAAAGTGACGGCAGCTGGGTGACTACCAAGGCACCCACCCCGGGCATGGCAAATACCTTTTCAAGCGCCGCGCTGATCTCAGGTCAGTTCGCGGCGCAAAATTCAAGCAGGGTTTTCATAAGCGAGGTCATGGCGTCCGCCTCCTCGTCTTCCAGCAACAGCTACGACTGGATCGAGCTCAGGAACACCTCATCCCAAATGGCGGACATAAGCGGCTACGGCCTGAGCGACGACCCCTCCAAGCCCCGCAAGTGGCAGTTTCCCCAGGGCACCACGATCCCCGCGGGTTCGTTTCTGGGCGTTTACATGAGCGGACAGGACGGCAAGATCGGCTCCTATCTGCACACCAATTTCAGCCTCTCCGCCACCGAAGGCGAAACGCTGGTGTTTTCCGATCCCGAAGGCAGGATACTTGATCGCTGCCCCCTGGGGATCCAGTACACCAACATCTCCTACGGGCGCATGGGCTCCAGCCTGGATTCCGGTTTTTTTTATTTGACCGCCGCCACGCCCGGCTCGTTAAACGTGTCTTCCGGGTATGAGGAAAAGCTGCTCAAGCCCCGCTTTTCCGCCGCCGGCGGCATGTTCGCCGCGGGCGAAAGCGTGATGCTGACCATCAGCGCCGAGCCCGGAGCGACCATATACTACACCCTGGATTCCTCCGATCCCGATCCTTCCCGCGTAGGCGGTTATTCCTACAAGGTGGACCCGGAGTTCGCTTCCCAGGTCAGTGGGACCGTCACCACTTACGTATACTCCGGCCCTATCTCCATAAACGATACGACCGTGGTCAGGGCGGCGGCGTTCAAAGACGGGCAGCTCTCCTCCCTGATAGAGACGCAGACCTACTTTTTCGGCCTCGAACACACCATGCAGGTGGTGAGCCTGGTGCTCGACCCCATGGACATGTGGAGCTACGAAAAAGGCCTGTACGTGAAAGGCCCCAACGCCGAGGCAAACAGCCCCTACGGTTCCATAGACAGGGGCGCCAACTTCTGGATGACCTGGGAAAAACCGTCCAACGTGGAACTGTTCGGTCTTGACGGGGAGACCATCCTGTCCCAGGGCTGCGGCGTAAGGCTGCACGGACAGTATTCCCGCAAGGAGCCCCAGAAGCCCTTCAAGATCATCGCAAACTCCAAATACGGCACCAAGCGCTTCTACGCGCCCCTCTTCCCCAACCGGGATTACACCGAGTATCAGAGTTTCCTGCTGCGCCAGTCCGGGCAGGACTGGGACAAGACCCGCATGAGGGACAGCATACTGGCCAGCCTCGCCGAAGGCATGGACGTGATGTACCAGGATACCGCCCTGTGCGTGGTGTACATCAACGGCCAGTACTGGGGCCAGTACAACATGCGCGAGCGCATAAACGCCTACTCCATCTGCCAGTGGGAAGGCTGGGACGAAAGCCTTAAGGACGGCATAGACCTGCTCAAGGCCAACGACAAGGTCATGCAGGGTTCTGCCGCCAGCTGGAAGGAGTTCAAGGAATATTACACCAAGAACGGGCTGGAAAGCGCCGAAGAGCTGGCCGTTGCCGACAGATACATCGACTGGAAGAACTACTTAAACGCCATCGCGGTGGAGATATACACCGGCAACACCGACCTGCTCAACAACAAAAAATACCGTTCCACCGCCGTAGACGGCAAGTGGCGCTGGATAGTGTTCGATTTCGACTGGGCATTCACCACGGATACCAACTCCGTGAGCCGCTGGCTGAAGCCCGGCGGCGTCGGTGAAAGCAACAAGCGCGACAACAGCCTGTTTATAGCGCTGATGAAGAATCCCGTCTGCAAGGATTACTTCCTGACCCTGTTCAGCGAAAAGCTCAAGGGCGACTGGTCAAGCGCCAGCGTGCTGCAGAAAATGGCCGAAAGGTATCAGGAGCTTCTGCCGGAGCTGCCCATGCATCTGGAACGCTGGGGCAAGACGGAGAAGAGCTACAATTCCCGTCTGAACGAGCTTAAGAGATACGCCCAAACGCGTCCCGGCAGGCTGCTGTACTTCTACTCCAACGCGCTGAGCAAGGCGGAGTTCGAAAAGTATTTCGGCGAGATCGCCCGCACCGTGCAGCTTATAGACGACAAGGGCAAAAGCTATTCTTACTACAAATAGAGGATCCGATGGACGAAAACCGCAAGCGCCTGCCTGAGCGCCACGAGAGAAAGTACTGGATAAACAGCGGCGATATGGCGCTGCTCAGGGAAAAGCTCGGGCGTGTGATGGCCTATGACAGCCACACCGACGAAAACGGGGAATACTTTATCCGCTCCCTGTATTTCGACGACGCATACGACCGGGCGTACTATGACAAGCTGGACGGCGTACAGGACCGCGACAAATACCGCATCCGCATATACAACATGTCCGACAGCGTGATCTTTCTGGAGCGCAAGCGCAAGGTGGGCGAGCTGATACAGAAATCCGCCTGCCGCATAGACCGCAAGCTGGCGGACGCGCTGGCAGAGGGCGACGCCGCTTCCCTGCTGGAATACGACGAGCCCCTGCTCACGGACATGTACGTGGAGATGCGCACGAAGCTTCTGCGCCCCCGGGTGCTAGTGGACTACGTGCGGGAAGCGTTCGTGTTCCCCGCGGAGCACGCCCGCATCACCTTCGACAAGCAGCTGGCGACCTGCCCCGGTTCCACAGACCTGTTCAACCCGGATCTGCTCACCGTCAGCCCGCTGGACGACAAAAGGGAGATCCTTGAAGTCAAGTTCGACACCTATCTCCCCGCCCACATCGCGGGGCTGCTCGCCGACACTCCCACAGAGAACTGCGCCATAAGCAAGTACGTGCTCTGCCGCAGGTTCGAACCTTTGGGATAACGTCCTTATGTGACTTTTTAGCCCGTGGCTAATCAAAATATGCACCATTTTTGAAAGGGGATAACACCGTGAATTCCATCATTCAGGAAGTCTTCCAAAACCAGTCTCTGGGCGCGAGCTCCATCCCGCTTGTGCTGTTTACCATCGTCATGGCGTTCGTCGTGGGGGTGTTTATCTACTGGGTATATAAAAAGACCTACCGGGGCGTTATGTTCTCCAACAACTTCGCCCTCACCTTGATACTTATGACCGTGATCACCGCCCCCGTCGTCGTGTGTATCCGCAACAACGTGGCGCTGAGTATGGGCATGGTCGGCGCGCTGTCCATCGTGCGTTTCAGGACCGCCGTTAAGGATCCCCTGGACACCGGCTACATGTTCTGGGCGCTCACCATGGGCATACTGCTGGGCGCGGGCCAGTTCCTGCTGGCGGCGCTGAGCGTCGTGGGCATCGCCGCTGCGATATTCATTCTCAGGACCATGCTCAAGAAGGGCGAAGACAGCTACCTGCTGGTCATGCGCGTGAACAAGGTCGGCGAAGCCAACGCCCAGAAACTCATGACCAAGCTGCGCTATCAGAGCCTGAAAAACAAAACCATATCCAACGGCGGCATAGAGCTCACCTACGAAGTGAGAGTGGAAAAGAGCGAAGCGTTCTTAAACAAGCTCCTCACTCTGGAAGGCGTAAAGGAAGCCTCCCTGGTGTCCTACAACAACGAGACCGCCTGACGGGGCCTCGCCAGCAAACCGCGCCTAAAAGGCGCGGTTTTTGTTTTCCGTTTTTTACGCAGGAATACCTTGACGCGTGATATACTTCGTGATATGATGTATACCATGAAAGGAGGCATACCGTGGACATACAACTGAAGCGCGGGCTGCTGGACGTATGCGTGCTGGCGGCGATCAGGAACGAAGATTCCTACGGCTACAAGATAATAAAAGATATGAAACCGTACCTCGAGCTGTCGGAATCCACCCTGTACACGATCCTCAAGCGGCTTGAAGCCGCCGATATGCTCACCGTGCGCAGCGCGGAGCACGACGGCAGGCTCAGAAAATACTACCGCATAACAGATCTGGGAAAACTGCGGATCGAGGAATTCAAACGCGACTGGGATGAGATCATGGCTGTGTACCGGTTCGTCGTCAGAGAGGAGCATACGAATGAATAAAACAGAGTTTCTTGCGCTGTTAAGGAAAAAGCTGGCCGGTCTTCCGAAGGAAGATATCGACGAGCACCTGGCGTTTTACGCCGAAAGCATCGACGATCGGCTGGAGGAAGGCCTTACGGAAGCCGAAGCGGTCGCCGAGATAGGATCGATAGACGATATCTCCGCACAGATAATGTCCGAGATCCCCATAACCAAACTGGTAAAGGAACGGGTCCGGCCCAAGCGCCGCTTGTCCGCCCTTGAGATAACGCTTTTGGCGCTGGGCTCCCCCATCTGGCTGGCGCTGCTGATCTCGCTTTTAGCGGTGATATTGTCCCTGTACGCGGTCATCTGGGCCGTTATCATTTCCCTGTGGGCAATAGCCGCAGCGCTCATCGTCTGCGCCGTGTGCTGCCCTGTCGCGGGAATACTGGTTATGTTCAGGGGCGATCTTGCGCAGGGACTTGCGCTGACCGGCGCGGGCTTCGTATGCGCGGGACTGGCAGTACTTCTGCTCCCTGCCTGCCGCGCGTGCGGCAAAGGCGCCTGGGCGCTGGCTAAAAAACTGACTTTGGGTCTTAAGAAACTGTTTCTCGGAAAGGGCAAAAGTGATGAAAATGATCACATCAAAAGTGTTATTGGCGGCAGTCTGCCTTATAGTCGTGGGACTGATAATCTTCGCAGTGGCCATGTCGATACTGGGCTGGGACTTTTCAGCCCTCGACAGCAGCAGACTCGAGACCAGCGTATACGACATAAACGGGCCGGTGCAGGATATCCTCATCGTCTCCGACACTGACAGAATCACATTCGTGGCGACCGATGACGGGACCGCCCGCGTGGAGCTTTTCGAGCGCGAAAAACTGAAGCACCGCGTATCCAATGAAGCCGGCGCGCTTAAGGTAGAACTGGGGATACCAGAAAATGGTACGACCATATCGGCCTGTTCCAGTTCAAGACTCCCAGGATCACGGTGTACCTTCCCCGGGGCGAGTACGCGTCGCTGTCGATCCAAACGAGCACGGGAGACGTGAGCCTGCCCGCCGGATTCAGCTTTAAGAGCGCGGATATCTCCCTGAGCACGGGAGACGTTTTCTGCGGCGCTTCCTGCGAAGGGACCCTGAACATCAAAACAAGCACCGGAGACATAGACGCAAACAGCTTGAGCGCCGGGGAACTCAGCCTTAAGGTGTCTACCGGCAGGGTGTTCGTCACGCAGGTCAGCTGCTTGGGCAGCATAAACGTGAAAGTGAGCACCGGAAAAGCCGCGCTGACGGACGTGAGCTGCGAAAGCTTCACCTCTTCCGGCAGCACCGGCGACATCACCCTTACAAACGTCGTCGCCTCCGTAGAGATGAACATACAGCGCAGCACCGGCGACGTGAAGCTCGAAAAGTGCGACGCAGCGGAGCTTGTCATAAAGACCGGTACCAGCGACGTGACCGGCTCGCTGCTGTCCGAAAAAGTGTTTATCGCCAAAAGCGGCACGGGCAGCGTAAAGGTGCCCGAGACCGTAAGCGGCGGAAAATGCAGTGTGACCACTGATACGGGCAGGATAAGGCTCACTGTGGAATAGCACATTAAAAAAGCGGCGGGAGATCTCCCGCCGCTTTTTATTTGCATTCCTTCTGCCCTTTACAGGTCTATCCAGTACCTCTGCTCCACCTCGCCGTCGGAGTTCACGAACTCGTTTTCCAGCACTCCCCCGTTCCGGATTATGGACTTAGCGGAGCCGACATTAGTCTTTTCACAGGTCATGAGCACCCTTGTTATGCCCAGTTTGCGGCACTCGTCCAGCGCCAGACCTATCATCCGGGTAGCGTAGCCCTTTCTTCTTTCGCTCGGTCTTATGCCGTCGCCTATGTGCCCTCCCTCTTTCAGGAGCGCCTCGTTAAGGTAATGGCAGATGTTGACCGCGCCCAGCAGCCGGTCCCTGTCCTCGTCCAGAAGGAAGAACACGCTGTCCGGCACCAGGCCGCCTTCAGCGGTCCGGTTCTCGAGATGCTTAAGATAATGGTCGAAATCGTGCCAGTCGTTTTTGAATATCGCCCAGGGAGAATGATTCGTGTGGTTGAGCTCCTGGTCAGCTTTCCACTCCTCGAGCATCTCCCCCAGCTGCGCCTCATACCGTTTTGTCAGCTTGATAAGCTTAAGGCTCATTTTCCCCTCCGACAGATCAGATGCCGTCCGCCGCCTCCGGGCACGCCGCGCCAGCGTCGTCCTCCCGAATGTCAGCCTTGTTCTGGTCTCTGTCGCGCTTAAGGATGTTCGGGATGTTGGGCAGGTTGGGCAGACTGATGACCGGTTTGTCCTTCCTGAAGTCCGCGTCTCCCATAAAGAACAGCGCCAGCGCGCCGGGACCCACGTGAGAACCCGTCACGGGCTCGTAATCCACCACCATTATGTCCTTGGGCGGGTGCTTTTTGTTGAGCAGCTTTATCAGATACTCCACGTCAGCGGGACAGTCCGCGTGGGCGATGCCTATGACCTGGCTTTCGCTGTTTCTGACCAGTTTATCGTACCTGTCCGCGATCATGTCTATGGACCTGCGCCTGCCCAGCGCCTTGGCGAAGGACACTATTTTCCCTTCCGTATTGCCCTTGAGCAGGGGCTTGATATTCAGCACCGTGCCCACCCAGGCCGCCGCGTTGGACAGCCTGCCCGTGTTCCTCAGATGCATAAGGTCGTCCACGGTGAACACCTGGCACATCTCGGGCACCTTGCTTCTGAGTTCTTCCGCGGTCTCGCGCGCGTCTTTGCCCGCGTCACGGGCGTCCGCCGCCATAAGCGCGAAGAAGCCTTCCCCCAGGGACGCACCGATGGTGTCCACCGTCTCGATGCGCCTGTCCGGATACTGTTCCATAAGTTCGTTTGCCACGCTCACCGCCACGGAAAAAGAGCCGCTTATGCCCGAAGACATGCCCACATACACCACGTCGTCTCCGGCAGAAACGTATTTTTCAAAAGCCTGCCGGTACTTGTCGGGGGAGATCAGGGAGGTGCTCACCTTGGTGCCGCCGCGGATAGAGTCATAAAACGCCTTTGAGTCAAACTTTTCAGTGTCGAGGCAGGAATATTCCGAGCCGTCGATATAATAACAAAAAGCAATAACCCCGATGTCCCTTTGTTTTAGCAGGGGCGTGGGGAGATTTGCGGAAGTGTCGGTCAAAACTTTAAAACTCATGCAGTGATTCTCCAGTTTATCTAATATCGCATATTATTATACAGCTACTTCAATATTATGTCAATGTGCCCTATGATAAGCCTATATTTCAGAATAGTAAAGATTTATTTCAAACCGACTTCGGTTTTTTTATTGATTTGTTTTGCACGCTTAGCAGAATGGTAATCCTGTTGGTTTATAATCTTTATGTTTGTAAGATTGGGGGGAAATAAATGACCGGCACCTACAGGGGAAACGGCGTGAGCTGTCGGGCGAAAAACGCCAGAGCCGTGCGCAGCGCGAGCGCTGTGTCTCTGCTGCCGCTGCTTGCGCTCATACTGTGCGCGTGCTTCTTCTTTACCTCTCTTATGATCATGGCTTCCGGCAGTGCGAAGGCTTCCTCCCGGCTCAGCGCCCTTGAAAAAGAGACGCAAAACCTCAACAACCGCATCAATAAGGCGGAATTTGAGATCGAAAGGGAGCTGTCTCCCCGCGTGCTGTCCATCCGCGCACGCGAGCTGGGAATGACCGAACCTCAAACTGCGGGCAGGTGACCCGCTTTTTTTCTGCCCCGGAACATTTAATGTGTTTTTTCCGTCATATATTTGCAATAATAAACCGCAGGTGATATAATGCGGTATAACAGTTTTGAAATATATGACGGAGGAACCGATGAATATCTGGCAGAAAATAACCTCCTGGCTGGGCGGCGGCATCAGCGTGGTGGTGTATATAATCATTATCGCGCTGTTCCTTATAGGCGTGTTCCGCTGCATATTGCCCGTGACCCGCAACACCAAGCGCCTTAAAAAGGCGATCTATCAGATAAAACAGGGCGACAAGGCCAAGCGCAGCTGGCAGGAAGACCGGTTCCTGGGCCGCGGCAGCCTCATGCCCCACTGGAGCGAGTACCTGAACAACCTGTTTTTCGCGGACGGGGAATACCATAACCCCGCCAACGTGGAAGACTACATAAACGAGGAGACCGTGATAGACGGCCCCGGCCGGGCGAAGCTCACCGAAGCGCTGCCCGGCGTGCAGGTGTCCCTGGGCTTCCTGGGCACGCTGCTGGGGCTTTCGCTGGCGCTGAGCGAAATGAATTCCGTGGACGCCAACACCATAACCTCCTCCATGAACACGCTTCTGTCCAGCATGAAGTACGCGTTTTTGACGAGTATCTTCGGCGTGATCGCGTCCATAAGCTTCACCCTGCTGACCCGCGCCGCCCACGCCAGCGCCCAGAACACGCTGACCGAGTTCTACAATGCCATGGCCAAGTATGCGGGCGTGCTGTCCGTAGACCCCATGACCCAGGTGGCAATCTACCAGCAGGAGCAGACCGCGCTGCTCAAGCAGCTGGCTTACGCCATGAGTCCCGAGAACATAAAGGCTCTGGTCGAACCCCTGGCATCCTTCGCGGACACCACCGCGCAGAGGCAGAAGGAGCTTATGCAGGGCGTGGCGGACGCGTATTTGGACAAGGTAAACGGCATGTTCGAAGGTCAGCTCAAGACCCTGGGCGACACCATGGCGTCCACCTGCGCCCAGCAGGAGGCGGCGCTCAAGCGGATCAACGAGGCGCTTAACGACTTTTCCGCCTCCGCCCACGCCATACACGACATCAGGACCGACCTGACGCTGCTCATGGACAAGTATGAGCTGCTCATAAAGCACGCGGACGCCGAACTTGCAAAGCTGGACGAGGCGAACAAAGCCTCCGTGGCAGTCATCAATTCCCAGACCGACGCAATAGACGCGCTTAACGAACTCACAAATCGAGTAAAAAGCTCCGCAAACGAAGTCGCGAAAGCATCCAAAGCGTTTCAGGAGAACTCACAGGAGCTGCTTAACGACAGCGCACAGGCGCTCACGGCTTCGGCAAACGAGCTTAAGACCGCCTTCGAGAACGCCCGCAGCCAGCTGGACGCGGACATGGAAGAAAGCATCGCTTACTTCGAGGGCTGCATGACTCAGATCATAAAGCGGGTGGAAAAGGCGTCAAGGCTGGTGGATTCCGCCGCCAAACATAAAAGCGGAGGCGGCGCATGAGACGCCTGAAAAACGGCTCCCAGGGAGGCTCGGGCGGCTCCTTCTGGCTCTCCTTCTCGGATATGATGAGCGTGCTGGTGCTCATATTCATATTCGTCATATTCTCCATGATGTTCACGCTCAACGAGCAGGAGCAGAAGTACAAAACGGCCCAGGAGCAGTACCTTATCGCCGAAGCCCGGGCTAAGGCCAGCCAGGACGAACTGGACAAGACCGTTATCATATTAAACGACACCCAGGCACAGCTTGAAAGCGTGCAGGGAGAGCTGGAAGAAAGCCGGACCGTCATAGTTGACCTGCGCAGCGAAAAGGACGCCATGCGGGCGGACCTGGCGCTGGCGCTGGCCGAGAGGGACGCGCTTCAGAGCAATTCCGACTCCCTTACCCAGCAGATAAACGCCCTGCAGGCGCAGATAGACCAGAAGCAGACGGAGCTCAACCGCTTAAGCGGGCAGTACAATTCCCTGCTCTCCTCCAGCCAGCAGAACGACGCGCTGCTCACCCAGTACAAAAACGAGCTCGCTCTGTACGAGAGCCGCTTAAGCGAAGCCCAGGCGCAGCTGGAACAGATGCTGGGCGTGAAGACCCAGATAATCCGCTCCCTGTCCGACGCCTTCAGGCGCAGCAATATACAGGTGGACGTGGACGAGGAGACCGGCGCCATAGTGCTGCCCGGCGCGGCGCTGTTCGACTCCGGCAAGACGGAGCTCAAGCTCGAAGGCATGCGCTATCTGGACCGCTTCCTGCCGGTGTACCTAAGCGTGCTGCTCAACGACGAGTTCCGCCCCTACGTGGCCGAGATCATAATCGAGGGCCACACGGATTCCACCGCCAAGCAGGGCCACGACGCGTTTTTGTACAACCTGGAACTGAGCCAGGAGCGCGCGCTGGCCGTGGCTTCCTACGTACTGGACGAAAACTACATGCGCAATACCTTAAGGCTGTCCACAGGCGGCATTTCCGCGTTCAAAAAAGTCATATCCGCCGCGGGGCGTTCCTTCTCCGCGCTTAAATACAACCCCGACGGCAGCGAAAACAAAGAAGCCTCCCGCCGCGTTGAGATCAAGTTCTCCCTTATAGACGAGGAGAGCGTATACGCCACGCGGCAGATAATGGGCTCGTGAGGTCACATAAATGAAATACCTGCGCAGGCTGGCGGCTTTCGCCGCAAAAAAACTGATCATATTCACGCTGATCGCGTGTCTCGCGGTCTATGCGTTCTATCTGGCGTTCAATTACTCCAACGCCTATATAATCGTGTCCGAAGGCCTGCAAAAACGGGTCGACGTGTGCCTTACCAGGGAAGACCCCACCGTGCTGAACCGCTATTTCACCCCCGAATTCCTGGACAGCGACCCGGTGCTGGCCGCGGCGTTTTCCGAAGCGTCCAGCTACTGGTTCTACAACATTTCCTCTTTCGATTATGACCTGAAACTGCAGAACCTGCGCTGGTCTCCCTTCCGCGGCACCGTGTCCTGCGTGGTGACCGAGTACGTGTCAGACATAAACGGCTCCGTCAAAAGCGAGTACGCCTCTACCGACCATCCCTCCATCGAGCCCTGGAAAAGCGGGCGCTACACCGTGACGCTTATCCGGGATTCCAAGGGCTGGAAGATCGCGGGTCTTAAGCAGGACCAGCTGTACAAGGACACCGAGAGCTGATGAAGATCGGTTCCGTCGACGTGCCCCGCGGCGCGTTCCTGGCGCCCATGGCGGGCATCAGCGACCCGGTCACCCGCGAGATCGCGTTTGGCCACGGCTGCACCCTGGCGGTCAGCGAGATGCTTTCGGCGAAGGGCTACATATTCAGCCCCCGCAGTCCCGTACACGTGCAGCTCGTGCAGAAAGGCGCGAAAGAAGGCATAGCGGGGCTGCAGCTGTTCGGGCACGAGGAATACTATCTGAGCGAGGCGGTCAAACGGCTGAACCCCTCGCCTTTTGAGTTTTTTGACTTCAATATGGGCTGCCCCGCCCGCAAGATAGTCTCAAACGGCGAAGGCTGCCGCCTTATGACCCAGCCCCTGCTGGCGGGCAAACTCATATCCGCCATGGTCAAAGCTTCGGAAAAGCCCGTGACCGTGAAGATACGCGCGGGCTGGGACCGGGACAGCATCTCCTGCGTGGAGATCGCCCGCATCGCCCAAAGCGAAGGCGCGGCCGCCGTAACGGTGCATCCCCGCACCCGGGACATGTTCAATTCCGGGCAGGCGGACTGGGAGCTGATAGCGCAGGTCAAAGCCGCGCTAAGCATCCCAGTGATAGGAAACGGCGACATAACCTGCGGCGAGGACGCGTTACGGATGCTCAGGACCACCCGCTGCGACGGCATAATGGTAGCCCGGGCGGCGCAGGGCAACCCCTGGATATTCGAAGAGATCCTCTGCGCCATGGAAGGAAAAGCCTATACGCCCCCGTCTCCCGTCGAAAAACTGGACACGGCCATGGATCACTTTGCCCGCGCTCTCGCTTTCTACGGTGAAAGGACGGGCGTTATCGAGATGCGCAAGCACCTTGCCTGGTACCTGCAGGGACTAAAAGGCGCATCCCGCGTCAAAACAAGCATAAACAACGCTCCGGAAGCGGCGCAAGTGCTCAGACTGCTTGAAGAGTACCGCCGGGAGCTCACAGGAGGAAACGAGCAATGAAATACGTGGACGAGTACGACATCAAGGATTATCTGGGCGGCAGGGCGTTTGAATGCGACTGCGGCAGGGAACACCGCGCCCGGGTGGATTACCTGAGTATCAGGCGGGGCGCCATAGACGATGTGCCCGCCGCTTTAGCCGCTCTCGGCGCGAAGAAACCGTTTATCGTCTACGACAAAAACACCTTTGAAGCCGCCGGCAAAAAGCTTTGCGACGTGCTTAATGGCTCCGGCATCCCCTTTACCGGCTTCCTGCTCAAGGAACACGGCTACTCCAAGTGCGAGCCCGACGAATATTCCGTGGGCAGCGCGGCAATGGGCTTTGACGTCAGCTGCGACTCGATCATCGCCGTGGGCGGAGGCGTCATTAACGACACCTGCAAGGAACTGGCGCTTGTCTCCGGTCGTCCCCAGATAATAGTCGGCACCGCCCCCTCTATGGACGGCTTCGCTTCCAACTCCTCCTCCATGGTGGTGGACAACGTTAAGACCACCCTGTACAACGCCACTCCCCGCGGCATCATACTGGATACCGACATCATGTCACAGGCGCCCATGCGCATGCTGTGGGCGGGCTTCGGGGACATGATAGCCAAATATATCTCCGTATGCGAATGGCGGATAAGCAACATAGTGACCGGGGAGTACTACTGTCCCCACGTAGCCGCGGTGATGCGCAAGGCGCTCAAGCGCATCATGGACGCCGCGGACGGTCTGGCCCGGCGCGACCCCGACGCGGTAGGCGCGGTGGCGGAAGGGCTGGTCTTAAGCGGCATCGCCATGAGCTTCGCCAAAGTGTCCCGTCCCGCCAGCGGGCTCGAACACTACTTCAGCCACATGTGGGACATGCTCTGCCTGGAAAAGGGTAAAGAATACGACCTGCACGGCATACAGGTCGGCGTCGGCACCGTGCTCACGCTGCGCCTCTACGAGTTTATCAAAACGCTCAAGCCCAGCCGCGAAAGAGCCGAAAAGGCGATGAGCGAATTCGATCCCGCCGCCTGGGAAAAGGACATTATCCGCGTGTTCGGGAAGACCGCGCCCGAGGTGCTCAGGATAGAGCGGACCGCCGGCAAGAACGACCCAGCCAAACGCGCAAAGCGGATAGACAGCATCATACACCGCTGGGACGAGATCCAGACAGTCATAGCTGAGGAACTGCCGTCTCTTTCCTCTCTGCTGGACATAATGAAGCGCATGGGCATGCCCACGACGCCCGAGGAGATCGGGTTTTCCCGCGAAGACGCCCTGACCGCCTACATGCACGCCCGGGATATACGCGATAAGTATCTGTCGGTCTCCTTCCTCTGGGACATCGGCGAGCTTGAAGAGGGCGCCAGACACATTTTTGAATAATAACATATACCTAACTTGCGTATTTTCCCCATTCAGAGTATAATGAAATTCCAAGCTGCAGGAATTTGCATTATTCCTGCAAAATACGCAAGAGGGGCCGTACGATGGAACAAAACACTCAGGAGCTGCTGAACCGGCTGAACCATTCCGGCAAAAAACTGTCCAAAAGCCACAGGCGCATCGCCGAATGCATCGTCAACCACTACGACAAGGCTGCGTTCATGACCGCCAGCCGCCTGGGACAGTATGTGGGAGTCAGCGAAAGCACCGTGGTGCGCTTTGCCACCGCTCTGGGCTACGAGGGCTTCCCGCAGCTTCAGAAAGCGCTGCAGGAGCTCATCCGCCACCGGCTCACCGCTACGCAGCGTCTGGAAATGACAGGGGACATGGGCTCCAGCCAGGTGCTCAACAAGATGCTCAAGGGCGATATCCAGAACATCCGTTCCACCCTTGACGAGATCGACGTCCCTTCCTTTGACCAGACCATAGACAGCCTGCTGACCGCGCGCCGCATATATGTGCTGGGTCTGCGCGCCAGCGCGCCGCTCGCAGAGTTTCTGGGGCATTACCTCAACTTTATCTTCCCCAACGTATCGACCGTCACCAGCGGCGTAAGCGACGTTTTCGAGCAGATCGCCCGCATAAGCGACGAAGACGCGCTTATCGGCATCTCTTTCCCCCGCTACACCAACCACACCGTAAAAGCCATGCGCTTTGCCAAAAGCCGCGGCGCCACCGTGATCGCCATAACCGACGGTCCGCTTTCTCCCCTGCGGACGGAAAGCAATTACTGCTTAAGCGCCAAAAGTGAGATGGCGTCCTTCGTGGACAGCCTTGCCGCCCCCATGAGCCTTATAAACGCGCTGATAGTGGCGCTGTCCCAGCGGCGCAGGACCCAGGTGGCGGAATACTTCGGAGAAGTCGAGAGCATCTGGGACGAATACAACGTATATCTGGGCAAAAACTGAAATGGCTAAAAGCGTAGTCGTTATCGGCGGCGGCGCGGCAGGCCTCATGGCTGCCAGGTTCGCCCTTGACGCAGGCGCGAAAGTGACCCTGCTGGAAAAAAACGAAAAACTGGGCAAGAAGATCTATATCACAGGCAAAGGCAGGTGCAACCTGACCAACGCCTGTGATTTTGACGCGCTCATGAAGCAGATCCCCCGCAACCCCCGCTTTATGTACTCCGCCTTCAGTCTTCTGGACAACCAGGGCATAATGCGCCTGTTCGGAGACATGGGGCTTGCTCTCAAAACTGAGCGGGGAGACCGCGTCTTTCCCGTGAGCGACCACGCCAGCGACGTGACGAACACGCTGGAAAAGTATCTGCGCAGTCACGGCTGCAGGATACTTTTGAACACTTCCGTCAACGACCTGATCTGCGAAGACGGCGCGTTCGCGGGCGTAAAAACTTCCCGGGGCGAAATGCGCTTTGACGCCTGCGTGCTTGCCACGGGAGGCTTAAGCTACCCCTCCACCGGCTCCACGGGCGACGGATACAGATTCCTCAAAACGCTGGGGCACTCCATAGTCCCCTGCCGTCCCGCGCTTACGGGCATAGAGACCGAAGAGGGCTGGTGCTCCGCGCTCATGGGGCTGAGCCTCAAAAACGTCAGCCTCTCCGCCTGGGGCGAAAAAAACGGCAAGCGCAAAAAGCTGCTCTGCGAGCAGGGAGAAATGCTGTTCACCCATTACGGCATTTCCGGCCCCATAGCGCTGAGTCTGTCCAGCGCACTAAACGAAGACTATCGCGGCACAAAGCTGGAGATAGACCTTAAGCCTGCTATTTCCGAAGACACGCTGGACGCGCGGCTGCTCAGGGAGTTCGCACGCATGCCCAACAAGCAGCTCATATCCTGCATGGACACGCTGGAGCCCCACGCGCTGGGAGAGGCAGTGCTCTCCCTGGCAGACATATCGCCCTACCAGCCCATAAATTCCGTGACCCAGGCGCAGCGCAAAAGCATAGTACAGCTGCTTAAGGCCATTCCCCTGACGGTTAAAAACCTGCGCGGGTTCGACGAAGCCATCATCACCCGCGGCGGCGTGAACGTAAAGGAGATCGACCCGTCCACCCTGGAAAGCAGGCTCGTAAAAGGGTTGTACATAGCCGGTGAAGTGCTGGACGTGGACGCTTTCACGGGAGGATTCAACCTTACCATCGCCTTTTCCAGCGGCGCGCTGGCGGGAAAAAGCGCGTCAGAAAACGGATGACTCCCCTTATCACTTCGGATATCATATCCCGTTTAAACAAAAGATCTCTGCTTGTCAAACGCGCACGGCTGGCGCTGTGTCTGGGCTGCCTCGCCGTGTGTATTCTTCTGTGCATAAACCTGCGTACCGGCAATGCGTTTGGGCGCTATATCGCCGTGTGCGCCGTTAACCTTGCCTGCGGCTGGTTCGTGATTGTCACCCATGCCCGGGTGAAGGCCATGGATTCCATAGCACGTCATTTCGTCAACCTTTCCGGCAGACCCGGCACGGAGTATACTGGCATACTGGAGTACTCTCCCCTGCCGGAGACTACCCCGGACGGGCTCAGGGTGCGCAGGCTCCGCGTGAGAAACGCCGCGGATACGCATGCCCTGCTGGCGGATGAATACCTGCTGCCGCAGCTGCCTCCTGCCGGAAAGCACGTCCGTATCGAGGCGCGCAGCGGTTACGTATGGGCCGCCGGGGAGGAAAACGATGTTTAGGCGCTTTTTCCGGCTGCTGCCCGCGCTGCTGACCTGGGCGCTGGTTTGCATCATGTTCTGGGGCTGGATCTTCAGCATACTTACCGACACTCCGGCTTCAAAAAAGCTGATCGTGTACGTTGACGCTCCCCTGAAAAACACCCGGGAGCTGGCGGGCAGGCTCGAGGATCACTTTCCCCGCTCGCAGATACGTTTTATTGAAATACGCTCCTTTTCCTACTCCATGATGGGCGACAGCCCCGCCGCGGATGGGGACATATTCATAATCCCCTCCGGCAGCGCCGAAGAATACTCCGACTGGTTCGGTGACATGCCCGCGGAGGTATTCCTGTCTCCCGCAGCAGACGCGGCGCCCCTGTCTTCCTATGTGCTGTATCCCGAAGGCAAAGAGTATCTGCTGTTCTATTCCGCGTCCTCCGTCCACACCGGGAAGAACGATAGTCTGGCGTTCGAACTCGCCGAATTGCTCAAACAGTTTTAGAGAGGTGTCCTTATGAAGCGGCTGATCGTGTTCTGTCTGGCTCTGTGCCTGTGTCTGCCTGCGTTCGCCTTAAGCGAGGGCGGGGAGATCCATGTCAAAAACATCGGGAGCGTGCCCGATGATTTCATATTCGGCATGGATCTGTCCTCGGTGATCTCCCTCGAAAACGGCGGCACGCGTTTTTATGATTTTGACGGAAACGAAACGGATATATTCTTTCTGCTCAAACAAAACGGCATAACACATATCCGCGCCCGCCTGTGGAACGATCCCTACGACTCGGAAGGACGCCCCTACGGCGGCGGAATTTGCGACCTGGACACTCTTATACAGATCGGCACCCGCTGCACCAAAGCGGGCCTTAAGCTGATAGCGGACTTCCATTACTCGGACTTCTGGGCCGACCCCGGAAAACAGATGCCTCCCAAGGCCTGGGCAGGCATGAGCGCGGAAGAAAAAGCGCAGGCGGTGTATGAGTTCACCCTGGCTTCCCTGACGGCGCTTAAGGCAAACGGAATAGACGTGGGCATGGTGCAGGCAGGCAACGAGACCAACGGCCGTCTGTGCGGCGAAAGCGGCTGGCCCGAGATCGCGGCTCTTATGAGCGCGGGGCTTAAAGCCGTCCAGGAGGTATACCCGGATGCGCTCACCGCGCTGCATTTCACAAATCCCGAAAACGCGGAGCAGCTCAGATACTACGCAAAGCAGCTTGAAACTTACGCGCTCGATTATGACGTGTTCGCCACCAGCTGGTACCCCTTCTGGCACGGCAGCCTCGATAACCTGAGCGCGGTGCTGTCCGACATAGCGGACACTTACGGCAAAAAAGTGCTGGTAATGGAGACTTCGTACCCCTACACCTCCCTGGACAGCGACTTTTCCGGCAATACCGTAAGCGACGGCCCGCTTGACGGCTATCCTTTCACGCCCCAGGGGCAGGCGAATATGATAGCGGATCTTGCGGATACGCTGGTGAACCGCACACATTTTGCTGCCGGGCTGGTATACTGGGAAGGCGCGTGGATCACCGCCGGCGGTGCGAGCTATGACGAAAATCTGGCTTTGTGGGAGAAATACGGCTCCGGCTGGGCCACCCGCTTCGCGGGCGAGTACGACCCGGACGACGCAGGCAGATACTTTGGCGGCAGCGCGGTGGACAACCAGGCGTTCTTTGATCCTTCCGGCCGCCCCCTTCCCTCACTGAAAGTGTTCAGACTGCTAAGGGAAGGCGGCGCGAGCGCTCCGGTCTGCGCAGACGCCCTCGAAAACGCGTACGTGCGCGCGGATATAAACGGCACGATACTCCTGCCGGAGTGCGTCAGCGCCGTTATGAACGACGGTTCAAAGGAAGATGTGCCCGTGATATGGAACATCGACGAAGCGGGTCTGGACGCGCTGCGCGGGAAAGGCGCGGGCACCTACGCGATAAGCGGCGAGGCTCAGGGAATGGAAGTCAGCTGTTTCCTCACGCTGGAATACCGGAATTTCCTGACAGATCCCGGCTTCGAGGAAGGCGGCGTAAACTGGCGCTTCACCGACCTTGGCAGTACGCAGCAGCTGTACGTGGAAGAAAAGCCCGGCGACAGCCTGAGCGGTACGAAGCACGCGCATTTCTGGAGCGCGAAAACCGATTCCGTGCGCTTCACGCTGGAGCAGGATATTGACAGCCTCCCCGAAGGCAGGTACGTGTTCGGCATCTCCATCATGGGCGGGGACGGCGGCAAAACCGACATATACGCTTACGTGAAGATAAACGGCGAGACCGTGACCACCGTTCCGATGAAGATAAGCTACTACAACGTGTGGAACACCGGCGTCACGGAGCCCTTCTTCGTGCCCGAAGGCGCCTCTGTAACCGTAGGCGCATACGTGGCCTGCCAGGGCAGCGGCAACGGCGCCTGGGGCAAGCTGGACGACGCTTTTGTGAATTCCGCCCGCTAAAAAAGCGCTTCCGGGGCAATTTCCCGCGAAAATCCCTTGAACAGGGCTGTTTTATGGTGTATAATAGAATCACTATAGTATGAGGTGACGTTTATGCGCCGAATTATATCGCTTATCCTGAGCGCGCTGATGCTGTTCTCGCTGTGCGCCCTGTGCCTGGGCGAGGAGACAGACGAGCCCAACGATAAAGAAGAACCCGTCGTCCACCATTTCGTTAAGTGGAGCTATCGGGGCGACGGCACGCATATAAGCCAGTGCGATTATGACGACTGCAACGTCTGGCGCATCACCCCCTGCTCACCCATCACCGTCGAGCACGACGGCAGGACCGTAAGCTTCTGTCCCGTGTGCGGCCATTATGAGGACGGCTGCCCCGCCGTGATGTGGAACAGAGTGTGGCAGACCTGGAACTACTCCTCTTCCCCGCAGGGCGACTTTTCCACCATACTGTACACCCGCCCCTTCGGTGAAGACAGCGACGTGCTGTTCTGCGCGTCATTCATCTACCGCTACGACGGCGCTCCGACGTACTTTGACGGCTACACCACCTTCATGTTCGGGCTGACTACTCCCGCCCGTGACATATTCACCACCGGCGGAGAAGTGAAAGCCTACCTCACCAACGGAAGCGAAAAGCTGGATACAGAGGTCGAATACCTGCCCGCCCTCCGCGCGCTGCAGCTCACGATCCCCAAAGGCAGCTGGATGCTCGTAGTTGAAGAAAAATAGACCCGGATATGCAATAAGAGCCCGGACGCACCAAGCGTCCGGGCTCTGTTTTTACCTACAGGCCGCAGTTTACCTGAACAGCGTGCAGCCAGCCTTTTTGAAGTTCTCCACCAGGCGGTCAAGCTGTTCGTCCGTGAGCTTGAATTCCTTTTTCAGGCACTCCCGGCACAAATAGTCTTCCCTCGCCCGGTTAATCAGTTTCTTGGTCAGCCCCGCGTCATTCGGGGTGACATCTCCCCCGCATATGACGCACTTCACGCCCGGAAGGTATTTGCCAGCGCCACCACGCAGGAGCGTGCGGGCACGGCCAGGTTCACATACTCCATGTACTTGCCTGACAGTTCGCCGATGACCGGGGTGAACTCAAAGCCCAGGCCGCTGGAAGCGGTCAGTCCCACGTCCGTGAAGCTCAGGGACATGTTCCTGTCTTTGTCGGAGAAGTTGACGAACGCTACGGCGTAGCCCTTTTCCAGGTGTTTGAACACCACCAGTTTATCGTCTCTCTCCGGATTGTCCAGGAACATGGGCTGGCGGCACTCCTTATCCTGGTTTATGGCGATGAGCATCGGGTTGGTGACCAGTTTGAGTATATCGTCGTCCATCTTTCTTATGTCGCAGCCCAGCATCAGCGGCACGCCGCACATGCACCACAGCGCGAACTCGCTCTGGTAGTCGCCAAGCGTGCAGCCGCCCACGCCCACGTTGCCCTTGCCGTACATGCCCACGGTCAGCATATCCATGTCGTTAAAGCACTGAGCGCCGGACTGGGAAAATCTGCCCAGCTGCGAGATCAGTATCTTCTTAAAGCTTTCCGGGCTGTCGAAAATGTCTCCGGTGGAGCGGAACATGTGAGCGCCCGTGGCGCGGATCCAGTTCCACACATCCTCGGTGCCCCACTGGCAGGCGGAAAACAGTATATCGCGGCCGGATTCCTTAAGTGCCATGCCCATGCGCCTGTACAGCAGCTCTCCCTCTATGAACCTGGGATGATAGCAGTAATCGTACTTAAGAAAGTCCACGCCCCACTCGGCAAAGGTGCGGGCGTCCAGATACTCGTGGTCGAAGCTGCCCGGGTAATCCGCGCAGGTGCGCTGCCCCGCGCAGGAGTACATGCCCAGCTTGAGCCCCTTGGAATGCACGTAGTCGCTCAGCGCCTTCATGCCGTTGGGGAACTTTTTGGGGTCGGGCACTATGCGGCGGGTCTGCTTGTCCCTTTCCCTCAGGCTCCAGCAGTCGTCTATGACCACGTACTTGTAGCCTGCCTTGTCCAGTCCCTTTTCCACCATGACGTCGGCAGTCTGGCGGATCAATTCGTCCGAAATGTTTTCTCCGAAGGTGTTCCAGGTGTTAAAGCCCATCGGCGGTGTGTTTACCAGCATATCAGAAACCTCCATCGCGTTTTCTTAAACCATTATACCCTTACTCCGATAAGATTTCAAGCAATAAAAAACAGCGCAAGCGCGCTGTCACTGTCTGAGTTTGTTTAACCAGTATGTGAACCTTTCCTCTGGCTCCGCCTCAAAGCGCATGCGCTCGCCCGTGACGGGGTGGTCGAAGCCTATCACGCCCGCGTGGAGCAGCTGTCCGCCCTCAACTTCGTACGGGGGCTTTTTGAAGCCGTACACCGGGTCGCCCAGTACGGGATGGTTGAGCGATGCCATGTGCACCCTTATCTGGTGGGTGCGCCCCGTGGTCAGGCGGCACTCTACGAGGCTCGCGCCCCTTAGCTCCTCCAGCACGCGCCAGTTGGTCACAGCCCGGCGCCCGCCCGGGACTATCGCCATCTTCTTGCGGTCAGTCGGGTGGCGGCCTATGGGCGCATCCACCCGGCCTTCGTTTTCCCTGAAATGTCCGCACACTATGGCTTTGTATATCCTTTCCACACTGTGCTCGCTTATCTGCTTTGACAGGCTCTGGTGCGCAAGGTCGGTCTTTGCCACCAAGAGCAGGCCGCTGGTATCCTTGTCGATGCGGTGCACTATGCCGGGGCGTTCCACCCCGCCCACGACGCTCAGGCTGCCAAGCGCCGCCAGAAGCGCGTTCACCAGCGTGCCGTCCGGGTTGCCCGCCGCGGGATGCACCACCATGCCCGATGGTTTATACACTACCGCCAGGTAGTCGTCCTCGTACACGATCCTGAGCGGGATATCCTGCGGGACTATGTCCGTCGGTTCGGGCTCCGGCAGCGTGTACGCGACCCTGTCCCCCGGCTTAAGCTCGTATCCCGCCTTGGTGCGCACGATCGAGTTAACGTTCACCAGTCCCTGTTTTATAAGCGTCTCCGCCCTGGAACGGCTGACCGAAGCGTTTTCGGAAAGGAACACGTCCAGGCGCGCGGTTTTGTCCGAAACGAGCTCCATCTAAGCGTCACCCTTCCTGAAAATGTACGAAACGCAGAACAGTATCAGCCCCAGCGTGACGCATATGTCCGCCAGGTTGAACGCGGGGAACGGGATGAATTCCGGCTTGATCCAGTCCGTGACCCACCCCAGTGCGAGCCTCTCGTAAGCGTTTGCCGCGCCTCCCGCCAGTGCGGAAGCCAGGCAGCCCGCCTGAAACGCGCTCAAGCGCCCGAACAGTATATACGCCGCCAGCGCCGCCAGCGCCGCTATCCCCAGCGCCGCCGCCAGAGCGGGAACGCCCGAAAGCAGCCCGAAAGCCGCGCCGGAATTGCGGACGACGCGCAGTGACACGATGCCCCTTATTATAACGCCGTCGCCGGTATATACGTCCACCAGATGGCGTGACAGGGCGATAAGCGCCGAAAGGATCACAAACACGGGCGCCGCGATCCGCAGGTTCTTTGTCTTCATAAGCTTAAACAAACACAATAACACCCTCTGAGCCCTGAGACCCAGAGGGAGCCGGAATAAACGTCAGGTTCGCTTTATTCGTGAGAATACAGGGGGCTGTCCTTAAGCAGCTTCGCCTGCTCGTCGACCAGGGCAGAAAAGTTCTTGTGATACTCTTCCCCGGCGTTCTTGAGCTGCTCGTAATCCTGGCGGATCTCGGCGAGCTTCTGCTGGCTGGCAGCTTCCAGACCGGCGGCCTGCTCCTGGGCGTCGGAAACGATCTTGCGGGCCTTTTTGCGGGCTTCGTCGATGGTCTCGTCCGCGATGCGCTGGGCGGAGATAAGGGTCTCCCTCAGCGTGGTCTCCAGGTTCTTGAAATAGCTGGGCTCGTTGAACGTGACCGCGCCGTCTTCCTTTACCGCGGGGGCGTTCACGACCTGCTGCGCCTTCTCCTCGGCCTCAGCCTTGTCCTTTTTGAGCGCCGCCAGCTCGGCTTTCAGGCTCTCGATCTCCTTGAGCAGGTTCATGTTGGTCTCGCCCAGTTCCTGGGTCTGATCCGCCAGCTCATCAAGAAAATCTCCGACTTCGTCCCTGTCGTAGCCGTTTTTCACGATGGGGAATTCCTTCGCTCTGATCTCGTTATCGGTAATAGCCATATTATCCATCCTTTCGGTATATGTATTTTATCTTAACGCGCTTGGCGCGCGGAGAATCCTAAAACACAAGTTTAATCAGCCAGGACAGCAGTTCGCACAGCACTACCGCGACCGCCGGAGAAAAGTCTATTCCCGTAGAGGAGATCACTCCGTCCATGGACTTCTGGATGGGAAACAGCACCGGGTCGGTCGCCTTTTCCAGCAGGTAGTTCACCTTTCCGCCCTCGCCGTGCGTGAGCCTTAAGTACAGGTGTACGAGCACCCTCAGTATGACCAGCAGTTCTATCAGCGAGATTATGGTTATGAGTATGCGCGGGATCGCGCTTATGTACAGCCTTGCGCCTAATGTGATCATATCAGTATCTCCTGTCTATGTGTCTGGACATGTTCACGTTTACATTCTTGGGGGCAATGAAATACGTGTTTTCGGTGATCTTCCTGACCTTGGCATTCAGGGCAAACGCCGCGCCCGCCAGCGTGTCGATTATGCGCTGGGCGGAAAAGTCGTCCGCGCCGTCAAAGTTGATGACCGCGCTGGTGCCGGCGATTATGTCCTTTATGACCTCCGCGCACTCGCCCAGCTGGGTGATGTAGTAAACCATCGTGTCGGGGCGGGCCATGGGCTTTAAGCTGTCCTTCTGGGGCTGCACGAACGCGCCGCCGCTTCTGCGGGTGGTCTGCCGGGCTTCCCTTCTGGCCTGCTGTCCGCGGGAGCGGGCGTAGGCGTCCTCGTACAGGCTGGACTCCTGCTGCCTGCGGGGCTGCTGATAGCCGCCGCGGGGCGCTTCCTCCCGGTAATCGTCCCCGTCGTCGTCCTCTATGCTGACAAGTTTCAGTTTCTGCAATAAAGCCGTGAACCGGCTTAGATCCGCCATATGAAGCAATTCCTCACAGTTTAGACTATTTTATGAGCACCTGCGCACCCTGAGACAGCACCCCTTCAACCAGGGGCGTGAACAGCACGGTGCCGTCGGAACGGTAGGTCAGTATCTCGATGGGCACGAACGTGCCGCCCGGCACGTCGTACAGCCACAGGCCCGTCTGCCCGCTTACGGTGGACACCGCCTTGCGGCTGACTATCAGCCCGTTCATGTTGGCGCCTATGGTCACGTCTCCGCTCCGGGCGTAAGCCAGGGGGCCAATGGGCTGTTTTATCTCCAGCGTAGCCATTACGGTGGAACCGTTTTTGACCACCTTTACCACAGTGCCCTCATAGGCCAGTTCGTCGTAGCCCCTGAGCACGAAGGAGTACACCGTGTCCAGCGTGGGGTTCCACTTGCCGTCATCCGCGATAAGCAGGATGTACCAGTGGTTCTGGTCCATCACGCGGTACACGTTGGTGGAGGCTTTGGGGGAAGCGACCTTCAGGCTTCCGCCCTGCAGCACCGTGCGCACGTCGCTTATCTCAAGGGAAGACACCGTGTTCTGGTTGAGCGCGTCCTCGTACCCGTCCAGGTAGAACGACACCAGGCCGTCCCTGGGCGCGGGTTTGGGCACCTGCCAGCTGGAAATGGCGTTCAGGCGCTGGTTTTCGTCGTCGTAATACTTTATAAGCTTGCTGTCGCTTCGGCGGTTCTGGCTCATGTAGGAGCGCCTGTCCTCCATGGCCTGGGTGAGCAGCCTGACCATGCGGTTAAGGTCGCCCTGGGTCTTGCCCTTTACCAGGCTTTTGAGCTCCTCCGCCCGCTGGTGCACGTTGAGGTTCAACACCTCAAGCTGCGCGTCCAGCTCGTTGCCCAGCACGATCTTGTGATACGCCTGTATGTTCTTGCGCGTGTTGTTCAGGTCGTTTATCAGGCGGGTGGAATACTCCATCGTGTACACGTTCGCGCACACGTCCCCGCTCTTTACCAGCGTCAGCTCCGTGGCCAGGTAATCCACCCTGGAGACCTGCCCCTCGCTCACCACCGCCTCGTCGCGGACGATCACGCCCTTGACCTGGCGGGTATCGCTGGCTGTGCCCTGATAGATGACCGTGACTTCGCTGGAGGCGAATATGCTACCGCGGAATATGAACACCACTATGAGCGCGAGCAGCAGCAGTACCAGGTAAAACCTGCCTGTCACGCGAATCTTCACCCGGCATACCTCCTGCTTGCATAGTTACACATATATATTATATAACGTTTTCAAACATATTTCAATAATGTTTTTGTTATCTTGACATTCACTGCCTGTGCATCTATAATTTTTCTGTTAATTGTCTGCACGGAGGCACGCATGCGCTTCACCTCAAGATCCGTGGAAATACTGGGATTCAGCGTGTATTACTACGCGCTTTTGATCGCCGCGGGAGCTTTGCTCGCGGTGGTGTTCGCTTCCCGCCGGGAAAAGGCGCTGGGGCTCGAAAAGGACACCGCGCTGGACATCGCCCTGGTCGGTCTGCCCTTCGGGCTGATAGGCGCGCGGGCGTACTATGTGCTGCTGCACGCCTCCGAATTCGAGAGTTTTGCCCATATACTGGACCTGCGCCGGGGCGGGCTTGCCATATACGGCGGCATCCTTTTGGGTGCGCTGGCGGCGTGGGTGCTGTGCAGGATCAAAAAAGGCAGCTACCTGCGCTGGGCGGACCTGGCGCTGCCCTGCGTGACGCTGGCGCAGGGTATAGGGCGCTGGGGCAACTTCTTCAACCAGGAAGCGTACGGAATTGAGATCACCGCTTCCGCGCTGAAATTCTTCCCCGTGGCAGTATACATTTCCCAGGACGGGCTGTGGCACGCCGCCGCGTTCTTTTACGAATCCGTCTGGTGCGTGCTCATCTTCCTTGTCGCCTGCGCGCTGCCGTCGAAAAAACACTTCACTAAAAAAGGCGCGGGCACGCTGTTCTACCTGCTCATGTACGGCTTTGAGCGCGCCCTGACCGAAGGCCTGCGCACAGATTCTTTGTATATTGGACCCGTGCGCGCAAGCCAGCTCCTGAGCGTGCTTGCCCTGTCAGCCGCCGCGCTGATACTCATAAAAAAAGCCGACCGCCCCGTTTTCGCGCTTATCATCTGCGCTGCCGGGGCGATCGTATCGGTTTTGTCCGCGCTCACGCTGCTGCCGCCTGTGTGGCTGTACTGCTCTGCGCCTGCAGTGTTTGCGCTCGGTATTTTCGGTTTTTACAAGCTGTACTGTTCTGAAAAACCTGCCTAACAGCAGAATATGCCGCATCTGCCACAGAACAGGTTGGCCAGTATGCACATGGCCAGCCCCGCAAGGCCGTTCCTGGGCATGAACTGGCGGGACCGGTAGTTCTGGGAAGGCCCGCCCGCCGCCTGCGGGTCGAGCCGCGACGCGTACATGGCGTACTCCATGTTGTTCGGTTCCATGGCTGCCGCCTTTTTGGCGTAATCCAGCGCGTTCAGGCGGTTTCCCAGGCCTTCGTTGGCCTGCGCCGCCAGGTAGAACCAGCGGGCGTCACGGTTCTGTTCCGTATAGAGGATATCCAGCGCCTCGCGGTACCTGCCATGGCTTAAATATTCCCGCGCCCGGCTGCATGCTTCGCTCTCGTAAGTCTGATATGCGCCAAACCCGCCGAAAGGCCCGAAGCCGAAACCCTGGAACGGGTCCGCATAGGTGGTGCGGTAGCCCCCGTTACCCGCGCTCCCGCCCGAGTAGCCGGAATAGGCTCCCTGCCGCGCGGAGGTGTTGGGATCGTATTTGTTGTTGACTATCATATCATACGCTTCGTTTATCTCCTTCATGCGGGCTTCCGCCTCCTTTGAAGGATTGACGTCGGGATGATATTTTTTTGCCAGCGCGCGGTAGGCCTTTTTGACCTCGTCCGCACTCGCGCCGGGGCTGATGCCCAGCACCTTATACGGGTCTGTCATTGGTTTTTTCTCCGTCGGTTTTTCCGGCTTTTATGGCGTAGCGCGTCCATACGCCCGAGTACAGTACGTTGCGGATGAGCTCCGCGTCCTTGACTATCGGCAGCTTCTCGAACGCCTCCGCGGACAGGGCGATGTACGTGTCCAGCATGGTCTTGACCCGCCGGTCAAAATCCGGGGCGTCCTTTTCCTTCGCAAACGGGTTGAACCTGCCCCGGCGCGAGTCTTTCCTGACGTCGTCCCAGGCGTCCATTATGTATATGAACCGCCCAAGATCCTGTCCCATCAGGTACAGGTCGTGTTTCCAGATGTCGTCGGCATATGCGAAACACTCGCCCACCACGCGCCCGAAGCATCCGGCCAGCGCGTCCACGTCGCCCGAGCCGCTTTTTTCCAACGCGTACAGGTCCTTAAGCGCGCGGTCGATGTTTTCCGCTTTTTCGGGACAGCAGGCGCAGGCCGCCCGAAACGCCTGTTTCAGCCTGCCTTCCGCCATCTGCCTCACGCGGGAGTCACCGTCCTGTTTGGCGTCAAGGGCGCTGAAATAGGACAGGATCACGTTCACATCTGCCGCGTATGAAATGATGCCGTTTGCCGCGTAAGCGTGGCTTTTCAGAGGATGCGAGGGGCATCTGCCCTTTTTGGTCTCTTCCGCCGGTTCGTACAGCGCGCACAGCGTCAGCGCCAGGAACGCCGCGTCGAACGAGAGTATCAGCCGTCCTCCGGACCCCACCCGGTCCTTGAGCGCGTGGCACACGCCGCAGTACACCTCGCGGAACCGCTGCCTCTGGGCTTTTGAAAGTGCCTCCTCGTTGGGGCGCACGTAGCCGAACACTTTACGCCTTCTTTTTGAACGTAGCGCCGCAGGCGGAACAGGTGACCGTCTTTTCCCCTATGTGGCGGGGCAGCTTGAGCCACGCCCTGCATTTGGGGCAGCGGTAATACAGGTATACGTGCCGGTTTTTGAAGCGCACCTTTGCGTTTTTGATTTTTGTGCGAAGTGGAGTAAACCACCCTAAAAACCAGCGGTTTTCCTTTTCACGCGCGGCGAGCCATTCGTCGTCGAACTTCTTCAAAGCTTCCGCCTCCTTCGGGGTGAGTTTGATGACGTTGTCCGGCACGATGCCGTGCTTGTGGATGGTCTTGCGGTTTTTCACGGTGTCCGGCTGGACGTAGTAGTGGGCGATGGTGAGCTTGAGGGCGCCGCCGTTGTTGAGGTCGATGACGTTCTGGACGGAGCCTTTGCCGTAGGT
>JAFWUC010000046.1 GCA_017518705.1 Clostridia bacterium
CACCTCGTAAGCCGCAACGAATGAAGCGCTGTATCCTATTGTCGCCTCAATTTTAACTCCCGGTTTATTCTTTCCGCAAGTTTCTTCTGCCGGCGATAGGAAAGAACCGCAATGACAAATGCCGTCAAGAGCATGGTGACCACCGCCAGCAGCGCGGGAAGCAGGCCTTTATCTGTCGGGATCCAGCCGACGAGAAAAGCGATTATCAGCATGATCGCGCAGCCAGTCACCATGTGGATCGCGATCTGCACCGAACGGCTCAGCTTTTCGTTGGTGTAAATGATGCAGGTAAGGCCGAATCCGAGGCCGATCCCCAAGCTGCCGAGAGCCATTTTGGTGACGGAATAACCCGAAGCGGAATAGACGCCGCCCATGTTAAGATCAGAGATCAGGATACCGAGCAGAAACAGGAAAGAGGAGATCGCCACCGTTGTTTTGGTACGCCGGACTAAAAACGCGATATTATCTTTCTTCATCATCATTATTCCTCCTATAATCCCAAATAGCTTTTAAGATCAGGCAAGTACTTTCGGGAAACGTAATCCGACAGTCCGTTTCTCATTTTCAGGAGCAGGTTTCCCCCGAAACCGGCTTCCACGCTTTGCACATAAGAAAGATTGACGGCGCAGGATTTGGATATCTGCATGAAGCCGCTGCCCAACTGATCCAGCACTTCATACAAGCGTTTTCGCGTCCTGAACTCTTCCTCTTTCGTATAGAGCAGCGTTTCCCCGCCCACAACCCGGATCATATAAATTTCCTGCTCCGCAAGAAGGAACGTACGTCCGTCGCGCTCCGCCAGGACAGGGGCGTCCTTTGCCTGCAGTATATCCAGAGCCCGTTGTATCTCCGGGGTTATTCGATCCGTATAAATGACCGCCCGCGGAGGCGTGTGCTCCGACGAGATTTCGATCTTGACCTGCATACGAGAGCTCCTTTCCGGTTGAGTGCACATCAACCAAGCCGAGAATAGTATAATCGGACAGATGTTTTTTGTCATCTGTTTGACGCTGAGAGGCGAAAAATAGCAGGTGAAATGCAGGGACATGCCCGTAAAACAGAAAACAGCAGATCAAAACACTGTCCGCGTTGATAATGAGCGGTGGATTACACATTCCGCGATTCGGGGCGAAGCCGCATGCTGGCGAGACCCAGACCGCCGTGACCCTTGATGAATACTGTTCCGGATGCGGAGCTATTTGATAATCAAAGGTTTAATGCCGACAAATGGCCTAATACCTTTTCCTGACTTGACAGATTTATAGCATGGTTCCAAACAAGCTTTAAGCAACGCTTATGAAATGTCCATTTCATTTGGCTCCTTTTTTGTTGTGCGATGGATTTCAACATGATATAATTCTTATCGGGAAGTGAATACAAAAAGCAAAAAATACGAGTGAACGACAGGTGAAGCACAGGCAGCATATATTCTGCCGCACGCCGTTCACGGTGTTGTAAATGAAGCGGAGATATGTGCGGACGGGTGAAATGATAAAACACACTGCCGCCGAACGGCAGACACGGGATATGAAAGGGGGATACGATATGTATAAGGTCAAAGGCAGATGGGCGCTGATCACCGGAGCGGCGCGCGGGATAGGATATCTTACGGCAAAGTTCATGGCGAGTCAGGGCTGCAACCTGATCCTGCACAGCCGGGACCTCGCGCACACGGAGAAAGTGCTCGCTGAAGTTTGCGCGCTGGGCGTGGATGCGCGCTGCGTCGCCGCGGATCTGAACGATTTGGACGCCGTGAAACGCATGCTTGACGAGATCGACGGTTTCGGCGTGGACGTGGATATAGTGATGAACAACGCGGGGCTGCAGATCGCCTACCGCACGGACTACTGCGCCACACCGGCGGAGGATTATGAGATCAGCTTCCGCGTCAACACCATAGCGCCGGCAATGATATGCTATCACTTTCTTCCCAAGATGATGAAGAAAGGCACGGGGCGCATACTTAATACGACCAGCGGGATATCTCTGGACGTCTGTCAGGCGGGTTATTCCGCAAGCAAGGCAGCGCTGGATAAGATAACGATAGACCTGGGTTCGAAGGTCGAGGGCACGGACGTGCTTATAAACCTTACGGATCCCGGCTGGTGCCGTACGGACCTGGGCGGCCCGCACGCGCCCAACGCGCCCGAGAGCGCCATACCGGGCATCGCGGTGGGCGTATTCGTAAATGACGGCAAATCAGGCAGGTATCTCGGCGCGCAGCACTTCGCGGGCATGACCCTCGAGGACGCGGTAAAGAAAGCCGAAACGGAATTTGACAGCCCGTACACAAGGTGACCGGCGATAAGCGGGAAAGACAGGATCCGTATGCGTAAGGATCGATTGTTCGGAAATCTTATACTGATGCTCACGGCGCTCATCTGGGGAACGGCGTTTGCTTTCCAGCGCGCCGGCATGGAGCAGATAGGGCCGCTTACTTTCGTCGCGTCGCGAATGACCTTGTCGGCAGCTGCCGTCGGGCTTGCGGCGCTCCTGCGCGGCAGGCACGCGCCGCGGCAGAAGACGGAAAGCAGGGCGGACATAAGGCGCACGGTCACGGGCGGCATCTGCTGCGGAACGGTCCTGGCGCTTGCCAGCATATTCCAGCAGAGCGGGATAGTATATACAACGGCGGGTAAGGCGGGCTTCATCACCGCGCTGTACATACTGATCGTTCCTGTGATAAACCACGTGATCTTCAAAAAGCGCAGCACGTGGATCGTATGGCTGTCGGTGCTGCTCGGCGTGGCGGGCATGTACCTGCTGTGCATGAAGGAGAGCCTGAGCCTCTCGACCGGAGACGCGCTTATCTGCGCCTGCGCGGCGCTGTTCAGCGCACATATCCTGTGCTGCGACCGGTTTGTGAGCGGGAGCGATCCTGTGCGCATTTCGGCGGTCCAGTTTATTACGGCGACGCTTATATCGTGGATCGCAGCGTTTATGCTGGAAACTCCCAGCCTTAAATCGATCGTTCCCGCGGCGGTCCCGATACTGTACTGCGGCATAATGTCGGGCGGGGTGGGATATACGCTTCAGCTGGTGGCTCAGAAGCGCACCGATCCCACGGTGGCGTCGCTGCTGATGAGCTTTGAAGCGGTATTCGCCGTGATCGCCGGCGCGCTGTTGCTGCATGAAAAGATGAGCGCGCGAGAACTGCTGGGCTGCGCGGTGATGTTCGTCGCCATCATCGCGGTCCAGCTGCCGGCCGCGCGGAAGGACGAAACCGAGATTTGAGGACAGCTCAAATAGAGCATTGCGACTGAACGGCGAAAGCTGAGGCGCATATCCGGAAGGGCATAACCGATTTTCCATTAAGGCTTTTCAGTCAGCACAAATCGGCAGGATAGGAAGCAAATGACGATACTGTATCTGATAATTGCGCTCGCAGCCGGCGTACTGCTGGTTTCGTACATAGTATTCCGTATAGTGTTCCTGTCGCCGAACGGCACGCAGAACGACGACTGCCACCTATACGACTCGCCCCAGATGGATCCGCTGCGCGATACGATCCTGGACATGATCCGCGCCGTCAACGCCATGCCGTTTGAACGCGCGGAATTCACTGCGTATGACGGGCTCAAACTGCGCGGCAGGTATTACCATCACGGTGGCGGCTGTCCGCTCGCCATACTGTTTCACGGCTACCGCGGCACGCCCTCACGGGATTTTGCCGGCGGCGTGCAGGCGTATCTTGACGAAGGATTCAACCTGCTTATGATCGAAGAGCGGGCTTGTTGCGGCAGCGAGGGTCATGTCATAACCTTCGGCGTAAAGGAGCGCCTGGACTGCCTGACCTGGATAGACTACGCGCGCCGCCGCTTCGGGGATCAGGTGCGCATACTGCTGTGCGGCATATCCATGGGCGCGTCGACGGTGATCATGGCTTCGGGGCTTCAGCTTCCCGATAACGTAAAAGGCATAATCGCCGACTGTCCCTTCACCAGCCCCGGGCAGATCATACGAAAGGTCTGCGCGGACATGAAGATACCTGCGCGTATAGCCTGGCCGTTTATCCGGCTGGGCGCGCGGATATACGGGAGATTCGACACAGACAGCGCGGACGCGGAGGAAGCGGTCAGGCATAAGCCTGTGCCGATCCTGCTTATCCACGGCGAGGACGACCGTTTCGTGCCCTGTGACATGGGGCGCAAAATCGCCGCTGCGAACCCGGATATGGTGGAACTGCACACTTTCCCGGGAGCCGGACACGGGCTCAGCTTTCTGATAGACAAAACGAGATACGTGCGGATAATCCGGGCTTTTCTTGACAGAGTAATGGCCGATGCCCGCGGATGAAGCGGCAGGAAAACGGTCTGCAGGAAAAGAGCGGTCACAATAATATCTGCCTGGCGGGGACAGGCAGCGCGCGCTCGTTCCGCCTCAGCCTGCGCAGCCGCGTGGGTGAGACCCGGTTATATTTGTATAAAAGTGTTGGCATACCGCCGCGCGATGGGATATAATGCGTTTGGCAGAAGATACAGTAATTCCGAATCAGGAGAAAAGACACTTTCATGCGATCCATCGCTTCCAGATTGCGCGCCAATTTCATGATCCGCACCCTTGCGGGGCTGAAGGGAAATCCACGCTACTGCATTTGGCTGGAGCCGCTGTGGGGGATCCCGTACAATCTTTATCTTCCCTATGTCACGCTGTTCATGACCCGGCTGGGCATGACTCCGGCTGATATCGGTCTGATCACCAGCGTGACGTTGGGCTCACAGATGATCTCGGCGATCCTCTCCGGGGTGCTGGCGGACAAACTGGGAAGACGCCGGTGCACGGTGATATTTGACTGTCTGAGCTGGAGCGTGCCGGAGCTGCTCTGGACCTGTTCCCAAAACATGACCTGGTTCCTTGCGGCGGCATTGTTCAACGGCATGTGGCGGATCACCGAAAACTCCTGGGGGCTGCTGCTGGTGGAAGACGCCGATCCCGGGACCGTGATGCCCATGTTTTCCCTGACCCATCTGATGGGGCTCGTCGCCGCCTTTTTTGCCCCGCTCTCGAAGCTGGCTGTGGACGCCTTTGGGGTGACCGTCACCATGCGGGTGCTCTACGCCCTTGCCGGGGTGTCCATGACCGCGAAATTCCTTATATTGTTCTTTCTGTCCAAAGAGACCGCCATCGGAAAGCGCCGCATGGAGGCGACCCGGAACAAGAGCATTTTCAGGATGGTCTGGGAGTGCAAGGACGTATACCTTTCCATTATCCGCGAAAAGCGAATGGTGCTCACCCTGGCGATCATCGCGACCTACACGTTGATCACGACCCTGAACGGCAATTACTGGGCGCTCTACGTAACGACAAAGCTGGGAGTGACGGAAGGGAACGTTTCGCTCTACACAACGTTCAAGTCCCTGGTGCTTCTGGCGTGCATCTTTACGGTGGTGCCCGCGGTCGCCAGGGTGAAGATGAATCGGCCCATGCTGCTGTCTCTGGGCGGATTTGCATTGTCCCAGGCGCTGCTGCTGGCGATGCCGGAAAGTTCGGCATCCGTCCCTCTGCTGCTTTTGAGCATCGCCCTTGAGGGAGTTGCACTGGCAGTGCTGAATCCCCTGACCAGTTCGCTTTTGTTCATAAATGCGGACCCCGAGGAGCGGGCCAGGATATACGGCATGGTATATGCCACCATCACGCTGATCGTGGCCGTTTTCCCCATGGCGGTAGGCCGGCTGGCGCTGATCTCCCTGCGCATCCCGTTCTGGGTCAACTTAGGTCTGTTCGGCGCCCTTGGAATACTGACCTGGAAGATCTGCGAGCTGCCTGAACCTGCCCAAACTGGGGAAGAGGCAGCGGACAATAGGCAATGAGCGCAATACCATCAATGACAGGTGATACAAAATGCTCACGAAAAACATTGGCAAAACTTATCATTCCTGCCCGCGCGGGATCCGGCCATGACCGGTTTTAATGGTGAAAAATGATGGATGCGGCAAAGAGCGGCGCCGACCTTGTGGTGCGTACGGCGTTTTCGGAAAGATACGATCTGGTGCAGATAATGCGCGGCCTTGAGCCTGTGCCGGGGCAGAACTCGCCTGTTGATTTCAGGCTTGCCGCGCTTTGCGACAGGGAACAGACCGATATCTGGCATGCCGACAGAGTGCTCGCTTTTTCAACGGATGAATGTCCGCCATTGGTGATAAACGGCGAGGACATCGGCGGCAACCACGGCCAGCCCTGCTTGATCAGGGTGACCGCGCCTGAGCATAAGCTCTCCGCCAAAGATGCCGGCAGCTTCTGGAAAGACGAAAGCGGCCTGGGTTTTACGCTTATAAAGACAGAAAGCCGCGATACGCTGCTGTTTATGTCCGACAACATAGGCTCGTCCGAAACGGATTATCTTTTCGCGGACAGGATCACGGGCTGCCTGACGCCGGCGGACGTGGGAGCGGACAAAATCGTTTCGCGGCGTCAGGAGAGCGGCATACAGCTGACGCCCGCGATCCGGCACACGGAGCGCAGGGCGCTCTGTTCCAAAGACGGAGAGACAACCGAGATAATAAACGAAGTCAGGGGCTGCGGGCAGGTCGAGATCAGGGAAGCTTACGAGATAATCAACCCCGCCACGGTCGCGGAAGCGCTTAGAAGCGCAAAAAGCAGAGGAGATGCGGCTGAGCAGCCTAACGCGGGCAAAGCGCTTGCGCGGATGCGCCTAGTTTATCGCTTTCATGACGACGGCACCGTGATGATCGAGTTTGACGCGGAAGCGCTCGGAGGCGCAAGGATAGACTGCTTCCTCGGCGTGATGCACCAGCTTAAGTGCGACGCCTTCGGCGGCGGGGTTTCAAGGTATATTCCGGGACTCAAGCCTTTAACGCAAGGCGGAAAGATCTATGACTTTTCGCGCCCTTACGCGACGCGCCGCGATACCATGCCCGAAAGGCTCCTGCTTACGAGCGATACCTGGCTTAACGCCGACGTACCGCCCGACAGACAGATCGATTTTTTAAGCGATGAAAACGGCCGCAGGGTCGTGGGCTTTGCGAGCGGTTTTCTGCCGATATTTGACGGCGAACCCTCGTACCGCTCAAAGCATATCACCGAGGCAGGCACGCTGGTTAAGTCCTGCAAGAGCTATCCCACGTTCCTGGGCGGGGAGCTCAACGCGCGAAGAGCGCGTGAGGGGAAAGGCGACGCGTTCGGCTTTTCACGCATCAGAGGCGCGGCGTACAGAAAATACTTCACACCGGCTTTTGACGACGCCCTGATGTACACGATCCCATGCAGCGACGGGGAATACGTCTATATGGATTATTTCGCTGGCGTCTCGCGCTGGCTCGGTTTTAAGCTAAAGCGCGGCCAAACGGTGCAGATGCTGTATTCGGATCTGCCGTGCGTGACCGAAAACGGGCGCGTTTTTGCCGAGGGCAGCACGGGCAGTGTGTGCCTGCGCGTCAGAGGAAAGGAATAATGCTTACATTCCTCCCGAAACCTCTTGATCGCCCGGCGGCGAAGAGGAATAGAGCAGGCGATCGTTTGAAAAAAAGGACTTGAGGCTTCCGCCTCAAGTCCCTTTTAATTGAGCGTACGGGATCCGGATCCCCGAATTCAAAAGCCGCGGTATCAAGCGATTCTTTAATACCCGAGCCCGCTCAGCCACGAGGTCACGGCTTTTTTCACGCTGTCCTGCTTGTCCTGGCAGTCGTTGCCGCGGACGGCGAGCCCGCCAAGCACCTGTGCGCTTTTGCAGGCGGACGCCAGCTTGCGGTCGAAGCCGGACAGACCGCTGCCTTCGTGAGTTGAGAAGGGGACCAGCTTTTTGCCCGAAAAATCGTTGTTCTCAAAGACCGTGTACATGATCATGGGCCAGTCGCCCCACCATACGGGCGCGCCTATAAAGACGGTATCGTATTTTGCAAGCTCCGGCAGCGTGCCCGCATAAGCCGGGCGGGCTTTATCCCGCTGCTCTTTCCGGGCGACGTCCGTCAGGGCGTCGTAGGTCATGGGGTAATGATCGTCTGCCGGCACGACCTCGAACAGGTCGGCGCCGGTCTGCTCCGCGATCATTTCCGCAACGATGGCGGTGTTGCCTTTGTCGATCACGCCCACGGTGTACTGTTCGCCGGTGCGGGAAAAATACACGACGAGCGCTTTGCCCGCGCTGCTTTGTCCGGCAGGTTCGTTTATTGCGGTCTCCTGCCGGGGCGCTTCGGTTTTATCAGCGGTGTTTTCCTGCGGTACCTGCGTCTGCGCGCCGGGTTTGGTTTCGGGAGAACCGCCACAGGCGGCAAGGGCAAACGCCAAGACCGCCGCGAGGATGAACAGTAATATCCGCTTTGATCTATGCATGACAAGTGCTCCTTTCGCGGGAAACGCGTCTAAAGTGTTTTTACGCTTTTTCAAAGCCGGGGCGCCAGGCGGCGAAAGCGGTGAGCTGCTCATCGGTTCGGTGGTAGTAGCGCACGCCTTTGTCCAGCTTCGCGATTTCAGACATTTCTTCGTCGGTCAGCGTAAAGTCCAGGATATCCAGATTGTCTTTGATATGATCGACGTTTTTGCTGCCGGGGATGACGGCGAAACCCATCCGGGTATGCCAGCGGAGGATTACCTGCGCCGGAGTTTTGCCGTACTTCTGCCCGAGCCGGGCAAAGACGGGTTCGTTGATCAGGCGCTTGTCGCCGTGACCCAGCGGATACCAGCTCATCAGCTTTATGCCGTATTGGTCCAGCGTCTCGCGCAGCTCTGCCTGCGTGAAGTACGGGTGCGCCTCCGCCTGCATGAACTGGGGCGCGATCTCCCACTTCGTTTTGAGCTCTTCCAGGTATTTGCCCTCGAAATTCGAGATGCCGATGGACCGCACCTTGCCCTCTTTGTATGCCTTTTCCAGCTGCCTGTATCCGTTAAGCCAGTTGCCCGCGGGCTGGTGGATGTAAAGCAGGTCCAGATAGTCCGCGCCCAGGCGCTCCAGGGTCTCGTCAACAGCGTTCGGGTTTTCGTACTCGCTGGGCCAGAGCTTGGTGGACAGGAATACCTGCCCGCGCTCAAGCCCGCTTTGCCTTATGCCGCGGCCCACGGCGCGCTCGTTGACATACGCATTTGCCGTATCCACAAGCGAATAACCCATTTTAAGCGCTTCGCGCACGCTGTTTTCGGCGTCCGCGGGGGAAAGCATGAATGTGCCGATGCCCACGGTGGGGCACTCGATGCCGTTGTTCAGTATGATGTATTCCATGATGATCCTCCTGTTTTGTAAGTTGGCCGGAACTTCAGATAAGCCCGTTCGCGGAGAGCCAGCGCCTGACGCTGTCTTCGGAATCGGCTGCCCGGCTGCCGGTTACAGAAAGGCCGCTCTTTACCGATGCACCGGGGCAGACGCGCTTTATGTCGCGCTCGCTGGAGCCCATGCCGCTGCCTTCGTTGGTGCACAGCGGCAGGATCGTTTTGCCCGAGAAGTCGAACTTTTCAAGGAAGGTGAACACGGCCATGGGCATCGTGCCCCAGTAGTTGGGATAAGCCAGTACCACGGTATCGTATCCGTCAACGGATCCGGGAAGCGAGACCAGTTCCGGCCAGGCGCCCGAGCGCAGGTCGCGCTTGGCTTCCTCGATGCAGGTCATGTATACCGGGGAATAGGTGGCCTTCATTTCGATCCTGAAGCTGTCCGCGGGGATCAGCTTTTTTATTATATCGCAGACGATCTCGGTGTTTCCGACCTTCACGTAGCGCATCGCGCCGCCGAAATAGTTTTCGTCCGCTCTCGAGAAAAATGCGATCAGTGTCTTTGCCATTTTTTTGTCCTCCAAGCCTGTTATCTGATAAGATTATAGGCCGGAGCGCTTGCAAAGTCCAATAGAAATACTGTATAATCGATTTAAATATTAAATAGCTCGGAGGGCGCCGTGACTACCAAACAGATAGATTACTGCATAGAGCTTGCCCGCACGCTCAACTTCAGCCGCGCGGCGGACAATATGTTCGTGAGCCAGCCGACCTTTTCGTATCAGATAAGGGCGCTGGAGGAAGAAGTGGACTTCGCGGTCTTTGAGCGCAGCGGCAAGGGCGCGGCGCTTACGCCCGCGGGCGCGCAGTTCGTTTCGTTCCTCACGGGCATGCGGGAAGACTTTAAGCGCGCCGTGGAGCAGGGGCAGAATTTCAGCGCCAGGTATCTCGACAGCATTTCCGTATGCATGTCGGTGAGGCAGTCGCTGTATTTTCTGCCGGAAGCCATGCGCCTGTTTGCGAAACAGTATCCCATGGTGCAGATAACGCCCCTGTTTCAGTACGCCGGCAGCATGGAACGTTTTCTCGGAGACGAAGCGGACATAGTGTTCGCCTTGAAGGAACAAACAAGACAACTGCCGGGCATCCACGTGCACGATCTGTTTGAAAGCCGCATCTATCTGATCGCCGACAGGCACGACCCTCTCGCGGAAAAGAATGTGATAAGCGAGGAAGATATCTGCGGGCGCACCCTGATGGTGGGAGGAGGGTCGCCGCCCGCGCTCAAAGCCGTCCAGCACAGACTGATCGCTACGGGCAAGATCGGCTATTTCAACAGCCCGGACCATGACACCACGCTTACGAACGTGGCGGCAGGGAAGGGCGTGTGCCTTGCCCCGGGCTTTCTGAACGACCACAGCGGCCAGTTCGCATGGATACCCTTTGACTGCAGGGAATCGTTTTCCTGCGTGCTGTGCACCCACAAAACCGACAGCCGCCCGAGCGTCAAGGCCTTTATCGGGATACTGAAACAGTTATACAAAGACGCCGTGGCGTTCCCGCTGTAACAGGAGACCCGGGCATAAGAACAGCGCCCCGAAGGGCACTGTTCCTATGTTTGAGAAACCGGATAGATACTGCAAGCTCTTTGCCGGAGCATTTATGGGAGCAGCTGTTTCGGAGGTCTAAAGAAGTTTCAGACATGCATTCGGTTTCCCGCTTGCCGCAGGCGGAAAAGATACCATATATTCATCAGCGCGTTCAGGATCAGGAAGATGCCGATGCTCTGCTGCATGAAGGCGATTTTCAGTTCTCCGGCAAAAACCATTGCGGTTCCCAAGCCCATCATGACGATCGAGACGATAAGGCTCACGATGAACATCCAGGTCCTTTTCTTTTCCAGCTTCAGCGTTTCGACCAGGTTTACGGCGTTGGTCAGAAAAAGAACGATTCCGGCTACAGCGCGAACATACGGCTCGACCGCTGCAGGATCGGCAAGGCAAAAGACGGCGGCGGCAATGACCAGCGCATTCAGAAACGATAGACCATAATCCAATTTGGTTTTGTCTTTATGCAGCAAGTGCAAAGCGATGTTGACGGCGCATGCCAGGATAACGATCACAGCGCCGATCTGTACCGTGCCTGTGGAATTGCCAACCGGACACACAATGAACAGAATGCCCTGGACCAGCAGGATCAGTGAGGCGATCAGCTTGTTTTTTATCAGGCTGATCACCCATTTTGCCGTGCGCACCACAGGGTTTTTATCCAGTACAACAGCATTCTTATTCATATCAGGTTCAGCCTTCCGCTATGATATTAGTTCAAATAATAAGCAATACTCTATATTGCAAGGTTTCGCAGGGACAGAGCCGCCCGAAGTGTCTCCATGCCGGTTACTGGTAAATCAATGGTTATATCTTTATGCAGAGCTACTTCTTTGTCTGGGCGAAACTGATCAGGTTTGATACACCGTTTACCAGCAGCGCGATCCCCGAAAAGACACCGAATGTTTCGCCGACAAAGCCGGGCTTGAAAAGGAAGATACAGCCAAGCACCAGAAGAACGAGCACAGGAAGCGCACCGTACCACCAGTTTTTACAGCCATTTTTCATCAGGGCATACAAAGAGACCAGGCTCGTTACGGCACTGACGATCATAAAGAGGCCGGCAAGTGTCGGCAGATACTTCCCGATCAGTTTCAGATTGGCAAAATCGAGTATGGCCAGCACGATCAGTATAGCGCCCAGTGCGATGGTGCATATGCGAAGCGCTTTGTTGTCCCTTACGTGCAGCCCGTTAATTACCTGCAAAATGCCGAACAGCAAGAACACGATCCCGGCCACCAGCGCTATGCTCTCCATGCTGATGCTCGGATTCAGCAGGCAGATTATGCCCAGGACGATGGAGAGGATACCGATGATCAGAGGATACCATTTTGATTCTTTTAAAGACGAAAACGACTTTTTCATAAATGTTCTCCGTTATTCGTATGATGGGATTTGACATAATCACCAAATCAAATTATAATCGACATGTGTTTAAAGCACAATGAGCAAATATGAAGACTTTTTATAAATAATCTACAAAGTGAAGCAAAGTGTCGAACGGGAGTGAAAAAGCTGTGAATAAGGATATGCGTGTAGCCGTAACACTGCGCATGCTGCGGGAAGGAATGATTCGGTGCCTGAAAGCAAAAACGCTCTCCAAAATCACAGTCAGCGACCTGTGCAATGAAGCCGGCGTAAACAGAGCTACGTTTTATAACCATTATGAATCACCTGCCATGATACTGCGGGAGCTTGCGTATGAGTACGCCGGGCATCTTGCCGATATATATGAAAACAATCAGGAAAAGGCAGGTAAAGGCGACGAAACAGCACTGGAGAAATGCCTGACCTATATTTCAGAACGGAGAGCAGAAATAAAGATACTGTTTTCAGAGCATGCCGAACACTATCTGTCCGGAGTCTGTCTGGAGATCATCAACGAGAAAGCAGTACAGAAAGCTTCCTCCATGAGCGCTTTGGACCGGAAGGACGAGTATCTTCTCTTGGCTGCGGCGGTCGCTTCCGCTATCTATGGTTTTGTGCAGATCTGGCTTACGAAGGATATCGGAAAAACGCCAAGGGAGCTTGTCGATATCCTGAAAAGGCTTGCAAAAGGCGAGCCACTTCTTTAGGCAAAAGAATTGCACCCGATCATTCCTGCATAAGCGCTCAGACCCGGCGCTCGGCGTTTCGTTCATAGTATAATTGCAGTTCAGGCGCGGTTGAACTTCTCTTTCGGCTGCCTGCAGCGGGGGCAGCGCCAGTCTTCGGGAAGGTCTTCGAAGGCCACGCCGTCGTGTTCGTCGGGATCGTACACATAGCCGCACACGGAGCAGACGTATTTGCCGCTGGCTTTCTGCTGCGTGAAATCCGGTTCAGCCAATACGGTAGGCACGGGATCGTCCAGGTCCATCACGCGCTTTTCTTCCAGGTTTTCATAGCCCTGGGGCGTATGGGTGCCGCAGTACACGGTGGGGTTGAGGCGGATGAATTCGCGCACCCGGTCCAGCGTCTCCCGGGCGGCGGGCAGGTCGTCGAACACCACGGAGAGATTGTTTTCATACAGCGCTTCGTCAACATAGGTTATGTCGCCGTGGAACATGTAGAACAGCCCGTCCTTTTCCGCGATCACGATGCTGTTTCCGTTGGTGTGGCCCTTCGCATTGATGAAATATACGCCGTCGGCGATCTTCTGGCAGGCCGGGAAATTGTGATACGCGCCGTCCGTGAACCTAACGGGCACAAGGTTACTTATGCCCTGCAGCTCGGCGGCTTCCGTCTCGTCGGCGTTCACATAGATCTTCGCGCCGGGGAAGGAACGCAATTCGCCGGAATGATCGGCGTGCTTGTGGGTCAAAAGGATCTTCGTCACCTGCTCGGGCCTGTAGCCAAGTTTAGCCAGGGCTTCCATATAGCTGCAGATGTCATGCACGGTGAAGGCGAGGCTGTTCTCATCCGGCACTTCTTCGGGCGTGCCGGCAGGAAGTCCGGTATCTACCAGGATCACATCGTCGCCGGTATCGATCAGGTAATTCTGCAGGCTGCCGCGATAGCGGACGTTGATGTCGAATTTGTCCATGCCTTCTTCGCCGCCAAAGGCAAAGGGCTGGGAATAGAAACCGTCTTTCCTGAATTTGACTGCCTTGATCTCCATTTTTCGATCCTCCGTTTATTCTTTTGATACCGCACGCAGAAACGCCGCGATCATTAAAACATAGCAGATTGTTTTGGGAAGCATCAGCATTCCCAGCATGGGCACCGCGCCGGTACCCACGACGACCGGGATGTAGAACAGGAACGACAGCAGGATGTACAGCCACATAAGCCCGAACGCCCGGTCCCGTTTTTCTTTATGAAGTACAGCCGGCAGACCGCCGCGCCGAGGATCACGAAGGGGATGTTGTGCAGGATGCCCCAGGTGAGATCATTGCTGTTTTCCAGCCAGCCGTTCTGGGGGAAAAGACACAGGGCGACGCGCACGGCGGCCAGCGCCCACAGCGCTGTCGTCAGGCGTTTGTTCTCCTGCACCCCGTAACGGCCCAGCCAGACCAGGTACAGCAGCAGATAGAACACCGTCATGGTGACGGACGTGACCAGCTTTCCGATACCCAGGGCGGCGGTGAGATCCGCACCGACAAAAAAGTTGAGCACACGGGGAACGAGATGGAACGCGTCCCCGCAGCCCAGGACCAGCGCGGCGATCCCCATGTATTTTCCTGTTTTGTCTTTTGCCCTGCGCAGGATGACGCAGCCGCTTATGACGGCAAACAGCAGATAGAGGATATCAAATGTCGATTCTCCGTATTTCATGGCCTGTATCTCCGGATGTGCCGTTTGTCAGAGCAGCGCCTTTACGCACGCTTCCACTTCCGCCATGTCGGCGGTGGGCTCGAAACGGGCGGCTACGTTGCCTTCCCGGTCGATAACGAACTTCGTGAAGTTCCACTTGATATCGGGCTTTTTGTCCCAATCCGGATCCGCCTGGGCGAACATCTTTTCCAGCAGTTCCTTATACGGGTGCGGGCCGAAACCCTCAAAGCCCTTTTTGGATTTGAGATAGGTGTACAGCGGCAGCTCGTTTTCGCCGTTCACGTCTGCCTTTTTCATCTGCGGGAAGGTGGTGTTGAAATGCACGATGCAGAATTCATGGATCTCGTCGTCCGTGCCGGGCGCCTGACCGCCGAACTGATTGCAGGGGATGTCCAGTATCTCAAGACCCTTGTCGTGATAATCCCTGTACATCTGCTCGATGGGCGCGTACTGGGGAGTGAAGCCGCAGCCGGTAGCCGTGTTGACTACCATGATGACCTTGCCTTTGTAATCCGAAAGGCTGAGCTGTTCGCCTTTGCCGGTAGTGACGGTGTAATCGTAGATCATTGTATAGCCTCCCTTTTATTCTTCAGCAGGGCAGCGGCCTGCCTGCGCTTTTCATACGGCACGCTTTCGCCCTGACGATCGTAAGTTAAATGACCGTGTCCCGCCTTTCGACAGATACGTGTCCTTTTGAGCAAACAAAGGCGCGCCCTCACGCGTCCTTCCTCAGGCGCCTTCCGATCATATTGGCAACGGTCACATAGGCAAGACCGACTATGATCAGGAACAGCAGCAGGACGAGGATCCACCAGACACAGCCCATATAGGGGAATCCGTCCGTAAAACCGAAGGCTCCGGCGGGGCTGCACCAATTCAGGAAGAAGTACGGATACGTCTGCCCTTTTGCGAACTCCCAGCCCTTCACGTAGCAGATCCCGGCGTATACGGCGTACAGAAGCGGAGGGATGATCACGTATGGAACGCTTCTTTTCCCGAGCCCGGCGCCCGACACCGCAACGAAGAAATCCGCTACGGCGGCCGCGGGGACCACAAAATGCGTCAGCGTGTTCGGAACGCTCCAGGCTGCCTTGCCGAGCAGGGGCGCGAGCAGCACGGCGAACACCGCGCCGGTTAAGGTTATGGATACGGTCCCCGCCAGCTTTACGGTGTACCACCACTGCTTTACCGGCTTTTTGCGCATCAGGAGATAGCAGCCCACCAGGCTGATCAGCGCCGCGGCGATGTTGGACTGGATCGTAAAATACATGAACACCCTGCCGCCGCCCATAAAAGCGTTTCTGCCTGCCAATGCGCTCATGACCGTGCCCGTGACGGCGCACAGGATCACAGTCAGTTTAAGCGCAAGGCTGATCGCTTTTCTTGCAGGTGAGATCGTATGCATTCGGAAGTCTCCTGGGTCAGACCGTGAACCGACCGCTTACAGCGCGGCGGCCACGGCGGCTTTGACTTCAGCCATATCCGCGGTGGGCTCGAAACGGGCGATGACCTTGCCTTCGCGGTCGACCAGGAATTTGGTGAAGTTCCAGCCGATATGGGTCTTTTCGCCGTATTTCTTGTTGTTCAGCTTGGCAAACTGGTTGAGCGCCGCGTTCTTAAGCCCCTTTCCGAAGCCCGTGAACGGCTTTTCGGAGGCAAGATAAGCGAACAGGGGATCTGCGGTCTCGCCGTTGACGTCGATCTTTGCGAACTGGGGAAACTCGGTGCCGAATTTCAGCGTGCAGAACTGATGGATCTCATCATCGCTGCCCGGAGCCTGACCCGCGAACTGGTTGCAGGGGAAGTCGAGGATCTCAAATCCCTGGTCCTTCAATTCCTTGTACATGGCTTCGAGAGGCTCGTAATGCGGGGTAAAACCGCAGCCCGTGGCCGTGTTGACGATGAGGAGCACCTTGCCCCTATACTCCGAAAGACTGACGTCGCTGCCCTGACGATCTTTGACCGTGAAGTCGTAAACTGTTTTCATTTTGCTGCTCCTTCCGTTTTCATGTTGTCGTTGTGCTTTTGGTTTTCCAGCAGTTCATATAACAAAGCGTACAGCGTCTGCGCCTTTTCCTTAGGCAGATCGACGCAGCTTGCCACGCGCAGGGGGATGTCCTTTGCTTTTTCCTGCAGCGCTTTTCCCGCTTCCGTCAGCGTGATCTCGACGATGCGGTCGTCCCTGCGGCACCGGCGCCTTTCCACGAGACCCGCCTGCTCCATCTTTTTCAGCAGCGGAGACAGCGTGCCGTTGTCGAGCATCAGCTTTTCGCCTATCTCGCTTACCGATATCCCGTCTTTTTCCCACAGCACCAGAAACACGATGTACTGCGTGTAGGTCAGCCCCAGGGGCTTCAGCCACGGCGTGTACAGGTTTGTCATGTTCCGGGCGGCGGCGTAGAGAGGAAAGCACAGCTGATTGGCAAGTTTCATCGCTTCGCGATAATCGTAATCCATGGTCCATTCCTTCAATCTGTTTGATACAAATATATTTTATCATACATATTAGGACCCGTCAAGTCCCCGCACGAAAAAAGTTGTGTTAAGCCGCAGGACTGCATACCCAAACACGCGGCTCCGCCCGGTGGGTCGCCGGGTATGATGCGCCGATGACCCGGAGCCGAAGAGATGCTTGCATTCGATTGGAAAAGATGGTATCCTGTTTGGGTCGGTCAGGCGCAATATCACGAAGGAGACCTGTCGCATATGTTCGAAGCACTCACGGCGTTTATACCGAAGCTGAAGGAGGGAGGATTCGGGGAGTGGGTCGTCGATACCCAAAACGACGGTTCACCGGAACACCCGATCCGCTTTCCTTTTATCGACTACGGCAAGGCGGTCACGGATTTTATGGAGGCCGTGTACCGGTTTATCGATACGCATCCGGCTATGGAACTCAGGTCATACAGCGAGATCCTTGAAGAAGCGGGTCTTAAATGGAACTATGCCGCCATGAGCAAAGCCGACGTGACGGATATGGACGGCAGGACGGTAATGGCGCTGATCCTGGGAGCGATCCGCGCCGACCGGTTCGTTGATGGGACGCTGCTCAGTTTCCTTAAAAAAGGCCATATCGTAAAGTGGCTGCTGCGGCTGGAACGGATAGACGAAGGCGCGAAAGACAGTGAGCAGTGACTTTGCGGTTTCGCAAGAACGCGGATAAGGAAAGCTGAGAGGATGCCATGCGGTCCGGCGGAAGGGAGCGCATAAATAAGGGGGTCCCGATCGTTCCGACGGTCATGAACAAAAGCCCGGCAAACGAACTGCCGGGCTTTTTCTGTACTTGTTTTATTCCAAACATCAGTTCTGCGGTCAGCCGTCCGCACGCCTTGGCGTATGCGGCTCGGACGTCCGCGGCGCGGGTCACTTCACCGTGAAGCTCCGCGTTTCGGCGATATGTTCGGAATCGTATGCCAGGGACACGCGGAATTCGCCAGGTTCGATCAGCCAGACAAAGTCGCGCCCCAGCGTGCGCATCTCGCGCGGCTGAATACTAAGCGTAACGCGCTTCGTTTCGCCGGGTCCCAGCGCCACCCGCGCGAACGCCGCCAGTTTGATCTTCGACTTTACGACGGAACTGACCATATCCCTGAGGTACAGCTGGGGAACGGCGACGCCCGCGCGGCTTCCGGTGTTGGTCACGGTAAACGACACGCCAAGCGTCTCCCCGGAGCTGATCTCATCGTCAGCCAGCTTCAGGTCGCCGAAACTGAACTGCGTATAGCTGAGACCGTACCCGAACGGCCACAGAGGCAGCCAGTCCGTTTCCACGTAGCGTGTGGCGCCGCCGGGGAAACGGCAGTAGTGGCAGGGTATCTGCCCGACAAAGCGCGGGAAGGATATGGGCAGCCTGCCGGACGGCTCGTTGTCGCCGAACAGCGTCTCGGCCACGGCGATACCGCCCTGCTCGCCCGGGAACCACGCTTCCAGTATGGCGGGGATGTGTTCCTGTTCACATACCGCCGTAACGGGACGTCCGGTCTGCATGACCAGCACGACGGGAGTGCCCGTGCCCGCCACCGCCTTCACGAATTCAGGCTGGTTTCCGGGAAGATCGAGCCGGACGCGGTCCAGGTTCTCTCCGCAGGTGTCGTGATCGTCGCCCACGCACACGATGGCGACGTCCGCCCTGCGGGCGAGTTCCACCGCCCGCGAGAAGTCTTCTTTGACGGTGTCGTATCCGAAAATGACCCGCGCGCCCTTATGATCGTTCATGTATTCAAGGACGAGAGAATGGCGCTTTCCCGCCTCGAAGCGGAACTCCCTGAGCCGCTCGGCGCAGTCGTTTTCTCCCCACGCGTCCACGATAAGCTCGCCGTCCACGTACAGGCGCACGCTGTCCTGCCCGCGGAACCCGATCATTCCGTCAAAAGTCTCCCTGGGCGTAAGCTGACCTGTCCAGCGGACGCAGAACTGTTCTTCCGGGATAGGCGAACCGTTCATCAGCCAGTTGAAATCGATGGAGGGATCGTTTTTCGTCATTACCGGGCTCCCGGCAAAGTCCCGCCCGGCGTAGTAGCGCCCGGTCAGCCCCGGTTTGCCCTCTTCATCGGTGAGCGTACCATAAGGGAACGGGCGCGCGGCATCGCCGAGTATCTTGCAGCCCGGGTCGTACAGCACGTTTGTGGAAGGAGAGACCGTCTTTCGGACGCCTTCCAGTACGGATATCCCGCTTTTTCCCGGGGGGGTATAGTCGCCCAGCACCGCGTGCCCGGCGCACGGTCCCAGCACGGCGACGGTGCCGATGTTTTTGCCGAGCGGAAGCAGACCGCCCCTGTTCTTAAGCAGGGTGACGCTTTCGCGGGCGATCCTGAGCGCGAGATCGACATGTTCGGGCGAATGCACAAAACGCCCGGCGCGGCTCTCGTCCACATAAGGGTGGTCGAACAGTCCGAGCAGGAATTTCATTTTCAGGACACGTCCGCACGCGCGGCGGATCACTTCCCTGTCCAGCCGTCCTGAAAGCACCTGTTCCTTAAGCCCTTCCTGCCATTCCATGTGCGGGAAGTCGAACAGCTGCAGATCGACGCCCGCTTCAAGCCCCATCGCCATGGCTTCTTTCCGGGTCGCGGCCATGAAGTGGTTGTCGTACAGGCGCTCAACGGCCGTCATATCCGAACGGACGAAACCGCGCATGCCCCACCGATCCCTGAGTATGTCGGTCAGAAGCTCGTGATCGGCCGCGACGGGCATGCCGTCGATGGCATTGTAGGAACACATCACGTTCGCCGCGCCCGCCTGGGCGACCGCTGCTTCGAACACCGGGAGCGCATCCGAATATACTTCATGCCGGCCCATGGCGCAGGGCGCACAGTTCAGTCCGCCAATTGGCGCGCCATATCCGACGTAATGCTTCGGTTCCGAGGCGACGCAATCCGCGTCGGACAGATCCCTGCCCTGAAGCCCTGTAACTGTCTCTCGCGCGAATTCGGAGCACAGGTAAGTATCCTCGCCGTAAGACTCTTCGGTGCGCCCGTAACGCGGATCGCGGACGAGATCCATCACCGGGCTGAAGGTCTCGTGGATGCCCATCGCGCGGGTCTCGGTCCCCACGGCGCGCCCCATCGCGCGCCCGAGAGCGGGGTCGAAGGTCGCTGCCAGGCCGATCTGCTGCGGGAATGATGTGGCGTCGGGATGGCTCAGCCCGTGAAGCGCCTCCTCGCAGAATAAGAACGGGATGCCCAGCCGCGTTTTTTCAACGGCGTACCGCTGAAGCTCGTTGACCTGGGCAGGAGTCATCTGGTGCACCTGGATGCTGCCGGCGCTGTTTGCGCCCAACTCGCGCTCCAGCTTGCCGGTATCCACCGAAACCGTCCGGCTGACGCCTTCGATCATGTCCCGGACAGTAAAATCGCTGCTGGAATACTGGTCTGTCTGCAGTATCATCTCCTCCAGCGTCATCCTGTCCAGCAGGTCCCGTACGCGCTCATCCGGATTCATGCGGGCGTCTCTGTAATCTGACATGATCGATCCTCCGTTCATATGAAGAGTTTTTTAATGGCGGGCTCAAGGCGGCTTGCGCTTCTGACCAAAAGTATAGGGTATGAACGACCGGATTGTCAAGCAAAAGAGGAGCCCAGGCTCATGCGGGCCGGGGCTCCTCTTTATGTTCTTTTGATCGGCTGCTGACGGACGGGGTCAGGCGTTTTTCAGGTATTTCGCCAGAATGTATCCGGTCTGGCCTTTATAAGTGCACCTGACGAACGAGCCGTTCTTTATGCAGTCGGTGACTTTTGCGCCCAGCGGGACTTTGTTCAGCCGGGCAGCGCTGGTGGAGGGGGTGGCCCTCAGCGATACCCAGCTTTCGCAGCCTGTGACCCTCTGGTCTGCCAGAGCCACGTTGCCGGTGTTGGTCTTCTTAAGATAGGCCCCAAGTATGTAACCGGTCCGGCCTTTGTATTCGACTTTTATGAAGCCGTTCGACGCGCTGCCCTTGGCGATCACGTAGGCGCCCAGCGGCACTTTGTCAAGACGCGCCGCGCTCGTGTCGGGGGATTGGCGCAGAGAGACGTAAGTGGTGCAGTTGACTACTCGCGCTTCGCCGGTGATGCTTCCGGACGAGGAGCTAGAGCTGTCGGATGCGTTTTTAAGGTATTTGGCAAGTATGTAGCCGGTCTGACCGTTATAAGTGCATTTGACGAAACTGCCTTCGAGCACGCAGCCCACGACCTCGGCACCCAGGGGCACCTTTGCAAGGCGGGCGGCGGAGGTATCGGCGTACTTTCTGAGCGATACCCAGGAGTTGCACTTGGTCACCTGCTGGTTCGGAAGCACATGGGCATACGCCGGTTCGGAAGTGGTCTTCAGGTACTTTTCGAGTATATAACCCGTCTGCCCGTCAAACGTGCACTTCACAAAGCCGTTTGAGGCGCTTTCGCAGTTTGTGACCAGTTCGCCAAGATGCACCTTGACGAGCCGGGCGGAGCTTGTACTGGGGTTTACGCGCAGGGAAACATAGGAATTGCATTTGGTGACCTGCATGACGGGGCTGACGCCGGCGGCGAACGCGGGCAGGGCGGCGAGCATGAGGCTCAGGCAGATAATAACGCACAGGATCTTTTTCATGAAACGTTTCTCCATTCGGTTTGGTTTATATATTCGATGCGCCCGGTATGCCGGTTTGTTCCGCGCTTCAGAGGAAATTATCCGAACTGTAAACTATTCGCAACAACTGAAACCAAAGTGATAAACCGTACATGCGCGGTCGTCTGCCCGGTCAGCGGGCGGATAAGCTTTCAGGCTTGCCGCTCTTCTTCCAGAGCGTATCTTTTTAACAGCAGCATGGTGACGGCGGGGACGATCATCTGGAAAGCGGCCCACATGAGCACGAGCACCTGTACGTTGCAAAAGTGCAGGCCGAACACGTTCCAATCCAGGCGGGGGTTGTACTTTATGAACGCCGTGCCGAGAGACACGCCCAGGAAAGCTCCCAGGTTTGAAGTGATGGCATTGAAGGATATGTAATTGCTCTGGTTTTCGCGGGGAGCGTTTATGAACGGTATGTTCTGGGCGGCTACGTTGGCCGTGGCGCCAATCCAGTGCTGTATCAGGCGCACGGCGGGCAGGAGTATCCACACATTGGAGGCGTTCACGCAGGCATAGGCGACGGTGGTGGGAAACTGAATAAAGAAGTACAGCGCGAAAGCTCTGTACCAGCCCAGACGCCGTATGGTGTTCGTGGAGGAGCGGGCGAATATGGTCATGAACACGGGATACATGAAGTTTATGATCTGAACGAAGGTAAAGGTGACGTGCGCCTGCTCCAGCAGGTAGGCGGACAGAGCGCCGGCGGCTACGTTCTGCCCCATGCAGTGCAGAAACATGATCACCATAGTCATGCGGAATTTGGTTTGCCCGAGAGGTTTGGTGATTATGTCCGTAAAGCGCGGTTTAGTGGCCTGGGGATAGGGGAATTCCTTCGGCAGGACCAGGAGTATGGCTTCGGTGATGCCCAGGACGTAGGCTATGTAGCGAAAAGCCACTACTACCGTGTATTCGTAGGGAGACCCGGTAAAGCTGTCCGCGATGAACGCGCTCACCACGCCCAAACCAAGCCCGAAAAAGTTGCCGATGCGGGCGGAACTTGCGAAATACCCCGCCCTCAGGTCGCCCGGTATGAAATTGAGGTGCCATACGGTATAACCGCAGCTGCACATGGCGTTTACTATGTTTGCGGTGAACAGAATAACGACGAAAGCCGAGACCCCGGCGGAGGGCTCGCGGAACACCTCGGGCACGACGGTGATGCACAGGAGATTTAGCGTGTAGTAAGTGATGCGCCCCGCAAAAAGCAGGTAACGCCTGCGGGGGAAGCTTTCGAGTATGAACGGAGAAAAGACGGCAATGACGTTGGACAGCAGGGGAATGGCGGTGATGATGCCTATGTTCACCAAGTTTATACCGTTGTGCAAAAGAAAACTGGTGTAAAACAGAGAACCCGTCATCCATGCGATGACGTTCTGCGCCACGACGCTGAAGAGCATGGTACAGCGCCCCTTGCCCATATCGTCGTTCAAATTGTACAGCGCGCGCAGACCGGAATCCCTGTGTATAAGGCGCATATCTGCGGCCCCCTTCCGCCGGCATGAGCTTATTATAGCATGAATGCGGGAACAATGGAATACGCATAAGGATCAAAGGAACCTTATGCCGTGGAGCCCGGCAGAAAACTGCGTCAGCCAAATATGTCTCGTTATATCCGGGGCATCCCTGGGGGCAGGCATTCCCTAATCCGTGATTTGCAGGCGTCCGACTTCGCGGAAATCGCCGAAAGCGGGCGCGTTGGAGGCGAAACTGATCCCCGGTATGCCAAGGAGCACATTGTAGCTGCCGCGCGGCATGTCTTCCGGCAACGATACGGCAAAGCGCTTCGTGCTCGTGCCCGGCAGCAATGTGACCGGAGCTATCCCCGTATCGAACGAGAAAGCCTGTGCGCCGGCAAGGCGCAGCGTGAGAGGAAGCTTCTCATACAGCGGAGCGACGCCGGTGTTTTCGATCACGAGCTCGCAGTCGATCCTGCTTCCGGCGCGCGCCGTATCCGGACAGGCAAAACTGACGGGAGAATAGTGATACCCCATCCTGCTCAGCCAGTAGTCGACTTTATCCTTGAGTTCGTAGGGTATTTCCACGGATTTGGCGTTAAACACGCTCAAATGCCACGAAAGGGTCTGCTCGATGATGGCGTCGATATCCCAGCCCTGCCGTATCCACTCGGAGAGCCACCAGTATGCTTCGAACGATACGGGCGCTGTTTTCCAGATCTCGCCATCGATCTGCGAGGCGAGCTGCGGATAGCGCTTAAGCATGTGGTTGGGTTCGCCGCAGCCGTCGCCGCGCCAGCCCACCGGACGCACGCTGTTTGCGTAATTGACCAGCCACGGCAAGCCGATCTGCGCGACCAGATTCGTATGCCTGAAAGAGAACAGGAACGTGTCGATCAGTTCCTTCAGATCTTCATCGGAATACAGTTCGAGCTTATGGCCCTCGCCCCACGCGCCGGGCAGGCAGATGTCCACGGTGTGGAAGACAGGCTCGTCATCGAAGCGCTGGGCCAGCTTTTCGATCGCTTTGCCGAACAGCTTCAAAAACAGGGGATCTGTCGGCGAATCCTTGACGCGTTTCCCTGCGGGACGCTCGGGGCAGGGGATAAGCTGTTTCAGCCAGTCGGGAACGTCATCGCTCGCGCGCGTGCTGTGCGCGATCAGGCGGAAGGTGATCGTCTGCCCTTTTTCCTTTGCGGTATCCACGAGCTTTTGTATAAGAGAGTAATCATACTGCCCCCGGACAGGCTCAAACTCTTTCCACAGTACGCGGAAATACGCTATCTTCGCGTCCGGATAGAAACCCTGCACGCGGCCGTCCTGCGGCACATCGTCCGGTATAGGCCAGCATTCCAGGTTTTCCGTCTCGCACATGTGGTTTTCGGGCCGCACCACGACGTCGCTGTAAAGGGCTTCGTCAGAAAAATGCTGAAAACTCGTGAACCCCATGAAAGGATTCGGGTGCGCTTCCTTAGCCTTGCCGAAATATCTCGTGCTCATCTGTTTACCCCTTGCCGATCTGTATGGACAGCGTGACCATGCTATCTTTTCATGCGTATCTCTCTGCGCCTGAGCGCGCGGTCGTATTCGAGCTTCTCTTCATCCGTTTCGGGCGTGAAAGGCGGCACCAAAGCAGGTTTATCGTCGTCGTCCAGAGCGACGAACACCAGATATGCCTGATTCACGCGTTTTCTGACCCCGTCAAGCTGCTCCACGTAACTGTCGACCCGTACCTCCAGCGACGTATGACCCGTCCACGTCACCTTCGCTTCGAGCACCACCGTGTCGTTTAAATACGCGGGATTCAGGAAGTTCAGATTGTCGACGCAGACGGTGGTCACGGCTTTCTGCGTGTATCTGCGGGCGGCGACGGCTCCGATAATGTCGATCCAGGCCATCAGCTGACCGCCGAAAAGGCGGGGCTTCTTATAGCCGTTGCAGTGCTGCGGGAGCACGATCTGCACGCTCGTTGTGATCTCGGTCATATTGCTCATCTCCGATCCTTCGGTCCTGCCGGCAGCATATCAGCCGGGGTGCTTTTAGTCATACGTTTCTACGCGCGGCCCGAGCTGCGCTATCTTCTGCGCCCTTCTCTGTGAAAAAAGTATCCCAGGTTGATCCTGACCTCCCTGCGGCCGATATCGTCGTTTGTATAGCAGCAGGTATCGAAACCGATCAGCTCAAAACCCTGATGCAGATAGAAGCCGATCGCATTCGTATTGCATGACTGCGTTTCCAGAATGATGGTGCGCCTTTTCTGATGGAGAGCGATCTCTTTTGCATTATCCATCAGTTTCTTCCCGATGCCCATCCCGCGAAGCGCTTCGCTCACCCAGAGCTCCGTCACCATGAGCCTGTTCGACCACTCCTCGGGACAGACTTCGATGCAGGCCATCATTTCGCCGGTTTCACTGACGATGCCGTATGCTTCCGCCCCTTCCCAGTGATCCTGATAAAGGGAGTCGGGGAAATCATATTCCTCCGGCGTATGGACGATCTCCTTTTCCGCGGGTTTCCTGACAAGGGAGACAGAGCATCCTTCACGTGTTAACGGGCTAAGCTCAAGGTCATAATAACTGTCGCTCCGGGTGACCAGGGGGATGGCGGTGCCTTTCCATTTATCTTTTGGCAATGCGGTAATTTCATACTGCATGTTCTTTCCTCCTCAGGCGGGATTATACCGTTTACTACAGCCCGGTTTTTTCCGTTAAAGACATTATATACACCTGACACGGATTGTGTTCGTCCCACAAAAGAGGAAACACTTCCAGTTCCTTAAATCCGAAGCTTATATAAAACAGGTTCGTCCTGTCGTAATCCTCGTACACTCCCATTTTTACGGTCTTGACCTGAATGAATTCATAACCTTCGTTTCTCGCGGTCTCAATCGCTTTTTCAACGAGCCGGCGGCTTGTGCCGTGCCCGTGGTGACCTTTCATAACTCCCATCACGGCGATCTCGACGGTGGCGTTCCCCGTTTCCTTTAAGCACAGAAATCCCGTTGTCTTATCATCTTCCCGAGCTGCCAAAAACGTCCAGCCGGCACTGCCGGAAATATATGCCTCCCGGCTCTCTTCTATTCCGAACCAATCGGTAAGATCTTCCAATACGGATCTCGCAATGGCCTGTTTTTCGTTTGGATCGGTTATTTCGACGATCATTTTATCATGCCCCCAGATCCCGGTCTGTCAGTCTGCCGGCAGTCATGTTAAGTCACGACCCGGCTTTAAGTGAGTTTCGCGATCGAACCCGCGGGCTCGGGAACGCGCAGCATATCATAAAGAAAAGGCAGACACCGGGGCTGTTTTCCATATGTCTGCCTTTGCCTTGCGCGTTCATCCGCGGATGATCCGTTCCGTGCGCCCGGCTGCGCCGTCAGATGAACACCTTCCCGATCAGAGGATCGAAAAAGTCGGTCACTATCATGTGGGTGCCCAGCTGCCTGTGGAGCTGCCTTTGGCGGGCGGCGTCGGGGTTCAGGCGGCTGAGCGTCAAAGCGCCCATGCTCACGCCCGCGCTGATCTCGCTTCTGCCGTCGCCTGTCACGAGGATCTCTTCGCCGCGCGCGCCGAGCGCCCGGGCAAGCTCCAGCATGATCTCGTCTTTGGGCAGCTTTTTGTCCCAGGTCGAGCCGATGATGTCTTCTATCAGCTGCCCTTTGCCGATAGGGTATCCGAGGCACTCCACCTCTTCGAACATGCCCATGCCCTTTTGCACGACCGCGCCCGTCACGAAATAGTTTTTAACGCCCGCCCGGTAAAGCGTGGAGATGAACTCCATCGAGCCTTTTACGCGGAAACGCTCGGGCGCCTGTTTGGCGACAGCCAGGTTTTTGTCCCGGCAAAACCCGTTCAGGACCCTTTCGTAGAGCTTGAACAGGCGGGGCGTATAAACGCTCAGCATGTCCAGCATTTCCGGCGTTTCGGGTATGTCGTCAAAACGCTCCTCGCCCTGCCAGATGCGCCGGATGATGAGCGAATTGTCGTTTCTGTCGCAGGCTACGGCGACCCTGCCTTCTTCGACAGCGCGCCTTATGGCCCACTCCATCTGCGTGAGCGCGCTCATGCCGGCGCTTTCCACGCAGAAACGGTCGGTCTCTTCCAGAGGGCGCGTACCGCACTGTCCGATAAGCCGCCGGGTGTTTTCGTCGCTGTCGAAATCCGGGGCGAGCCCGCGCTCGATCACGTCGTTGAGCACGGCGCTCATAACGGGCGGCCAGTTGCGTATCAGCGAATGCGTGCCGTCTATGTCGTGGAACGCGTATTTGATACGGCGCTCGTCAAACTCTTTTTCGCAGCCTGCGGCATAGCGGGCTTTAAGCATTGCGTGCCTCCGAGCACAAGGCGATCAGGTCGTTTTCGTCGGCGTATGCCATGCGGACCACCGCGTCGCCCGCGGAATAGTATATGCGGATCTTTCCTTCGTCGTCCCTGACCATGCCGCAGGGGAACAGCGCGTTGTCGCGGAAGCCGCCGTTTAATTCATACGGAGCTTCGGGGATCATAAGCGGACGCTTGCTCATGCCTATGACCTTGGACGGGTCGTTCAGGTCGAGCAGCATTATGCCGATGCAGTAACGCTTCTTCCAGCTGTCTTCCCAGCCGTTTTTGCCGCGGGCGGGGTCGATATCCACGGCGTGGAAAATGACGAGCCAGCCTTTTTCGGTCTTGAGCGGCGGGGCGCCGGGACCGATCTTGTCGTTGCAGTAGGGCACGTCCTCGGTCGCGAGCACGAGCCTGCTCTTGCCCCAGTATACCAGATCCGGCGATTCGCTCAGCCAGATGTCGAAATCCCCGTCGCCGCTCCTTGAGTACACGGGCATCGGCCTTTCGAGCCGCACGTAATTGCCGTTTATTTTCTCGGGGAACAGCACCATGTTGCGGTTGTCCGGGACGGAAAGCGACAGGAGCTTGTAATCCTTAAAGTCGCGCGTCTCGTAAAAACCGCCGCATACGCCGTGACGCGTATCTATGGCAAACGAGACCACGTACCTGTCGCTCAGCACGGTGATGCGCGGGTCGTAACAGCGTATGAATTCGGGATCGCCCAGTTTGCTCAGCTCGAACACGGGCTCTTTTTCCACCTGCCACTTAAGCCCGTCTTTGCTTCTTGCCAGGCCGATGTTGGTGCCTTTAAAGCGCTTGCCGGCTTCCCATTCCGGCTGGGTACAGCCGTAATCGTTCCTGAACAGCATTATGTATCCGTCGCCCTGGCGCACGATGCCTGCGTTGAAAGTCAGGTCGGACGCGTAAGGCACGTCGTTTTTGCTGAGGATCACATCGGGATAACGCGTGATGACTTTGCTGCCCGTATAAATGCTTTCGTCCATGATACACCTCCATATGATTCACAGTATTTTTCGACGTCGCGGACGGAATTCCTGCATGCGGACGCGATATTCGTTCAACAGATTTGCGCGCCGGGCGGCACGGTGAGGTTTGACAAAGCGGCCGGTTTGTGTTATTTTATGAAAAACAAATTCGGAAAGGCGGTTTGATGATGAAAAAGAAACTGATCGCGTATCTGGGCAGCGGAAGCCTCACCCGGGAAGACGCAAACATGCTGACCCACGTCAACGTAGCGTTTGGCAAGCTTGAGCCGGACGGGACCATACGTGAAAAGACTCTGGCGGGGGACGATATCGAAAAATACAAAAGCTGGAATCCGGATCTGAAATTCGTGCTCTCCCTGGTGCAGACGCAGTCCAACTCCTTCACGTCGGTCTGTGCCAACAAGGATTACATGCACAGGATGGGCGAGGAAGCCGTCAGGATCGTCACCACGACCCCGTACGACGGCATCGACCTGGACTGGGAATATCCCTGCGTGCCTTCCAACGGGCAGGACACCTGCCCCGAGGACAAGTACCGTTTTACCGAGCTGATAAAGACGCTAAGGGAACATCTGGACGCGACCGGCGAACATCATCTGCTTACTATCGCGGCGGGCGCCGACCTGTATTACGCCGAGTGCACTGAGCTGGATAAGCTCTCCAAATACTTGGATTACATCAACCTGATGACCTACGACCTGAAGTGCGGGTTCCACGCGCTGGCGGGGCATCACACCGCGCTGTATTCCTCGACCGGGGACTATTTCAGAAACAGCTGCGATCAGGCGCTGCGCCTTTTCCATGCCTACGGAGTTCCGAAAGACAAGCTCCTGCTCGGCGCAGCCATGTATTCGAGGAAGGCCGAAGACCTCCAGGACAGGAACCACGGCCTTTTCCAGATCTGCCGCAAGCCGGTCGGATACGGTCCGGATTATTCAAAGCTCGCAAAAGAGTATATCAACAAGAACGGCTATGTGCGTTACTGGGACGACGAAGCCAAGGCGCCGTGGCTGTTTAACGGCAGCACGTTCATTTCCTACGACGATCCGGAATCGATGCGCCTGAAAGCGCAGTACGTGCTCGACAACTATTACGCGGGCGTGTTCTACTGGGAGCACAAGTGCGACGACACCGGCACCCTGCTGCGCGCGCTGTACGACGTGCTGAAATAGCGCCCGGAGACCGCGGATCACGGGACCGACCGAATAAACAAAGAGCCTGAAGCGTTTGCTTCAGGCCCTTTTTCTGTATTATGACGATTGCCGCCCGTCGTTTGACCGTGCGGAGGCCCACGTCAGTCGTAATACGGGATACTTACGAACACTTCTTCCTCGGGCTTGTTATCCACATAGAATCCCCAGCCCCTTGCATCGTCCGGGCAGATGCTGAGCGTTCCCCGCATGCTCTTGTCGGTTATGAATTCGGCGGTCTGTTTGTCAGAAGCGATTATCATAAGCTTCGTGCCCGCGGGAAGGGTCGCTTCGGCGCCGTGCGGCATCGTGCAGGAAAGCGGTTGCGCCGCGGTCAGGCTCCCGTATTCCCACATGTCGCCTGACGGCTCGGACGGATCTCTTACCCACCTGCCGTCGTCGGCAAATTCGAAGATCCCGGTGTCTGCCAGGGTGAACGTCCTTTCACCGATCCATGTGCCGAGTATGTCCTGGCTGCCCGAAAGCGTCAGGCGGTTGCCGTCGATGGCGGTGACCATGCCGTAGCCCCACTTGTCGTAGCCGCGGTTGTAATTCGCGCGCGAGCAGTCTGCGAACAAGGCGGGCTCCAGCCTGCCGTTAAACAGGTGCAGGCAGATGGTGATATAGTCGCTTGAAGCCTCGTCGCCGCTGATAAGGAACTCCGTGCGGCTGTCGCCGTCCAGGTCCGCGGCGTACACGCCCACGGTATAGTCGAATTCGGGAGTATAGGTGAGTATGTCGTTTTCGTTTGTGACGACGGTCACAACGCATTTTTGGGTGTACTCGTCCGCCCAGATCTCTTTCCACGACACTTTTTCTTCCAGACCGTCGCCGTCAAGGTCGAGAGGGATCACGATGTTTTCGGGTATCAGCGTCTCCTGCGGGATGCGCTCCGGGGCTTCTTCCGCCTGCGCGGTCAGACACAGCAGGATGAGCGCCGCCAGCAGCACTGTAAGTCTTTTGAAGTTCATTTTGATCATCTCCTGTAAGCTAAGCGTTTTCCGCTTTATGTAACTGACGTTTTTCGGGGGCGGATTGTTCCATTCAGGAAAGCGGCGCGGCTCCGCGCCCGGGCGGATCGGGCGGCGATTGCGCATGAAGGACGCGATCGAAAACCGCTGCGAGCTTGAACGCAGGCAGGTTTTCGGGTATAATGGTTTCGGGCGGAAGAGATACCCGGGACGGCAGCGAAAGATATGTACTGAATACTTCGCGGAGGATGACTGATGGGCATTGTGTACAACAAGCTGGTGCGCGACCGTATACCTGAGATCATAGAGGCGTCGGGCAGGACCTGCGCGACCCGTATCCTGCCGGAAGGCGAGTATCTTCTGATGCTTGAAGCCAAACTGGACGAAGAACTGGCCGAATTCCATAAAGACCGCACGCTTGGGAGCTGGCGGACCTGATGGAAGTGATCCGCGCCATAGCTGTCGCGCGCGGCTGCCCGCCGGAAGAGCTGGAGCGGATACGCGCCGGGAAAGCCGATGCGCGCGGCGGGTTCGCAGGCAGGATCTTCCTTGAAGAAGTCTCGGAATAAAGCATTCCCGCGGAAACCGCTTATCAAAACAGATATCTGACGATAAAGGAGCCGACACCATGAATAAAGGCTATACCATACCCCTGCTAGACCTGGCGGGCGACACTTTCCGCCAATACGTGGTCGACAGGGAAGAAGGGCAGTATTTGGGCCATCCCACTACCGTGCTGCTGGACGACGGGCAGACGATCATCGCGGTCTATCCCAAAAGCCACGGCAGGGGTCCGGTCATGATGAAAAAGAGCTTTGACGGCGGCAAAACATGGACGGACCGCCTGCCGGTGCCCGCGTCATGGGCAACGTCGCTGGAGGTGCCCACGCTCTACCGCACCCGGGATGCCGGAGGGAGGAAGCATATCATCATGTTTTCCGGTATGTACCCCATACGCATGGCGCATTCGGAGGACGAGGGAGAAAGCTGGAGCGAACTGGAACCCATCGGCGATTTTGGCGGGATCGTGGCCATGGGCGACGTGACCGAAGTGGGCAAAGGCGAGTATCTGGCGTTTTTCCACGATGACGGACGCTTCATAAAACCCGACGGGACAGACTTTATCGACGTCTATGTGGCGGGGGAGGGCGCTGGCGTCGCCTCCCGCATAGTGTATTCCACTTCCGACGGCAGGGGCGGACGGGTGCCGTACAGCGTATGGAATTCTTCCGCCCGGGCGGCGGACATTTCGGGCAGGATGTGGGAAAAGCGTTTTACGACCACGGCGGATTTTGAAGGTTCCGCCGAGAGGCGCGGACATTTCACCGTTTACTGCGTGCGCAGCCGGGACGGCGGGCTCACATGGGGCGAACTCAGGCCCGTGTGCACGCACGAAAGCGCGCACCTGTGTGAACCGGGCGTGGTGCGTTCTCCCGACGGCAGGCAGCTGGCAATGCTGCTGAGGGAGAATTCGCGCAGATACAACGCCTTCGTGTGCTTCTCGGATGACAACGGCGAAAGCTGGAGCGAACCTAAGGAGCTGCCCGGCGCGCTGACCGGCGACCGGCACACGATACGCTATCTTAAGGACGGGCGCCTGTTCGTGTCTTTCAGGGATATGTGCCGGGAGTCGCCCACCCGCGGCGACTGGTGCGGCTGGGTTGGCACCTATGACGACATCGTGAACGGGCGCGAAGGGGAGTACCGCGTGCGCCTGATGAAGAATTACGACGGCTGCGACTGCGCGTATCCGGGCGTACTGGTGCTTAAGGACGGCACGGTGGCTGCGACCACCTACGGCGCATGGACTCAGGGCGAAAAACAGTACGTCGTCACCGTGCGCTTCAAGCCGCCGGTCATGTCGTTCTGACATGCCGCCAATACGTTTCCCGACTGCAGCATAAAAGAGATCAAAGGAGAACAGACGATGAATGCTTACTCCGAACTGTTTCCGGTAAACAACGAACTCAGACACGCCGAACTGCTGGACGGTCTGTGGCGTTTTGAGTTTGACCCCGAAAATGCGGGCGAAGCCGGGCTGTGGGCCCGAAACGGGCTGCCGGAGTCGATATCCATGCCGGTGCCTGCCAGTTTCGCCGACGTGTTTACCGACGCGCGCAGCCGGGATTACTGCGGCGACTTCTGGTATGAGACCGGGTTCTGCGTGCGCGAGGTCTCCCCTGACAGGAAGTATTTTATCCGCTTCGGCAGCGTCACCCACACGTGCAAGGTGTTCGTGAACGGCTTGGAGTGCGCGTTCCATACGGGCGGTTTCCTTCCGGTGGTGGCGGATATAACCGCCGCTGTCGTTCCGGGCGCCAACCGGCTGACCGTCAAGGTGAACAACGAGCTGAGCGAGACCAACATACCCTGCGGCACAACTGTCAGGCGCAGCGACGGTTCAAAACGCGCGATGGGCTATTTCGATTTCTTCAACTATTCCGGCATCCACAGGAGCGTGTACCTGATAGAGCAGCCGAAACAGGCGATAAGGGATTACTCGATCCGATACCGCCTGGAAGGCGGGGACGCCTATGCGGACTATTCGGTCGAGACCGACGGGGAAGGAGAAGTCAGCATTGCGTTTATCGACGCGCAGGGCAATACCGCGGCGCGGGCAGAGGGGAAGGAAGGCACGCTGTTCATCCCCTCGGCGCATTTGTGGAAGGTCGGGAACGCGTATCTGTACGACGCAGTCATCGAGCTTAAGCGGAACGGGCAGGCGATAGATAGGTATACCGCGAAAGCGGGCATACGCACGGTGGAGATCAGGGGCGAAAGCATCCTGATAAACGGGGAGAAGGTCTACCTTAAGGGCTTCGGCAAGCATGAGGATTCCGACATCCTCGGGCGCGGCTTCAGTTACGCCGTGGCAAAGCGGGATTTTGAGTGCCTCAAGTGGATGGGAGCCAACTGCTTCCGCACCAGCCATTATCCGTATGCGGATGAGTGGTACCGCATGGCGGACGAAGAGGGCTTCCTGATAATAGATGAAGTGCCCGCCGTGGGCATGATGCGCTCCATCGCCAACTTCCTTACCGCGGGCAGAGGGGAAGCAAAGGGCTTTTTTGCCGCGTGTCCCGATTTGGACGAACTGGGCAAGAACCATCTGGCCGCCATAGAAGAGGTCATCGCCCGGGACAAGAACCATCCTTCCGTGATCGCCTGGAGCATATTCAACGAAGCCGAGACGACCACAGAGGCCGCGGAAAAGTATTTTGCGCCCTTGTTCGAGGCCGCCCGCAGGCTGGACCCGCAGAAACGGCCGGTCACCGGCGTGCTGGAAAAGTCCTCGTCGCCGGACGCCTGCAGGGTGTACAAGATGATGGATTTCGTCTGCCTGAACCGCTATTACGGCTGGTACGTAAGCGGCGGCGAAATGGAGCAGGCAGAAGGAATGCTGCGCGCCGAAATGGACGCCTGGCAGGCGCTCGGGCTGGACAGGCCGATAGTGTTCACCGAGTTTGGCGCGGATACGCTGGACAGCCTGCATAAACTGCCCGGCGTGATGTGGAGCCAGGAATACCAGCAGGAGTACATGGAAATGTACTTCAGGGTGTTTGACTGCTATCCGTGCATCCAGGGCGAACTGGCCTGGCATTTCACGGACTTCCAGACGGGTCAGGGCATAATGCGCGTTAACGGGAACAAAAAGGGCCTGTTCACGCGCCAGCGCCAGCCCAAGGCAGCGGCGTATACGATGCGCGAACGCTGGCTGAACGAGAAATAAAAACCCGCGGGACAAAAAGAAAGGGGCCGAAAACGGCCTCTTTCTTTTTGCAGGGATATTACCATTTGAATCCGCAGGCGGCGCCCCGCGCGAAGCGCCTTTGCGGCGGTATAAACGGCATGAACACGGTAGTCGGCGCCGCGCGGATTTTCCGTTTGCAAACACGGTCTCTTTTTTGTATAATACATACGTAATACCTAAGGTCTGTCCGCGCACCGGGCGCGAATGAACCGTTTATAACTCACGATACTATTTTGAATAAAACGTGGAGGCATGGAAATGGATCGGTTGACTATCGAAGGCGTAGCCGAAGAGCTGGGATTGGTTCAGAAGGGGAATATGTATACGGGAATAGTGAACGGTTTTCCCGTTGCGGTCACGGATGCCAAAAAGGCGGTGAGCTGCGTTATACAGACAAGCATCAGGCCGAAGAACTCGGTGATGAAAAAGCTGAAAGAGCTGCGCAAGGCCACAAAGTCCGCGGTCCTCTGGAACGACTATATCATGAGGCTTTCGGTCGACAAGCAGGAAACGAGCGAAGGCTCTCAGGCGCAGGTGCTTGAAAAATACCTGGCGATACTGAGCGGGGAAGGCATCACGCCCCTGGACAGGTGCCCGGTTTGCAGGAAAGGCGGCTGCGACGCCGCGGCGCCTATCGGCGGAGTGATGGCGCTCGCCCATATGGACTGCCTTAAAATGCAGGCGGAAAAGACGAAGACCAAACTGGAGGACGGCGAGTTTTCCGGCAGTTATATCACCGGCATAATCGGCGCTGTCCTGGGCATGATAGTGGGCACCCTTCCAAACCTTCTGCTTATCATCCTTTTGCAGCGCGTGTTCGCGCTTGCCATGTGCCTTATACCGATCTGCGCGTATTACGGCTATAAGCTTTTCGGCGGCAAACGCGACAAGTTCGCCATCGTCATATCCATAATCATGGCAGTGGCGGGCGTTATGCTCATACAGTGGGAACTGGTCGCGTACACCCTGGTGCACGATTATAATCAAAGCCTGTCAAGAGCGGTCAGCCTCACCTGGAAGCAGATGGGTGATTTTTCCAACTGGCTCGAGCTTGCCAAGGACGCCGGAATGGAATTCCTTATGGCGGTGCTGGGCGTGTTCATTTCCTTCGGCGTGATCTCCCGCACGGACAAGGGCGACGCGAAGCTGTCCGAAGACGCGCTTGAAGGCGCGATACCGTATAATAAATAAGAATGACCGGCTACGGCGGTAAGTTCGGGCGGCGGAGACCGCAAGACTCCCCGAAACGATCCCGCAGGACCGGAACGGGAGGCTAAGGGCGTTTTGCCCGCAGCCTCGGGCAAGGTGTTACCGGACCATATTCGGGCGTTCGGTAACGCCTTTTCTGATCGAACTGTCGGAAGACTGCCGGCCCAGGGACGGCTGTTCGGGCCGATCTGATGGGACGGGCGTTCACAGGATCGCCGAAAAACGCGGTTTTGCGACGCATTAGGTGCATTGGAAAGGAGCAGGCGGATATGAAGCTTGGCGGAACGATAGTCGGACCCTGGCAGAGCATACGGCAATGGGAGGAAATGCTTATCGCCTCGCGCTTTAAGGCGATCGCCGCGCCTTTCAACTGCTTTACGCCCCGGGAAGAGACGGACGAGTACTGCAGGATCGCGGCGGCACACGGCGTGAGCATCGCGGAGGTCGGCGTATGGAAAAACCTGATGGATCCCGACGCGCAAAAAGCGCAGGAAAACATAGCCTACGCCAAGGCTCAGCTGCGCCTGGCCGAGGAAAGGAACGTGCCATGCTGCGTGAACATAGTCGGCACCTTTTCAGAAGCGGGCTGGGACGCGGCGGACAAGAGCAATTACTCCCGCGAGACCTATGACAGGATCGTCCTGATAACCCGCGACATCATAGACAGCGTGCAGCCGAAACGCGCGTTTTACTGCATCGAGCCGATGCCCTGGATGGTCCCGGACGGCCCGGATGAGTATCTTAAGCTGATACGTGACGTGGACAGGCCGCAGTTCGCCGCGCATATGGATTTCGTCAACATGATCAACTGCCCCAGGCGGTATCTCGGCGCGGAGGCGTTCATAGAGGAGTGTTTCGCGAAGCTGGCGCCTTATATAAAAAGCACCCACATCAAGGACACATACATGCCGCCGACCGAGCTGACCACGGTGATCAGGGAATGCGCCCCCGGCGAGGGCGGACTGGACTTTGAGCGTGTGCTCGGGATCATAGACAGATATTTGCCCAAAGACGCGCCGGTACTGCTGGAGCACATGAGAACCAACGAGAAGTACAAGGAAGCTTACGAGTTTTTGGCCCGGAAGGCAGGCAGCGCCGGAGTCGATATAGGATAGCATATGTTCGCGTACGACATACAGCGTATAGAAAAACTCAGATCGGCGGCAGTCGAACCCGCGATCTGTTATGACGCGTTCTATCTGGCGTTTTTTGAGCGCTGGGGACAGAACGCCGCCCTTGAAACGGTCTGGGCGCGTTACGCGGACGCGTATGCCTGCGGACTGGACGCCGTCGAGCCTGTGATAGACGAAGGCGAGCTCATCGTCGGGAAATCCATTGGAAAGCTCCCGGACGCGGCTGCCGAGCGCTGGGAGACGGTGCGGCGGCAGCAGGCAGACCCCCTGGACGTGCGCTTCGGGCAGGACTCCCACATGGCGATAGACTACGAGCTGCTGCTGAACGAGGGCACCGAGGGCGTCGTTTCGCGGATAGAACAAAAGCTGAAGGGCTGCGCCGGAGACGAGGCGAAGACCGATTTCTATAAAACATGTATCGCGTGCCTGAAGGCGGCAGCTGCGTTTTCCGACCGATACGCCGACCACGCCGAAAAGCTGGTCCGCGCAGCAGAAGACGAAAAACGCCGCAGTGAACTTAAGCGCATCGCGGAAGCATGCAGGCGGGTGCCGAGGTATCCGGCGGGGAGCTTTTACGAAGCGGTCCAGTCCGTGCATTTTATCACGTTCTGCCTTTCGATGAACCCGTACCGTTACTTCGGGATGCAGCAGTTTCAGCTGGGGCGTCCTGACCGCTATCTGTATCCCTTCTACCGCGCCGACCGGGACGCGGGGCGCCTTTCCGACCGGGACGCCCAGACGCTTATGGACTGTCTGGCGATACAGATAAACAACCGCGTGCCTCACGGACTGTCCAGCGGCTATATGCTGGGCGGGCGAGATAAAGACGGGCGCATAGTGGCCAACGAACTCACCCGTATGGGCATGCAGGCGGTGGACGACATACGCCTGGTGTATCCCTCCGTAGGCCTGTGCTGGACGGAAGGCATGCCCGGGGAGCTGCTTGAGCAGGCGTGCGCGATCCTCTCCCACGGGCGTTCCCACCCGGCGGTATTCAACGACGATGCGATCAGCGCGGGTCTTAAGGCGTACGGCGTGCCGGAAAAAGACGCCCGCGATTACATACACAGCACCTGCGTGGAGATAACGCCCATCGCCGCGAGCAACGTGTGGGTCGCAAGCCCCTACACCAATATGCTGCAGCTGCTGCTGGATCTGCTGGACCGGGACTGGCCTTCATTCGATTCGCTCATACAGGCGCTGTTCGGGCATCTGGACGAATCCATCCGCCGAAACTTCGAAACGCAGAACAGGTACCGCGCCCTGCGGGCGGAACGCACGATAAACCCGCTTTTGTCGTGCTTCGTGAACGACTGCCTTGAGCAGGGCGTCGACATAGAACAAGGCGGAGCGCGCTTCAACTGGATCATGCCTTCGTTCGTGGGCATGGCGAATCTGGTGGATTCGCTGGAAGTGATCCGCACGCTGATATTCGAAAAGCGGCTGCTCACCTTCGAATCTCTGCGGGAGATGCTGAAAAGCGATTTCGACGGTTTCGAAGCGATGAGGCTGAAAATGCTGAACGCCGTGGACAAATACGGCAACGATATCGACCGGGTGGACAGCCTGTTCGGCATGATGGTGGATCACATAGTCGCGCAGTGCAGGCAATATACGCCGGTATTCGAAAACGCGCGCCTGATCCCCAGCGTGTTCTGCTGGGTGATGCACGAGTACTTCGGGCGCAGGACGGGCGCCTCGCCCGACGGACGCCGCGCGGGCTTCCCGCTGGGCGACGGCTCCGGTCCATGCCAGGGACGCGAGAAGAACGGGCCTACGGCGTCCATACTCTCATGCACCAAATGGCAGCACAAAGAGCTTATCGGCGGCGTAGCCCTGAACATGAAGTTTTCAAAAAGCACGTTTACCGCAGATTCGTGCGCAAAGGTGGCCGCGCTGATAGAGACATATATGCGCCGCGGGGGCTTCGAGATACAGATAAACGTGGTGGACCGGGAGACGCTGCTCAAAGCGCAGGCGGAACCTGAAAACTACCGCGACCTGGTGGTGCGCATAGGCGGATACAGCGATTATTTCGTAAAACTGTCCCCCGAGATGCAGGCGGAAGTGCTTTTGCGCACTGCGCACGAGGCATAAATGATGAAGGGCAGGATCTTCAACATACAGCGCTTCTGCGTGCACGACGGTCCCGGCATCCGCACGACAGTGTTTTTCAAGGGCTGCCCGCTTTCCTGCGCCTGGTGCCACAACCCGGAATCGCAGCGCGCGCGGGCAGAGATCTTTTTCAGCCCCGAAAAGTGCATAGGCTGCGGCGCCTGCGTCACAGCGTGCCCGAAGCATCTGCATGCGTTCAGCGATACGCGGCACGTTTATGAGCGCGCGGAGTGCGACGCCTGCGGAGCCTGCGCCGGGGTCTGCCCGGCGGGCGCGCTGGAAAAGTGCGGCAGGGAGGCCGAGGCCGGGGAAATACTTGCGCAGGCGCTGAGGGACGCGGATTTTTACCGTTCAAGCGGCGGAGGCATCACGCTTTCCGGCGGCGAGCCCATGGCGCAAAGTGAATTTGCCCTGGAGCTGGCTCGGGGCGCCAAAGCCGCGGGGCTGCATGTATGCCTGGAGACCTGCGGAGCCTGTCCGCGCGCGGAACTGGAACGCATCCTGCCTTATGTTGATCTGTTCCTGTACGATTTCAAGCTCGCCGATGGGGAAGCGCACAGGCGCTATACCGGTTCGGACAATGCGCTGATACTGGAGAACCTGGCGTTTTTAAGCCGCGCCGGGGCGAATATGATCCTGCGCTGCCCGATAATTCCGGGGGTCAACTTTACAGATGAGCACTTTGAAGCCATAGCGCGCACGGTCAGGGAGAATCCCGGTATACTTAAGGTCGACCTGGAGCCGTATCATCCGCTGGGCATAGACAAAGCCAGGCGGCTGGGCCGCGCCGCTCCGTACGATAAACAGGACCCGCCGGAGAAAGGCAGGCTGCGGGAATACGCAAAACGGTTCGAACAGGCGACAGGCATCCCGGTCTCGCTTTGACGGAAAACCGATATACAGCAGCCCCGGTCTCTAATTGAGACCGGGGCCGCAAATGTTAATGCTTTTTCCGTCTTACGTTTTTGGCTTACCACCAGTGCACGTAGGTGTTGACTATCAGCAGCGCAGCCAGCAGCGTAAGGTAAAGGCTGAACCACTTAAGGCGGCTCTTTTTGATCACCCGGAGCATGAGTCCGATCGCCGCGAGTCCCGCTACGAACGCGGCCAGCACGCCCGCCAGCACCTGGGGCAGCTGGGAGGACAGGGCAGTCTGCAGCGCGTCGCTTTTGAGCACATGCCTGAGTTCCAGCACCGCCGCGCCGAGGATCGCGGGTATGCTCATCATGAATGAGAAGTCCGCCGCGCTCTTGCGCTTAAGCCCGCCGGCAAGGCCCCCCGCGATGGTGGAGCCGCTGCGGCTGACTCCCGTGAACGTGCCCACGCACTGCATAAGTCCCATTATAATGGCATCTTTCGCTTTGACCTTACCGTGGGAAGACTTCGCGATGCTGCGCGCATTGCCTATGCCGTCCGCCAGAAGCAGTATCAGCGCCGTGAACAGGAACGCGTAGGGCAGGAGCGTACGGGCTACGGAGTCGATCACGTCATCCCAGCCAGTATACTTGAGCGCCAGCACGAACACCACCGTGGGGATGGTGGCGAGGATCAGGTACTTTAATTCTCCCTTTATGGGGTGGGCGAGCATTTTGAGTATGTGCTTAAAGTACCACGCCACCACCGCGATCAGCGTGCCTACATGCAGCATCACGGTGAACGCGCCGGCCAGACCCGCTTCCAGTTTGAGCCCGAAGATCTCTTCCGCCAGCATCACGTGGGCTGAGGAGGACACGGGCAGAAACTCGGTCAGACCCTGTATGAGCCCCAGGATTATGGATTTGAAGTATGTAAGCTGCTCCACGGGAATGCTCCTTTATGTAGAGTGATCAGATGACTATGTTGAACAGCCTGCCGGGCACGTAGATAAGCTTCTTGGGCTGCTTGCCGTCCAGGAGCTTGATAACTTCCTCGTTGCCGTTAAAGTAATCCTCTGCGTTATCGCGGGTCAGGTCGCTGGGCACCATGATGCGGCCGCGCACCTTGCCGTTGATCTGCAGGGCGACTTCCACCTCGTCCTTGACCAGCGCCTTCTCGTCGCACACGGGCCAGGGCTTGCGCACCAGTTCCTGACCGAGCGCGAGCTCTTCGTTCATTTCCTCGGTGATGTGGGGCGCCACGGGGTTGAGCAGCTGCAGGAGCACCGCGAGCTCTGTCCTGGTGACGGAGCCTTTCTGGTACATCCTGTTCACCAGCGTCATCATCTGGGCGATGGCGGTGTTGAACTTCATCTGCTCGTAGTCCTCGGAGACCTTCTTGATGGTCTGGTTCACGTCGTAGGCCATGTCCTTGGAAATGCCGTCGGCGTCGGACAGCAGGGTCTGCAGCTTCCACACTCTGTCCAGGAAGCGGCGGCAGCCTTTGGCGCCGTCGGTCTGCCACGGGATCGCCTGGTCAAAGGCGCCCATGAACATCTCGTACAGGCGGAAGGCGTCCGCGCCCAGTTCGTCCACGACCTCGTCGGGATTGACCACGTTGCCGCGGCTCTTGGACATTTTTTCGCCGTTGGAGCCCAGGATCATGCCGTGGCTGGTGCGCTTGAGGTAGGGTTCCTTGGTGGGGACCGCGCCTATGTCGTACAGGAAGCGGTGCCAGAAACGGCTGTACAGCAGGTGCAGCGTGGTGTGCTCCATGCCGCCGTTGTACCAGTCCACGGGCAGCCAGTACTTGAGCTCGTCCATGGAGGCGAATTCCTTGTCGTTATGGGGATCGATGTACCTCAGGAAGTACCAGCTGGAGCCCGCCCACTGGGGCATGGTGTCGGTCTCGCGTTTGGCGGGGCCGCCGCACTTGGGGCAGGTGGTGTTCACCCAGTCGGTCATCTGGGCCAGGGGGCTCTCGCCGTCGTCGGTGGGCTCATAGTTTTCCACGTCGGGCAGCCTGAGGGGCAGGTCGCTCTCCTTGAGCGGCACCCAGCCGCAGCAGGGGCAGGATACCATGGGGATGGGTTCGCCCCAGTACCTCTGGCGGGAGAACACCCAGTCCCTGAGCTTGAAGTTGACCTTTCTTTCGCCCAGGCCTTTCTCGGTCAGGTAGTCGATAATGGCTTTCTTGGCTTCCTTTACGCTCAGGTCGTTCAGGAACCCGCTGTTGACCATGGTGCCCGCCTGGATGTCGGTGTAAGCGGCTTCCTGCACGCTGCCGCCTGCGACCACCTCGATGATGGGCAGGCCGAACTTCTTGGCGAACTCCCAGTCCCTTTCGTCGTGGGCGGGCACGGCCATGATGGCGCCGGTGCCGTAGCCCATGAGCACGTAGTCGCTGATCCACACGGGGATCTCGGTGCCTGTCAGGGGGTTGACCGCGCGGATGCCCTTGAGCTCCACGCCCGTCTTGTCCTTGTTGAGCTCCGTGCGCTCAAAGTCGCTCTTGCGGGCGGCGGCTTCGCGGTAGGCGGCCACGTCCGCGTAATTGGTGATTATGTCTTTATGCTTTTCCACCAGCGGATGCTCGGGAGAGATGACCATGTAGGTGGCGCCGAACAGCGTGTCGGGGCGGGTGGTGTAGACCCTCAGTTTGTCGCCAGTGGTCAGGGTGAAGTCCACTTCCGCGCCTTCGCTGCGGCCGATCCAGTTGCGCTGCTGGGTGGAGACTTTTTCGATGAAGTTCACTTCGTCCAGGCCGTCGATCAGCTTCTGGGCATAGGCGGTTATCTTCAGCATCCACTGGCTCTTGACCTTGCGGATTACTTCGCCGCCGCACCTTTCGCACACGCCGCCCACGACTTCCTCGTTGGCCAGGCCCACCTTGCAGCTGGTGCACCAGTTGATGGGCATTTCGGTCTTATACGCCAGGCCCTTTTCCCAGAGCTTGAGGAAGATCCACTGGGTCCACTTGTAATAGGCGGGATCGGTGGTGTTGACTTCCCTGGAATAGTCGAAGGAGAAGCCCAGGCGCTTTAACTGCTGGCGGAAATGATCAACGTTCTGCTTGGTCACCACGGCGGGGTGGATCTTATTCTTGATCGCGTAGTTTTCGGTGGGCAGACCGAAGGCGTCGTAGCCGATGGGGAACAGCACGTTGTAGCCTTCCATCCTGCGCTTGCGGGCGATTATGTCCATGGCGGTGTTGGAACGGGGATGCCCTACGTGCAGCCCCTGTCCGCTGGGATAGGGGAACTCTATCAGGGGGTAGAATTTGGGTTTCTCGTGGCTGCTCTCTGCGTTCAGGCAGCCGGTCTCGTCCCAGTGGGCCTGCCACTTTTTTTCTATCGCGGCGGGATTATATTCCTTGTACATTCCCATAATATTACTCCTTAGCGCAGCGGGTGAAGCATACATACCCGCATTTTCATCTTGACATTATAACACAGTCAAATCTAAAACGCAAGGGCGGTAACGCCCAAAGCCTTGCCAGAACCGGGAAAATATTATATAATCAGACCACTATAATACAAAGGAAACGGGATATGAACAAGAAACTGGATCTGTTCGCGACGTTCTTCCGCATAGGGGCGTTCACCTTCGGCGGCGGATACGCCATGGTGCCGCTTATAAAAAGCGAGGCGGCGGACAAAAAGGGCTGGATAAGCGAGGAAGACATGCTGGACATCATCGCCATCGCCGAATCCACCCCGGGCCCCATCGCCATCAACTCCGCCACCTTCGTGGGCTACAAGACCGCGGGGGTGCTGGGCAGCGCCTGCGCCACGCTGGGAGTGGTGCTGCCCTCGTTCCTGATTATCGCGCTGCTGGGAGCGCTGCTGGACAAGTTCAGCAGCCTTAAGCCCGTGGCATACGCGTTTTTCGGCATACGCGCGGGAGTGCTGGCGCTGATAATCAAGGCGCTTATTTCGATGTTCAAAAAGTGCCCCAGGCCCACGCTTAAGCAGCTCAGGACCAAAGAGGGCAGTTTCATACGCTATCTGTATAAGGCGCTGCCGTATATCCTCATGGCGCTGTCCTTCTGCCTGGTGGCGCTGGCGGGCGTAAAGAGCCTGTGGGCGCTGCTGCTTGCGGCGGCGATAGGGCTGTCCTCCTACCTGGCTATGGAAGGGAGCGCGAAGAAATGACGGAGCTTATCAATCTGTTTCTGATGTTCTTCAAGATAGGCGCGTTCACCTTCGGCGGCGGCTACGCCATGCTGCCCCTGATACAGGAAGAGGTGGCCGCCCGGGGGCTCATGACGGTGGAGGAGCTGGTGAGCTTCGTGGCCATAAGCGAGTCCACTCCCGGACCTTTCGCGGTCAACATCGCAACCTATGTGGGTTTGCACCACGCGGGGATACTCGGAAGCGTATTTGCCACCCTGGGCGTAGTGATGCCCTCGTTCATCATAATACTTATCGTGGCCCACTTTTTCGAGAAGTTCAAGACCAACCGCGCGGTAAAGGGGCTCATGAGCGGGCTGCGCCCCGGCGTGGTGGGATTACTCGCCGCGGCGGTGGTGACCATGGGCAAAAGCGTGTTCTTCAAGGCGGGCTGGGTGTTCGACCTTAAGCTGCTTTTGGCGGCTGTGATCTTCGGCATAACCCTGTTTCTGTCGCTCAGGAAGAAGCACCCGATACTGCTGATAGTGCTGGCCGCAGCGCTGGGCATGGCAGGCATGTACATAATAGAAGGATAGGTGAACGATATGCCGTTTACGCTGGTAAGGAACGATATAACCAAAATGCGGGTGGACGCCATAGTCAACGCCGCGAACCATTCCCTGCTGGGAGGCGGCGGGGTCGACGGCGCCATCCACAGGGCGGCGGGGCCGAAACTGCTGGAGGAATGCAAAAGCCTGGGCGGCTGCGCGACCGGCGAAGCCAAGCTCACCCAAGGCTATGACCTGCCCGCCAGGTACGTCATCCACACCGTGGGACCAATATGGATGGGAGGCTCCGAAGGCGAGGAACAGGACCTGGAGGCGTGCTATCTCAACTCCCTCAAGCTGGCGAAAAAGCACGGGCTGGAAAGCGTGGCGTTCCCGCTGATCTCCGCGGGCGCGTACGGTTATCCGCCCGCCCAGGCGCTGTCCGTAGCCGCAGGCACCATACTCCGCTTTCTCAGGAACAACGACATGACGGTGTACCTGGTGATATTCGGTCCGGGTGAATTCGTATGCTCGAAAAAACTGTTCGGGGACGTAAAGGCGTACGTGGACGACGTGTACGTGAGCGAACACCTGGAGACCAACTGCCAGGCGCGTTCGCGGCGGCTTGCGGACGAGGAGACGGAAAGAGGCTCCGCGATTTTCAGTCGCCGCAAGGCGGCCAAAGAGGCCCTGCCGGACACGGAAGCCGAAGGGCGGGAGCTTTACTGCGCGCCCAAGGCGGTGCAGGATCTCGAAGAGGAATACACTTTTGAGGAAACAGAAAGCCTTCCCGACGGCGTGCCCGAGCCGGACTGGCAGAAGCTGCTCGGGCAGACGGAAGACGGCTTTTCCCAGACGCTTTTGCACCTGATAGACGAAAAGGGCATTTCGGACGTGGAGTGCTACAAACGCGCCAACGTGGACCGGAAGCTGTTCAGCAAGATCCGTTCCAGCCCCGGCTACAAGCCCGCCAAGACTACGGCGCTCGCCTTCGCGGTGGCGCTCAAGCTGTCGCTGAAGGAGACGCAGCGCCTGCTCGGGAGCGCGGGTTTCGCCATTTCCCATGCCAGCAAGCCGGACATAATAGTGGAATACTTTATCAAAAACCGCGACTACGACCTGTTCGAGATCAACAAGGTGCTGTTCAGCTTCGACCTGCCGCTTTTGGGCTCGGGGATGAACTGACGCACGCTTCGCGCGGGACGATTCGATATTTGTCGCTTTCCGGGCGACCTTCTCCCTTCGGGAATCGGGTATCATATACCTGTCGGAACGAAAAAGACCGAACAAACCGAAGGGAGTTTTATTATGAAAAAGAATCTGACTGAAATGGTGTTCATACTGGACAAAAGCGGATCCATGGCGGGCATGGAGCAGGACACCGTGGGCGGCTTCAACGCCATGATACAGAAGCAGAAGCGGGAAGAGGGGGACGCGCTGGTGTCCACGGTGCTGTTCTCCGACGCCAGCACGGTCATACACGACAGGGCGGAGCTCGGAAAGATCGAGCCCCTCACGGAAAAACAGTATTTCGTGGGCGGCTGCACGGCGCTGTACGACGCGGTGGGCGACGCCATACGCCACATCGGCAACGTGCACAAGTACGCCCGCGAGGAGGACCGGCCCGAGAAGACCGTGTTCGTGATCACCACCGACGGCATGGAGAACGCCAGCCGCAGGTATTCCGCAGGCGAAGTCAAACGGCTGATAACCCGCCAGAAGGAGAAATACGGCTGGGAATTCCTGTTCCTGGGCGCGAACATCGACGCCCAAAGCGTCGCCGACGGCATGGGCATCTCCGAAGAGCGCTCCGCCTGCTTCGTGAATGACCCGATGGGCAACGCGCTCAAGTACGAGGGCATCTCCTACGCCGTGTCCGCGGTGCGGGCCAAAAAGTGCCTGCGCACGGAATGGAAAAAGACCATGGAGGAGGACTGCCGTTCGCGCGAAAAGAGAAACGGTTAACGGCGGAATGTTTTCCGGCGGACGGGGCACGGCTCCGTCCGCCGTTTGTTTTGCCCCAGGCGATAAAAAAGCGGGAATGCTGACAGGCGCGGAGAAAATGTGATATAATATCTGCCGGAACGAAAAGCCCGGGCAGCAAGCCGCCGACGCGCGCGTCTGCGATGACATCCGCTTTTCAGGCGCTTATGCCGGGTCTGCCAAAGCGGCGGCGCCGCCGCGGCGATTATACGAAAGCGAGGAAAAACATGGATTTTTATCAGATACGCAGCCCCCTTTCACAGGTGACGGACGAACGGATGGACAGGTATATTTCCGCGGTGAGCCAGGCGCTCAATGAAGACATGCGCAGGGTCGGACTGGAGGAATATCTTGGCAGCGAATTCGCGCTTCTGTACGTGGCGTCCGGCGGCAGCGAGGGGTATTTCCTGGAGATATTCGAGCGGCTCAAGGCGAAACACTGCTACATACTCACCAGCGGCGAAAGCAACTCCCTGGCCGCGTCCATGGAGATACTCAGCTACCTCAAAAAGCACGGGGGCAGCGGAAAGATACTCCACTGGGACGTGGACGAGATCGCCATACAGATACGCGCGCTCAGGAACGCCCACCGCGCCCTGGCCGCGCTGAAGGGGAAAAAGCTGGGCTGCATAGGCGCGCCTTCCGACTGGCTCATCGCCAGCGATTTCTCTGCGGACCGGGTCAAGGAAAAGCTGGGGCTGGGCTTCGTCAGCATACCCATGAGCGAGCTGCTTAGCGAGATCGGAAAGCATGAGTACGAGCCCAACGAATACACGGAACGGTTCAGCCATCAGGCGTTCGACAAAAACGAGACCGAAAAGGCGCTGTATGTTTACGGCGCGCTCAAGCGGATAGTAGACAGGTACGGCCTGTGCGGGGTGAGCGTGCGTTGCTTCGACCTGCTGGACACGGTGCATTCCACCGGCTGTCTGGGCCTGTCGATACTGAACGACATGGGGATCTATGCCGCCTGCGAGGGGGACATGCCGTCGCTTCTGTCCATGGCGATACTCGGCAGCGTGACAGGCGAAAGCGGGTTTATGTGCAATCCCAGCCGCTTCGACACCAAAGCGGGCTGCGCGGTGTTCGCCCACTGCACCGTGCCCGCGGGGATGCTTAGCGGATTCTGCCTCAACACCCACTTCGAGTCGGGCATAGGCGTCGCAGTGCAGGGCACGTTTGACGAGGGCGACTGCACCGTGTTCAAGTGCGAGGGCGACCTGTCCCGTTATTTCGCGAAGGAAGGCAGGATACTGCCCACGCCCTTTGACGGCATGCTCTGCCGCACCCAGATAAAGGTGGCGCTGGACGACTTTTCCTACTTCCTGACCGATCCCATAAACAACCACCACATCATCTGCAAAGGCAGGCACGCCGAGGAGCTTAAAGCGTTCTTCCGGCTGATCGGATGGACGGAGACGGCGGGGTGGACGAAAAAGAGCTCTACAGGGCACTGGGCGCGCTGACGAAGGACGAAAGCAGGTGGGAAGGGAGCGTGCCGTATGTCGCCTCACTGCTCGGGCACGGGTCCGTAAAGATACGGGGCAAGGCGCTGTGGCTGCTGGGGGAGACGGGGCTAAAGCATCCCATGTCCGTTAAGGACGCCGTGCCCCGGATAGCCGCGTTTCTCGAAAGCCCCGAGCCGCTTCTTCGGGAGCGCGCGCTAAACGCCCTGGGCAGGATCGGACGGGCGGATTTCCGGCTCATACAGCCGTACTGGGAAGGGCTGTTCCGTTTCGCTTCCGACGGGGACGCGAAGGTAAGATTAAGCTTCATCTGGGCGTCGGAAAACATAGCGGCGAACACGCCGGATATATACGGCGAAAGTATGCGGGTGTTTGAAAAGCTGCTTAACGACCCGGACAGCAAAGTTAGGATGGAGGCTCCGGAGATCTTCCGCGTGCTGGGAAAGCGCCGGGCGGAATTTGTGAAGCCTTTTATCGAAAAGCTCAGGCGCATTTCCGAAACGGACGAAGACCGAGTGGTGAGGATACACTGCTTAGGCGCGGTAAAGGCGGCGGAGCGGACGGAAAACTGACTAAGAAGGAAGCCTGAACGGAACATGATCTGGAACGCCGGACCGTTCAAGCTGACAGATAAGGCATAAAAACGCGGCGGACGTGAGGACACGTCCGCCGCTGTTATTGTATTTTATTCCCCGGCCAGATGATACAGCACGCAGCTGCCGTCCAGGTACGTCAGCTCGTATTTTTCGCTGACGGCTTCGGAGATGAAGCCGGGCAGGTTTTGAGGCTTGGGTCTCAGCACCAGCCACACGGGGGGATCGTCCCGGAAGGTCTGCTCCATTTCTTCGACTATCTCGGGCATGAGGGCGAAATAGTGTTCCTGCCACTGGCAGTACCTTATGCAGGGGAACAGGTCGGAATACAGGTAAAACACCGGGGAAAAGCCGTATACGTAGAGTTTATCCCGGTCTTCGGTGACCAGGAGCGACACCTCCTGCGCGGAGACGATGTCCCTGCCGGGGGTCGTGTAGGACGAGACCGTCCTTTTAAGGCTCTTTAAGTGGGTCACGCCGTAGCCCGTGCCCGCCAGAAGCACGATCAGCGCGAGGCCGCCGCAGATCAGCTTTTTCGTGCGCGCCTTCATCCCGGGCGTCGTAACGAAGCCGATCTCGCCCATCACGATCAGCGGCAGGGCGAGGGCGTAATAGTGGGGATAGTTGTTGCCGGACGCGATCGCCGCCAGGGTAAAGGCGGCGCCCAGCATCGCGAGCAGCTTTTCGTAAAAGCCTTCGCGGCCCATGAACAGCACCAGGCATACGCTCAGCCCCATCATAAGCAGCATAAGGTAATTGGTGGGGTATTCGGCAGAGAACAGGCTGAGTATGTGGTCGGTCAGGCTCAGTTCGCCCGAGTATTTCATGCCCAGCACCACCACGGCCCGGTAAAACTCGTTTATAAGGCCTTTGGCCCAGTAATATACGACGGGCGGGACCATGGTGACGAGCAGCCCGCCGATGAATCCCAGCGCGCAGGGCAGTATCCTGCCCGCCTGCTTTTCCCGTATTAAGTACACCACGACCGCCAGCGCCATCGCGCACACCGGGAACGCATTGGTGACCCTCAGATACGCCATGTAGCCCACGCTCGCCCCGAACAGCAGCCCTGCCAGGGGGAAAAACCGGGCTTCCCTGCCTTTTCGGGGCAGCTGTCCCTTAAAAAACGCCAGACATACGTACAGGCAGCCCATAAGCGGGATGAGCGAGTATTCCTCCACCCGGTTCCCGCCCCAGAACGTGAAGGAGCAGACCGCCACTATGGGCAGGAGCATCAGGAACCTGAGCCCGCGCCTTTTTATGCCGCAGACGGAGAAAACGCCGCTCACGATAAGCAGGCTTATCCACAGGTTTATTACCTGGACCAGGAAAATGCCTGTTTTGCCGTACCGGATGAGCTGTCCCAGATACTGGATAAGGAACATGTACGGGCCTTTCATGTCGAAAAAGTCCCTGTAAGGCAAAAGTCCCCTGGTCATGCCCTTGCCCACCGTCATGAAAAACAGGGAATCGTAGCCGGTGGAATAGGGGAACAGGGGGGACGTGGTCACCGAAAACAGGCAAAGCCCCGCAAAAGACAGCAGCCCCAGCGCCAGTATGAAAAGTATGTCCGACCCGCGCCCGGAGCGCTCGGTGCGATTGTTTTCCATAGTAAAACCTGCCTTGATATAACCTGCTTTGCCAAAAACAGGGGAACCGCTTCCGTGCGATCCCCCTGCCGTTAAAATCAGTCTGCCAGAGTCCCCATGGGATCCCAGGGCTCCAGCACGATGGGATCGGTGTCCAGCGCGTCCAGCAGCTCCCCGGGCAGGCTGCTCTTCTTTACCACGGCCTGGTACACGTAATCGTCGAACCACTCGTCGTTCATCATGTAGTAGCCCTTGCTTCCCTTTTCGTCGCCCCAGCTGTTCTGGATCTTCCAGCGCACGGGCTTGCCGTACACTTCGTGATAGCCGGTGATGGTCATGGCGTGGTTCATGGCGCTCATGCGGTAGTCCAGCTTGTCCTCCTTGGAGCACTTGAACTCCATGCCGCCGAAAATGGGAGAGTAGTCGTTGATGTCGTTGAGCAGGGCGCCTGTGGACCTGTCCATGAACCAGCCCACGTCGGAGCCGAACCATACGCTCTCGCCCTCGTCAATGGCCTGCATCACCGTCTTTTTGATGGTGTCCATGTCGGTGTTCAGGTAGCAGATGGGGTCGCCTTCCACCACGTTGCCCAGGAAGCGTACGGTGTAGCGGCGGCCGTAGGGCTTGTCGTCGGTGGGGGAGTTGATCAGGGAAACGTATTCGTCGAAGGGGAAGTTGATGTACTCCTCCCAGAAGCTTTTGGGAGTGAGGCCTTCGATCCTGTGGAAGTTCTTGTCCTTGTCGCGGTATTCGAAGTCGAACTTCTCCGGGGGCTGGCCGAAGGCGGCGGCCAGTATGCCGTGCACGTCGGTCAGGGTGTCGGCGTACACCTTTTTAAGCTCCTCTTCGCTCTTGCCTTCCCTGTGCATGCGGCGCAGGATCGCGGCGGCGCGGTTGAGCTTTATGTTTACGGCGCGGTTTACTGAGCGGGTGTTGGAGGACATATAGGTCTCCGGGAAGGCGCTCTTGGGCACCAAACCGTACTTCTTCACCAGGGCCGCCATCATGTCCCACTGGCCGCCGTCCTGCACGCCGGTGGAGACGATATAGTTGACCAGCCGGTCGTCCTTGTACAGGTCCAGGGTCTTCATGATCGAGTCGAGGAAGTAGTTGGCCTTTTCCAGCTTGTCGTAGTAGGCGATGAAGTTCTGGGACAGCTCGAACTGGTCCATGTTCAGCTTTTTGTTGGCGATCTCGCGGAACAGGTTCAGCGCCGCGAACAGCCAGCAGCGGCCGGAGTGCATCTGGTTGGTGACGGGCAGCGTCTCCAGCTCGTGGTTGAATATGAACATTCCTTCGGCGGCCTTGCGGTTGTCGAAAATCACTTCGTCCAGATTCTGTTTGCCCATGGCCAGGGCGGCAGCCCGCAGGGCGGGATTGGACTGATAGGCGGCGTTCATCTGCTTAAGTTTATCGGAACATATGATCATGCTGCACCTCCAAACAATAATATGCCCGAATTATAGCACAAAAAGGGAGAGGCTGAGTTAAATAAACGCAAATTTCGGCGCGTGAGAGGATATAAATGTTGTTTTTGGCTTAAATCATTGCCACGGGAAGGCTAAAGTGCTATAATTAAGCGACATTTGTGTCCGGAGGAACTTAGATGACCATCAAAAAGCTGACTTCAGAAGAAATAAAAGCTTCCATACTCGAAAAACTTGAACGCAACTACGGCTGCGACATAACCGACGCGACGCGGGTGCAGATATACGACGCCCTCGCCCAGACGGTAAAAGACGAGGTCATGCGCAGGCGCACCGCTTCCCGCGGCGAGCGCAAAAAGCAGAAGTGCAAAAAACTGTACTACCTGTCCGCGGAATTTCTGGTGGGACGCGCGCTGCACAACAACATGGTGTCGCTGGTGAATGAGCACGCCTACGTGACCGCCCTGCACGAACTGGGGCTGGACGCTTCCCGCATATTCGAGGAAGAGCCGGAACCGGGCTTGGGCAACGGCGGCCTGGGACGCCTCGCTGCGTGCTTCCTGGACAGCCTGACCACCCTTAAGCTGCCCGCCATGGGATGCACCATAAGGTACGAATACGGCCTGTTCCGCCAGAAGATAGTGGACGGATACCAGGTGGAAATGCCCGACAACTGGCTGGAGAACGGCTCCATGTGGGAGATCTGCCGGCCCGACCAGACCCAGATGGTGCGCTTCAGCGGCTATGTGGAGAGCTATGACGACAACGGCAAGACCCGCTACCGCCACATGAATTACTCCACCGTCCAGGCAGTGCCTTACGACGTGCCCGTGCTGGGCTACGACAGCTGCATGGTGAACATGCTGAGGTGCTGGTCCGCGAGAGCCAACAAGACGCTGGACATGCAGTCCTTCAACCGCGGCGAGTATACCCGCGCCATTGAGGAAAAGGAGCTGGCCGAGGTAATAAGCAAGGTGCTCTATCCCGAGGACAACCACTACGAGGGCAAGGAACTGCGCCTGAAGCAGCAGTACTTCCTGTCCAGCGCGTCGGTGCAGTACGCGGTGCAGGACTTCGTGAAGGTGTACGGCGAGGACTTTTCCATCTTCCCGGACAAGGTGGCGCTGCACGTGAACGACACGCACCCCGGCATGGCGATACCCGAGCTCATGAGGGTGCTGATAGACGAATACGGTTTGAGCTGGGACGAGGCTGAGGACATAACCCGCCGCACTTTCGCTTATACCAACCACACCGTCATGGCGGAGGCGCTGGAAAAGTGGCCCGAAGAGATGGTCGCCCGCCTGCTGCCCCGCATATACATGATCCTGCAGGAGATCAACCGCCGCGAATGCGCCCGTCTGTGGGAAGTGTTCCCGGGCCAGTGGGAGAGGATCGGCCGCATGGCGGTGATCGGCTACGGTTCCGTCAACATGGCGAACCTGTGCGTGAGCATGTCTCACAGCGTGAACGGCGTGAGCAAGATCCACACCGACATACTCAAAAAGGGCGTGTTCCACGACTTCTACATGACCCAGCCCGACAAATTCATCGCCATAACCAACGGCATAACCCACCGCCGCTGGCTGATGATGGCCAATTACCGCCTGTCCCGCCTTATAGACGACGCGATAGGCGACGCCTGGCGCAAGGATTACGAGCGCCTGGCCGATCTGGAAGCGTTCAAGGAGGACGCGGCTTTCCGCGAGAAGTTCTTCCAGGTCAAGCGCGCCAACAAGGAGCGCTTAAGCGGCCGGCTGCAGGCGAGCCAGGGCATGACCCTGAGGCCCGACGACCTGTTCGACGTGCAGGCCAAGCGGCTGCACGAGTACAAGCGCCAGCTGCTCAACGCCTTAAGCATACTCATCCTGTACAACCGCCTCAAGGACAACCCGGGCATGGTCATCCAGCCCCGCACCTACATTTTCGGCGCCAAGGCTGCCCCCGGCTATTACCGGGCCAAGCTCATCATCAGGCTCATAAACGAGATCGCGCGGCTGGTTAACACCGACCCCGTGGCGGGCAAGTACATAAACGTCATATTCGCCGAAAACTACTCGGTCAGCCTGGCGGAGGACCTGATCCCCGCCGCCGACGTGAGCGAGCAGCTTTCCACCGCCGGCAAGGAAGCCAGCGGCACCGGAAACATGAAGTTCATGATGAACGGCGCGGTGACCATAGGCACTCTGGACGGAGCCAACGTGGAGATCTGCGACGCGGTGGGCCGGGACAACATCTACATCTTCGGCATGACCGCCGGACAGGTGGAGGCGGCGTACCAGTCTCCCTCCCGCGCCAGCGGCATATTCGAGACGAACGCCGAAGTGCGCCGGGCGCTCACCCAGCTGATAGACGGCACGCTGTGCCCCCAGCAGCCCGGTATGTTCAGGGACATTTACCACAGCCTGCTCTTCGGCGACAACGGCAGCATAGCGGACAGCTACTTCGTGCTGAGCGACATAAGGAGCTACATCCGCACCCAGGAGCAGATCAGCAAGGACTATATCAACCGCGACGAGTGGGTAAAGAAGGCCATAGTGAACGTGGCGCGCAGCCACATCTTCGCTTCCGACCGCACTATCAAGGAATACAACCAGTCGATCTGGCACCTGGACGAGGTAGAACTGTGACGAATGCCTGCCACGACCCGTATTCCGAGTTTTTCCGCAGACCCAAAGGCGCGCTGACCGCGGGCAGCTTCGTGACCCTCACCCTGCATATAGAGGGCGAGGTCTCGCAGGTGTTCGCTCGGGTGTGGCGGGGCGCGGACGAGGAATGGCTGCCCCTTAACAACAGATGGGAGGAAATGTACTCCGTCAGCGTGAGCGTGGGCAGGGAAGCGGGTCTGGTCTGGTACTATTTCGTGATCGACTGTCCCGAAGGCAGGCGCTATCTGGGCAAAAACGGCCTGAGCGACACGGAGCCGGAGTCATTCCAGATAACCGTGTACGACCCCGCCTTCGACACGCCCCGCTGGATGCGGGAAAGCGTGATAATGCAGATCTTCCCCGACCGCTTTAATATCGGTTCCCGCGGGATCACTCTTCCCCACGGCAGGGGCGCGTTCGTGCACGAAAACTGGAACGAGGCGCCCTGCCTGTGCGACGACAACGGCGACAGGGAAGCCGTGGACTTTTTCGGCGGCAGCCTGAACGGGATACGGGAGAAGCTGGATTATCTGAGCGACATGGGGTTTGGAGGGATATACCTTAACCCCATTTTTCGCGCCCGCAGCAACCACAAGTACGACACGGGCGACTACGAAAGGATAGATCCGTCCTTCGGAACCCAGGCGGACTTCGAGGCGCTGTGCTGGGACGCGAAAAGCGCGGGCATACAGGTGATACTGGACGGCGTGTTCAGCCACACGGGAGCGGACAGCAAATACTTCAACCGTTACGGCACCTACGACAGCCCCGGCGCGTACTCCGCCTTTCCGGGCGGACCCTACGCCAAGTGGTACAGCTTTAAAAACGGCAGGGACGATTACGAGTGCTGGTGGGGCATAGAGACCCTGCCCAACGTGAACGAACTGGAACCCACATATCTGGACTATATCTGCGGAGAGCGTGGCATAATCCAGAAATACATAAAAGCCGGAGCGTCCGGCTGGCGGCTGGACGTGGCGGACGAACTGCCCACGGACTTCATCCGCCATTTGCGGCGCAGGGCGAAGGCGGCCAATCCGAACAGCTGCGTGATAGGCGAGGTGTGGGAGGACATCACCAACAAGATGACCTACGGGCGCCGCCGCTGTTACGCGCTGGGAGACACTCTGGACAGCGCCATGAACTATCCTTTAAGGACCGCGGTCATGGACTTCATGCTGGAAAAGAGCGACGCATACCAACTGGAGACCTTCATAAAACACCAGATGTCCACGCTGCCGCCGCCGCTGCTTTACAGCATGATGAACCTGCTGGGCAGCCACGACAAGCCCCGGGCGATCTCGGTGCTCAGCGGCAGGGAAAAGCTGGAGGGCAGCCGGGACGATGTGGACGCGAGACCGCTTAACAGCCTCGAATACGAGCTGGGCAAGGCCAGGTACATAAAGGCTTTCGAGCTCATCTGCGCCCTGCCGGGCATGCCTGCGGTGTACTACGGCGACGAGGCGGGCATGACCGGAGCGGACGACCCCTACTGCCGGGGCACGTATCCCTGGGGCAGGGAAGACCGGGAACTGCAGGGAGAGATACGGCGCATCATCCGGACGCGCAACTCCTCACCCGTGCTCAAGGCGGGGGAAGCGGGCGTGCGGGCGCTGGACGACAGCCGGCTGGAGATAGTCAGAAAGCTGGACGGGGAGACGGTCAGCGTCGTGATCAACAACCGGGTATAGTATCCCGGTAGGCGGTATTCGGCGATCGACGGTCGGTGCTGACAGGTTTGGCGGCGCTTTGCCGCGGACAGAAAGGCAGATCCCATGAAGATCAGGCGTTTGAACGAGGACAAATACATAGCCCTGGACGACGACGGGCGTGAGATAGGCCGCAGCACGGTAAAGCTCAAGAGGCTGGACCGTATATTCCCCGATTGCCCGGGACAGATATCCATCCACGTCGTTGCGGACGACGAGTGCCGGGACCTGCTCTACGGCGCGGCGGTCACCCGGGCGCGGCTGCTTCTGGGCCGCCAGCAGGAAAAGACCCGCGTGTACGCCAAGATATCCCCGGAGGACAGGCCCGCGCTGGAGATACTCTCCTGCATGGGTTTCGTGCCCCAGGACGGCATAGCGCGCATGACGAGGCAGGTCACGGACGAAAAAATCAGCCTGCAGGCGCCTCCCAACTGCACAATAGTCAGGGACACGCTGGAGGACGACGGGGAGAAGATACGCTGCCTAAGGCGCTACAACGAGTGCTTCGGCGCGGACAAGGATATAAAGTGGCTGGAGGAACTGGCGTCATACGACGACTTCAGGCGCATACTCATGGTGTCTCCCGAAGACCTGTGCGGGGAGCTCATGGTGTGGAGCAGCGGTGATACGGGCGTGATAGGCATAATCCAGACCGCCCGCCGCTGGAGACTCCGGGGAGTGGCTTCCTACCTTATGGAAGATGCACGCAAGTACTTTGCCAGCCTGGGCCTTTCCCGGGAGAGCATGGACGTGTGGATGAAGGCGCCCGGCAGCATGCCTTTGGCCCGGAAGGCGGGCTTTGAGAAAAGGGAGACCTTGGCGGTGTACCCGGTGCTGAAAGCGTAAAGGCGTCGCGAAACACGGGCGCGGACAGGCAAAACCGAATATGACAAAGGACGGCGGAGATTATCCGCCGTCCTTTGCGTTTATCGGATTTTTACATCATGCTTCTGTAGAGCGCTTCGATCTCTTCGACGGAAGTGTCGCGGGGGTTGCCGGGGCGGCAGGCGTCCGCGTAGGCGCTTTCGCTCAGGAACCTGACGTCTTCGTCTTTAAGGATGCCCTTGAGGTCGGCGGGGATGCCCACGTCCTTGCTCAGCTGCTTGACGGCGGCGATGCAGGCTTTGGCGGCTTCGTCGTCGTTCATGTAGTTCAGACCGTCCACGCCCATGGCCTCGGCGATCCTGCGGTACCTTGCGCCGGCGGCGGGAGCGTTGTACTCCAGACCCAGGGGCAGCAGTATGGCGCAGGCCACGCCGTGGGGAGTGTCATACAGGGCGGAAAGCCCGTGCGCCATGGAGTGCACGATGCCCAGGCCCACGTTGGAGAAGCCCATGCCCGCGATGTACTGGCCCAGCGCCATGCCTTCGCGGCCGTCGGGATCGTTGTTTACCGCAGCTCTCAGGCTGTGGCTGATAAGGCGGATGGCTTCCAGGTGGAACATGTCGCTGATGGCGCAGTGGCCCTTGGTGATGTAGCCTTCGATGGCGTGGGTGAGGGCGTCCATGCCGGTGGAGGCGGTGAGGCCCTTGGGCATAGTGGACATCATATCGGGATCCACGACGGCGATCTCGGGGATGTCGTTCACGTCGACGCACACGAACTTGCGCTTTTTCTCGACGTCGGTGATGACGTAGTTGATGGTGACCTCCGCGGCGGTGCCGGCGGTGGTGGGCACGGCAATGGTGAACACGGCCTTGTTTTTGGTGGGCGCCACGCCTTCAAGGGAACGCACGTCGGCGAACTCGGGGTTGTTTATGATGATGCCGATGGCCTTTGAGGTATCCATCGCGCTGCCGCCGCCGATGGCCACGATGCAGTCCGCTTTGGCGGCTTTGAACGCTTCCACGCCGCATTTTACGTTTTCGATGGTGGGGTTGGGCTTGATGTCGGAATATACGCTGTAGGCGATGCCGGCATTGTCCAGCAGATCGGTGACTTTTTTGCTTACGCCGAACCTGATAAGGTCGGGGTCGGTAGCTACGAATACTTTTTTGAAACCGCGGTTGTTGATCTCGGGCACGATATTCTCGATCGCTCCGTGGCCGTGGTAGGAAATGGGATTGAGCACGATACGGTCAGACATGATTTTCCTCCTGAATGATATTTATGCCAACCTTTACTTGCGTAAAGGGAGTCATTGGTTTTACAGCGCGCCCAGGCAGTCCCGGGCGAAGGCTTCAGCCGCCAGGATGTCGTCGGGGCCGGGCTTTTTGCCGCTTAGGAAGCCCTTGCCGGGATAGGCGGCGCTTATGTCCAGCACATGTATGCCCCGGTCTTCCAGCACTGTGCGCATCTGCTCCATGGGCGCGGGGTCCCGCTTGGGATTGCACACGAACAGCGCGGCGGTCCTGACACGGTTGGAGTTCAGGCTGCCCAGAAATTCCAGTACGGCCTTGTCAGGTTTCGTGCCTTCGCAGCCCACGAACATCAGCCGCACGTTTTCGGGCATGTATGCGGGCATGAGCGCCTCCGCCTGGCAGCCTGCCTGGGACGCGATTGCCTTGGCTATGGCCGCGGCGCAGCCTTTGGGAGAAGTATAGTACACTTTTACGTTCATGCTTTATCCTCTGGGCCTGTCTGCCCATTTGCCCAGTGCCTGCGGCACAGGGCCACATAACTCTCGTTGCCGCCCAGCACTATCTTTTCGCCTGTCTTGGTCACTCTGCCGTTGTACAGGCGTGCGTTGAAGGTGGCTTTTTTGCCGCACCAGCACACGGTCTTGATCTCTTCTATGCTGTCCGCCCAGGCCAGCAGCCAGTAGCTGCCTTCGAACAATTCGCCCCTGAAGTCCGCCCTTAAACCGTAGGCGATCACGGGGATATTGAGGTCGTCGGCGATGTGCACCAGCTTTTCCACCTGCGCCTTGGTCAGAAACTGCGCTTCGTCCACTATCACGCAGTCCACGCCGGTAAGGTCCATGCCGTCTATGTCTTCGATGTATTCGCAGGGCGCGGTGAGCCCGCAGCGGGAAGCCACCAGCTTTTCCCCGTCCCTCACGTCCAGGCGGGGCTTGAGCATCACGCACTTCTGACCCCGCTCCAGGTAATTGAAACGCACCATAACCGCGTTGGCGCTTTTGCTTGAACCCATCGCGCCGTAACGGAAATATAACTTAGCCACAACAAACTGCCCCCTAAGGCTTGCTGTTTACTATTCTATACGAGTCTGATATAATATTTCAAGGTGATGAATGTGAAAATAGCGGGAATTATTGCGGAATACAACCCCCTGCACCGGGGGCATGTTTATCATATGGAGCAGACCCGCCGCCTGGGTGCGGACAGGATAGTCGCCGTGCTGGGAGGAAACGTGACCCAGCGGGGCGAAATGGCCATGTTCGACAAATTCGCCCGGGCAAAGTCGGCGCTTATGGCGGGGGCTGACGCGGTGGTGGAACTGCCGGTAGTGTACGCCGCCAGGTCCGCCAGGGAGTTCGCTAGGGGCGGGGTCAGCATCCTTTCGGCGCTGGGCGCGGACTATATCTCCTTCGGCAGCGAGACGGGAGACATAAGCGCGCTTTCGCGCCTGGCGGAAAAACTGGAAAATGAGACGGAGGAACTGTCCGGTCTGATAAAAACGGGGCTGGACGCGGGCATGGGTTATCCATCCGCCCGTTCGCAGGCGGTAAACCGGCTTTATCCGGAACTGTACCCGCTTATGACCTCCCCCAACGACGCGCTGGCGCTGGAATACCTGCAGGCGGTGATGCGGCTTGGCGCCGGGCTGATGCCCCTGGCGGTAAAACGGCAGGGGAGCTATCACGGCGGCGGAGAAAAGTCGGCGACTTCCATAAGGCAGCTGATACGGGAGGGCAAAGCCGACGAAGCGCTTGGGATGTTGCCGGAAGAGACGAGGGAACTGTACGCTTCCGAGATCCCGGACGGCGTGCACTGCCCCGAAAGGCTGGAGGCGCACGTGCTGTCAGTTTTAAGGCAGGGTTTATCCGCGCGCGACGGGGAGGGATTAAGGCAGCTCATAGTCAACTCCGCGAAGCGTTCCCCGACGCTGGAAGATACGGTGAACGCCTGCGTGTCCAGACGCTACACGAAGGCGCGGGTGCTGCGGGAGATAAGCGAAATGTGGCTGGATATCCCGCCCGTGCCGGACAAGCTGCCCTACATACGCCTGCTGGGCGCGAAAAAGGGCGGCGAAGAACTGCTAAGGGAGCTTAAAAACAGGGCGGGGGAACTGTTCGTGAGCGACCCGGTGAGGCTTAAGGACGAAGAGGTCTTCAGGGCGGAATGCCGCGCCACCGACGCCTGGGGGCTGGGCTGCGCAAAGAGGGAATACCGCCTGCCCGGACGGGAGCTCACAAACGGCTTCATCAGCCTGTAAAAGTTTACAAATGCCCGAAAATGTGGTACAATCAAAAAGATTAGGAGTGATTCGGGGGCAAAGATGGTCTTTTCAAGCCTGACATTTCTGCTGTACTTCCTGCCGGCGGTGCTTCTGTGCTATTTCCTGGCCAGGTCGCTCAAAGCGAAAAACGGCGTGCTGCTCACGTTTTCCCTGGTGTTTTACGCCTGGGGGCGTCCCGTGTGGCTGCTGGGTCTGCTGTTAAGCACGCTGGTCAATTATTTTTGCGCAATAAAACTCGCTCCCCTCAGGGGCAGAGCCAGAAAACTGTGGCTCCTGGCGGGACTAACCGTGTCGCTGGGGATGCTGTTCGTGTTCAAGTACCTGGCGTTTTTCACCAACACGTTCCTGGGCTTTTTCGGGGTGGAAATGGAGCCCCTGGAGCTGCCCATCGGCATTTCGTTCTACACCTTCCAGGTGCTGACATATACCATAGACGTGTACCGGGGCAGGCAGACGCCCCAGAAGAATTTCCCGCGGCTGCTTCTGTACGTGAGCTGCTTCCCGCAGCTGATCGCGGGGCCCATTGTGCAGTATTCGGACGTGGCAAAAGAGATAAACAGGCGCACCACCCGCCCCAGGGACTTTTCGGAGGGCTTCATCCGCTTCTGCGTCGGGCTGGGCAAGAAGGTGCTGGTGGCAAACCTGTGCGCGGAGATAATAGACAAGCTGCCCCAGGCGCCGGGAGGAGCGCTGTCATTCGGTGGCGCCTGGTACTTCGCTCTGATATACGCGCTGCAGATATACTTCGACTTTTCCGGCTATTCCGACATGGCGATCGGCATGGGGCGCATATTCGGCTTCCACTACAAGGAAAACTTCAACTACCCTTACTGGGCCGAGTCCGTCAGGGACTTCTGGCGCAGGTGGCATATCTCCCTGGGCAGTTTTTTCAGGGAATACGTGTATATACCGCTGGGCGGCAACCGCAAAGGGCTTAAGCGCACGGTGATAAACACGCTGATGGTGTGGGGGCTCACGGGCATGTGGCACGGGGCGAACCTGACGTTCATCGCCTGGGGGCTGTACTACGGGCTCATACTTACTCTGGGCCTGCTTTTGAAGGACAGACTGCGTCTGCCTTCCGCTGTCTCCCGCCCGCTCACTTTCCTGGCGGTGCTTATCGGCTGGGTGATGTTCTACTATCCCTCGCTGCCACAGGCTGTGAGCCATATAGGGGCGATGCTGGGGCTCAACGGCCCTGTCATGGACAGCGCGAGCCTGATAATCATAAAGCAGTACTCCCTGCTGCCGGCGCTGTTCCTAATAATGTCGCTGCCCCTCACGCCGCTGCTCAGAAAAGCGGAAGAAAAGCTGCCCGAGGCACTGACCCAGCCGGTAAAGAGCCTGGGAGCCGCCGCGATACTCGCGCTGAGTCTGGTGTTCATAGTGGGCTTAAGCTCGAATCCCTTTATCTATTTCCAGTTTTAAGAGGCGAACATGAAGCGCAAGCTCAATTTCTTCATATGCTGTTTCCTGGCGGTGATGCTGGGCTTCGGTGGGATATTCCTCATGCTGTTTTCCCCGAAACAGTCCACGGTCAGCGAAAAGGAAAGGCGCATGCTGACGGCGTTCCCCGAAGCAAACGGGGATACGCTCTTGTCCGGCGAGTTCCAGACGGGGCTGGACGATTTTCTGAGCGACAACTTTATCGGCCGCGACCTGGCGATAGACTTTACCGAGAGCGTCACCGAAGCGCTGAGCGTGCTTTCCGAGGACGAACGCATGGCGCTTGAGACCGCTGAGATGGAAAAGGCACTGGAAGCGGAAGCGGCGCTCAACGCCCTGAAGGCGCAGCAGGCTTCCGCGGCAGACCCGGAACAGGCGCCCGAAGACGGGGCTGCCCTGCCGGACGAGACGCTGCCGGAAGAAGATGCCGGGGACTGGGGGAGCGATTTCACTGACGAACCCCTGCCCGAAGAGACGGGGCTGCCCGAGGACGACGACGGCGGCGAGGAAGAGAAGGCGGGCACTTACATAAACGAAAAGCTCACCAGGACCAACGCCTACATGTGGTTCGAGGACAGGGAGGGGCGGCTGGAGGTCAGGTATACCTATCCCAGGGACAAGATCAACACCTTCGCCCAGACGCTTAAGCTGATCCGCCAGAACCTGCCCGAGGACGGCACGGTGCACTGGGTGTCCTCGCCCCTGGCCTCCCAGGGCAGGGAGCTCAGGAACAGCAGCAAGTACGTGGGCTGGGGCTCCTCGGTGGAGACGGCGCTTAACGAGGCGCTTGACGGGGCGGAGGGGATATACGTGTATTCCGCTTGGGACCTGCTGGAGCCCTACGTGAAGGGCAAAACCCGCATGTTCTACGAGACCGACCACCACTGGACGGCGGAGGCTACGTACATAGTCACCTCCGAGATGCTCAAGACCCAGGGCCTGCCCGTGATCCCCTACGAGGAATACACCTACAAGGCGGTGGTCTCCGCGGAAGCCACCGACAAGGGCTATCACGACACCTTCAACGCTCTGGTACCCCTGTATCCCACCGAGGCGTGCATGATCGGCCCCAACTACCGCAAAAAGATAGAGCCGATGGCTTACGGCAACAAGAACTACGGCGTGTTCTGCAACGGCAAGCTCAAGACCTGGCCCTGGAAGAAGATATACACCAACGCGGGCACGGGAAGGAACTGCCTGGTGATCGCCGACAGCTTCGGCGAGGCGCTGGCGCCCTGGCTGTTCGCCTACTACGACGAGGTGAACATGGTGGACTTCCGAAACGGCGCCTACGACCACAAGGCGGCGGGCGGCTACGTAAAGGACAACATAAAGCGCTACAACATCAGCGACGTGTACGTGGTCTGCTCCACCGCCAACGACACCCGCAAGAGCAACGTGACCTACTGGATGCGCAAGTATCTGGGCTATTAGGGGGCGGCTATGGCGACCAAAAGCGACAAAAAAACGAAGCTGCGCCGTCTGAAGGCCAAAAAACAGGCCCGGGGGCTGATGACCGGGGCGATAGTGCTGGCGACCGCCGTGTTCGCGCTGATGTGCGTGTACATGGTGATGCGCCCCGCCATATACCTGTACCGCGCCGACCGCATGACCGCCCGGGGCATGACCGACGAGGCGCTCAAGGTGATCGACAAAGCCCAGGAGCTGGGCGCGAGCGAAACGGCGGCGGACGAAAGCCGCTTAAAGGCGGCCCAACGGCTGCTTGCCGACGAAAGATACCGGGAAGCCAAAGCGCTGGCAGAGGACATAAGCGCCGAGGGCGCGGAGGCGGTCATCACCGAGGCGGACTACTTCCTGGCGGTGGAGGAGATGGAAAGCGGCGGCTTTATCCACGCCGCCAGCGAGTTCTCCCGCCTGGGAGCCTACCGCGACTGCCCCGACAGATATACCCTGTGCATGGTGATAAACGCGGTGAACGAGTATGAGAGCGGGGACAAAAAGGCCGCGCTTGAGATGCTGGCGGGCATAACCTCATCGGAGGACTACATAGACCGGGGCCTGGCGTTCGTGAGCAAAAGCTACCTACAGGCGGACGGGGAACTGACAAGGGAAAACATAATCCACTTAAAGCAGGTCAGGCAGGAGCTGTCCGACGGAGCGGAAGACCTGGGCTATGTGGCGGCAGGTCTGCGGCACAGCCTTATGGTCCGGATGGACGGCACGGTGCTTTCATGCGGAGACGATTCCAAGGGACAGACGGACACCGGCAGCTGGACGGACATAGTGATGGTGGCGGCTGGCTACTACCACTCCGCGGGACTCCGAAAGGACGGCACCGTGGTGGCTGTGGGCGACAATTCCGTGGGTCAGTTAAAGGTGGACGACTGGAAAAACGTGGTGAAGATCGCCTGCGCCGCCTATAACACCATAGGCATCACGGAGGACGGCACGGTGCTGATCGCGGGCAAAAACGCCTCTTCCAGCGGCAAATTCACCGGCATGAGCCTGATCGCGGGCGGAGGCTACTCCGTGACGGCGTCGGGCGCGGGCGGACAGGTGGTGTCCACCCACAGGGGCGTGACCCAGACAGCCCAGACGGCAGTATACCGCCAGATCAGCTGCTTCGACAGCGTGTTCGCGGGGGTCACCACCCAGGGCAGGGCCGTGATAGGCCTGGAAGACGCGCCCGGCTGGACGGATATCGTGTACATACAGGCCGGACGCACGGGCGTTGCGGCGCTGGACGAAGACGGGAGGATACTCACACACTTCTACCGTCCCTCCTTCTACGTGGGAGTGGAGCAGGACATGGGCGCGGCGCAGCTTTCACTCGGGGCTAATCACCTTGTGGCGCTCATGCGGGACGGCAGCGTAAAGGCATGGGGAGACAACACTTACGGACAGCTTAACGTGGAAGGCTGGGAAAGGTAAATGGGAAAGGAAAACATGGAAAAGATCAGGATCGCGTTTTTTGACGCAAAGGACTACGACAGGGAAGCTTTCGAGAACGCCCCCGGACGGGAAAACTTCGATATCGCTTATTATGACACACAGCTGAATCCCGACACCTGCCGCCTGGCGGAAGGCGCGCAGGCGGTGTGCGTGTTCGTGAACGACCGGGTGGACGGCGAGGTCATAGACCGCTTGAGCGCCATGGGCGTAAAACTGGTGGCGCTGAGGTGCGCGGGCTACAACAACGTGGAGATCGAAAAAGCGTATAAAAAGATCCACGTGGTGAGGGTGCCCGCATATTCGCCTTACGCTGTTGCGGAGCACGCCATGGCGCTGCTTTTGACTTCCATCCGCCGCATACACAAGGCGTATATCAGGACCAGGGACTTTAACTTCTCCCTGAACGGGCTCACGGGCTTCGACCTGCACGGCAAGACGGTGGGCATCGTGGGCACGGGCAAGATCGGCCGCGTGTTCGCGGACATATGCAGGGGCTTCGGCATGCGGGTGATAGGCTTCGACAAGTATCCCGCCCCGAACTCGGGCATAGAGTATGTCACGCTGGATGAGATCTGGAAGCAGAGCGACATAATCTCCTTCCACTGCCCGCTTACCGACGAGAACAGACACATGGTCAACGCCGGGACGATAGGCATGATGAAAAAGGGCGTGGTGCTCATAAACACCTCCCGCGGCGGCCTGATCGACAGCGAAGCGCTGCTGGAGGGCATAAAGAGCCGGCAGGTGGGCGCGGCGTGCCTGGACGTGTACGAAGAGGAAGCGGACGTGTTCTTCCACGACTTTTCCGGCCACATAGTGTCCGACGACACCCTGGCGCGGCTGATCTCCATGCCCAACGTGATCATCACCAGCCACCAGGCGTTCCTTACCAGAGAAGCGCTGGGCAACATCGCGCAGACCACGCTCGAGAACATATCCGCCATGCTGGAAAACGGCTTCAGCGCCAACGAGATCTGCTACAAATGCGACAAGCTCGCTTCCTGCGCGCAGAAGCATACGGGAAAGTGCTTCTGATAAGCTTAGTTCCGGTCATACGAAACAAACGGCCCCGTTCGGGGCCGTTTTCATATTTATTGTATTTTTGGTTTACAGCGTGAAGTCGAACATGCGCAGCACGTCCATCCAGTCGTCGGCTTCGTATTCGACTGTGGCTGCGCCGGTCTGCTTTACCCCGGGGTAGGCGGAAGCGTTTCTGGCGCGGAAATGCTCCTTAAAGGAGATCTCGACCCTGAAATGCTCCGGCAAGGGGAACATGCAGTCGCCCGCGGGATTTTTGAGGGCGCGGACGGCGGCCTCTTTTATGAGCCTGAGCGCTTTATTGGGGTGGATGGATATGGAACCGCGCCCACGCCCTTCGCTGACCGCCACGGTCTCGATATTGGGGTTTATGGCTTTCATCCACTCGCACAGTCCCCTGTCACCGGTCACCAGCCTTACGGGAACGCCGAAATACGCGGCGGTCAGGCTGTTGATCATGAGTTCCGGGGCGATGAGCCCGTTTATCTTCACGTAATTGTTTTTGGTGTTCATGGTGTGGGACAGGGGGTTGGTGTCCATGCCCGCGCCGGAATGGTAGCCGGTAAAAAACACGCCGTCAAAGTCCTTTTCAAGCCCCGCCATCATGCTCATCATGTCGCTTGCCCAGCCCCGGAAGATGCGCACGTCTTCGGGAAGCAGCGCGGGGATCAGGTTGCAGGCGCTGTCGTGGGCGTCCTTGACCAGTATCTCGCCGCAGCCAGCCTCTATGGCGCCTTCGCAGGCAGCTGCCACTTCTCTGGTCATCTGCTGCTGGAAATAGGGGTAGCGGGAGTGGCCGTTTTCGGTCTCGTCCCAGAGGGTGATGCCGGTGGTGCCTTCTATGTCGGCGGAAATAAACAGCTTCATGGCGCTCGTCCTTTCTGTCAGTCGGTTTCGCTAAAGTATTCCCCGAATATCGCGTTCTTCAGGGCGGTGAACAGGTCCTCCCGCTTCATTCCGGCGGGCTTGCCGTCCACGCTGCACGCCCTTACGCAGGGGGCGGTGGAGCTGGAGGTGATGATCTCGTCCGCATTGAACAGGTCGTCTTTGGTGAAGGGCGTTTCGCTCACGGGGATGCCGAGCTGCCCGCAGGCTCGTATCAGGTGCGCACGGGCTATCCCAGGCAGGATCAGGTTGTCGGTGGGCGCGGTGGTGAACACGCAGTCCTTTATTATATGCACGTTGCTGTGGGAGCACTCCGTGACCTGCCCGCCGGGACGCACGAACACGCACTCGTAGCAGCCCGCCCGCCTGGCCTTTTCGTTGGCCATGACGGAGGGGATCAGGTTCAGAGTCTTGATGTTGCAGTGGAAAAAGCGGGTGTCCTCGTCCGTTATCAGGCCCACGGGCGCCTCGGCGGTGTTTATCTGCTTGGGACGCAGCGTGATCCAGAGGTTGGCGGGGCCGTCCGGGAAGGCGTGCTGCCTGGGACCGCCGCCCCGGGTGACCTGGCAGTAGACCATAAGGTCGCCCGTGTCCATCTTATGCACGAGGCCGTCAAGTATGTTTTTGAGTTCGGGCTTGGAGACGGGGATGTTTATCTCCAGCATGCCCGCGGAGCGGTACAGCCGGTCCACATGCTCGTCTATGGCGAAAATGTGATAGTTCCGGCACATGCCCGCCTCGTACACGCCGTCCCCGAACCAGCATGCCCGGTCGTTCATGGGCACGGTCATCTCGCCGAGTTCGCCGATCCTGCCGTTGTAGTATCCAAGTTCTTTCATTATCTTTTCTCCTTCAGGAATTCCCGCAGGGAGGGGATCCTTTTGCCGTTTAGTGCCGTGTCCGCTTCCGCGTTCCACAGGGACTGGAGTATCGCTTCCTCCGCGCATTCCCCGGCGGCGCGGAAGGGGAGGTTCATCCTGTCTTCCCTGAGCAGCGTCTGGGTGAGGAAGCTGTCCGAGCAGGCTTTGGGCCGGGCGGTGGTGAAGCCTACGCAGATCTCCCCGCTGCCGTGGCCTATGTAGGAGCCCAGGCGCGCCATGCCCACGGACGTGCGCCTGATCACCCGCCTGAGCTGCCGGGCGGAGAGGGGAAGGTCGGTGGCGAGTATCAGTATTATGCTCCCACGGTCGGATTCCGCCAGCCCGGGAGGCACGCTCACCGGACGAAAGTCCTCCGCCGCGCCGTAATTGCTCTGCACCAGCACACCCAGAGTGAACGTCTGCCCGTCGATATCCATGAGCCGGGAGGAGGAGCCTATGCCGCCCTTCATGCCGTAGCAGGTGGTGCCCCGCCCCGCGCCCACCGCGCCCTGCTCAAAATCGGCAGAGGCGCCGCGTATGGCGGCAAATACTTCCTTTTCGCCCACGGGCCGCCGGGCGATGTCGCTCAAACGGCTGTCGTTGCACTCGCAGACCACGGGATTCACGGAAGTGAGCTCAATTCCGTCCTCGCGGCAGATGCCGATCATATACGAGACCATGGCGTCGTGCACCTTGCCCACGTTCAGTGTGTTGGTGAGGGCGATGGGCGTCTCCAGGGTGCCCAGTTCGTCCACCTGCACCAGCCCCAGGGTCTTGCCGTAGCCGTTGAACACGCAGGACGCGGCGGTGAGTTTTTCGGTGAACGGGTTTTTCGGGGGAGGCATCACCACGGTTACACCGGTGTGGCAGCTGCCTTCGTCAACGGTGCAGTGGCCCACCCGCACCCCGGGCACGTCGCTTATAAGGTTTCTTTCCCCGTGGCGCAGTTTGCCTACGGCCATGTTCATGGCGGCACCTCCGTATCGAATATACGCATCAGTATACAACAAAACTCGCAAAATGAAAAGTAGAAACCGCGCAGGATATGCGGATTTTCAGGCGTTTTGGGCAGTTGCGGGCGGCGCTTCCGCCGGCGTTCCGTTAAGCCGCGCCGCTTTTCCGGCTCCCGCAAAAACAACACTGACGGTATATTGCAAAAAATCGGCAACAATATTTGTGCAATGTTGTAGACTTTATGAACCGAATGTGATATAATACGCGTTGTGGCCGAAAAGAACGGCCACATATCAGTTTGAGCGATCTGAATACAAAACACGGCGAAGGCGGCGCGGGCAAAGCACCCGCATCGACCCCGCGGCGGATGATCGGTGAGGTAGTTTTATGACGGAGAGGCAGCAGGGCGCTTACGCGATGAAGCCGAAGCCACGGCGCAAACTTTCCCTGCGCATAAGGGACAACTGGCAGATGTACGTATTTCTGTCCATACCCCTGGCTTGGCTGCTGTTGTTCAAGTACGAGCCCATGTACGGCACCATTATCGCCTTCAAAAAATACGATTTCTCCGTAGGCATAATAGGTTCTCCCTGGATCGGCCTTAGCAATTTTATCAAGTTCTTCCATTCATACCAGTTCGAGAGAGTGGTGGGCAACACCCTGTACCTGTCCGTGGTGCAGATGGTGCTCACGTTCCCTATACCCATCATATTCGCCATGATGCTCAACTCGGTGCTCTCCCGCAAGTACAAAAGCGCCGTGGAGAACATCACATACATGCCTCACTTCATTTCCACGGTCGTGCTGGTCGGTATAATCAACCGTGTGCTCGACATCAACACCGGCATGATAAACAACGTGCTCGCCTATTTCAAGATCAACTTCGAGTCCAACATGTTCATAGGCGGCCCGAATTTCCGCATACTGTACATACTGTCCGGCGTGTGGCAGTCCACCGGCTGGGGCTCCATAATCTACATGGCGGCCCTGTCCAGCGTGGATCCGGAGCTGCATGAGGCCGCCACCATCGACGGCGCCAGCCGCTTCAAGCGCGTTTGGTACATAGACCTGCCCACCATAATCCCCACCATCGCCATCACGCTGATACTGCGCTGCGGTTCGCTAATGTCCATCGGCTTCGACAAGGCGTACCTCATGCAGAACGACACCAACCTGGTGGCCAGCGAAGTCATCTCCACCTACGTTTACAAAGTAGGCCTTACCGCCGAGAGCGGCCCCAGCAACACGAGCTATGCCACCGCCATAGGCATGTTCAACTCGATCGTGAACCTGCTGGCGCTGCTCACGGTCAACAAGATCGCCGACAAGGTCAGCGGCAGCGGACTGTGGTAAGGAGGCGGGAACATGACGAGTAAGACGGTGACTGCCGATAAACGGTCGGTAAACAACAATATAAGGATCTCGACGGGCGACAAGGCGTACTATACTATAGTGTATACGCTGCTGGGCCTGTTTACGCTGCTGATAATAATGCCGCTTGTAAACGTCGTGGCCAACTCGTTCTCATCCCAGGACGCCGTGGCCTTCGGCTGGGTCACTTTCTGGCCGGTAGACTTCACGTTCAAGGGCTATAACGCGGTGTTCACCTACAAGGGCATCTGGACCGCCTACGGAAACACTTTCATTTACGCCATAGTGGGCACGATGCTGAACCTGTCGATGACCATGATCTGCGCGTATCCTCTGGCCAGAAAGAGCATTCCCGGTCACGGCTTCATAACGGGACTGTTCATGTTCACCATGTTCTTCGGCGGCGGCACCATACCCAACTACATACTGGTCAGGAGGCTGGGCATGATAAACAGCCGCACCTCCATGATCATCCCCGGCGCGATGAGCGTGTACAACATGATCATCGCCCGCACGTTCATAAACAACATCCCCTCCGAACTGGAGGAAGCCGCCAAGATAGACGGCTGCTCGGACTTCAAGTACTTTTTCAACATGGTGCTGCCCCTGTCCGGCACGGTCATGGCGGTGCTGGCGCTGTACTACGCGGTAGGCCACTGGAACGACTACTTCACCGCGTTTTTGTACCTGAAGGATCAGGATAAGATGCCCCTGCAGATGGTACTGAGGGCGATACTGATCAAGAACTCCTTCAATACCGAGGCGCTGGCGTCTTCGGCTCAGGAGCTGCTTTACAACCAGTCCCTGCAGGACCTGCTCAAGTACTGCTTCATAGTGGTATCCACCCTGCCCATACTGGTATTGTACCCGTTCGTTAAAAAGTACTTCGTAAAGGGCGTCATGATAGGCGCCGTGAAAGGCTGATTCAAGCGGGACGCGTTCCCGTTGAATAAATACTAAGGAGGTTTCGCAAATGAAACACAGCAAACTGCTTTGCCTGGTGCTGGCACTTGTGTTCGTGCTGGGGCTGGCAGCTCCCGCCATGGCCGATGAACTGTCTGCCGCGGGCGAGTACCCCATCTGGACCGGCGATGAGCCCTATGTGCTCAAGGTGCTGGTGGCTTACAACGCGCATGTATCCGACTGGGACGACAACACCTTCACCAAGTGGGTCGAAGAGAAGTGCAACGTCGACCTGCAGTTCGAGTTCCTGCCCGAAGTAGAACCCAAGCAGAAGCTCATCATCGACCTGGATACCAACGAAGAACTGCCCGACGTAGTCATCTTCGGCCTGTCCGTGGCTGAGGCTTACAACTACGGCAGCAAGGGCAAGTTCGTCAACCTGAAAGAGTATTTTGACGAAGGCCTGATGGTTCAGTGCGACAGCGCCGTGGAGCGCTTCCCCACCTGGAACCTGATCACCAACATCACCAACTCCGACGGCTCCATCTATGCGGTGCCGAAGATCCAGGCTTCTCCCCAGAACGAGACAAAATATAAGCTCTGGATGAACAAGACCTACCTGGACAACCTGGGCCTCGAGATGCCCACCACCACCGACGAGCTGTACGACGTGCTGGTCGCCTTCCGCGACAACGACGCCAACGGCGACGGCGATCCCACCGACGAGATCCCGCTGCTGGGCTCTCCCTCCTCCTGGGGCTCCAACCCCGTGAAGTTCCTGACCAACGCGTTCGTGGCTGAGGACGACCGCGACATGTGGCTGATAAAGGACGGCCATGTCGAGGCTTCCTACACTCAGGACGAGTGGTTCGACGCCATTGAATACCTGAAGAAGCTGGCTGACGAGAAGCTGCTGGCTCCCGAAGCCTTCACCTACGGCCGTCCCGAGATCAAGGCCGTGGCCGGCACCGCAGGCAACAAGGTAGGCGCCCTGTTCGATTCCTCCCTGGGCTTCTTCGGCAACGATACCGAGGAACTGGTCGAGGCGAGACTGCGCTTCTGGCCCGCCTCTCCTCTGACCGGACCCGAAGGCGTGAGCTACGTTTCCTACAACCAGTCCTCCACCAGCCCCCTGTGGTTCGTGACCAGCTACTGCAAGAACCCCGAACTGGCCGCCCGTGTCGGTGACTGCATGTTCTGCGAAGAAGCTTACATGCTGGGCCGTTTCGGCGTGGAAGGCGAGAACTGGATCAAGGCCGAGGATTACCTGGCCAAGCATCCCAATGCCGAGATCTCTACCAGTATCGAAGGCTATGAGCCCACTTATGTGTCCGAAGACAGCCACATGGGCGAGATCGTCAACGTGTTCCTGACCGCTCAGAACGTGAACTGGTTCGACCAGATGCCCACCTTCTCCGGCGTGTCCGACTATCATGGCGGCTTCATCAGCAAGTATGAAGACGGCTATGAGATCAACTGGGAGAACAGCGGCGGCGTCCGTCAGAACGGCATCACCGGTGTCTACCAGCAGCATGCCCCGACCCTGGACGGCACCTACTGCCCGAACCTCAACTTCACCACTGAAGAGCTGGACGAGATCAGCGAGATCCGCGCCAACGTCAAGAGCTTCGTGAACGAGCAGCGCACCAACTACATCCTGGGCCGTGACTCCTATCTGTCCGATAAGGAAGCGTTCCTGGCTGAGCTGGAAGAGATCGGCCTGAGCAAACTGCTTGAGGTCGCCGACGCCGCTTACCAGAGGCAGTACGTAGACTAAGTTGACCTAAAACCACGTATGGCGGGGTAAGTACTTTCCCCGCCATTTCTGATTCCTTTTGAAGTCCCGGTCCCGGAATGGAGCCGGGACTGTTTTTTGGCCACAATGCCGACACAGCGTCCAAAACACGGCAAAATAGGCCTGTTTTGTAGGCAATTCAGGCAGTTTACATGCTTAAAAGAGCCAAACAAATCTGAAGGATTCTTAAAAACTATGGCGCGGGGAGGCGATTCCTGCTAAAATGCGGAACAGGAAGGACCGGATAAAACGGCGTCATACTGCTTTAGACCCGGGCGGCTGCCGCCGGAAAACGGCGGGCTTAAGCCCAAGCGTCCGGTCAGACCCGACTTATAAAACCGGAAAAATGCCATGTACGGGCCTTTGGCGCCGGTACTGGATCAAGGAGATACGGCACATGAAGCAGGACAGCGAAGACAGGCGCGACAAGACGAAGCAGGAGATAAAGGCCGCAAAAGCCCTGGCTGTAAAGCAGGAAAAAGCGAAAAAGGCCCGGCGCAGGCGCAGGCGGTTTAAGCGTCTGCTGGTCTTCGTGCTGATACTGGCCATGCTGGGCGCCGCGGGTTACGCGGTGATACAGAAGCTGAAAAGCGAGTACACCGTGAACTACCAGGCCTACACTGCCGCCACGGGCACCATCTCAAATTCGCTGTCTTTCAGCGGCACGCTGCAGGCGGTAAACAATACCGCCTATACCGCCGCTTCCGACGGCACGGTGCGCGCGCTCTATGCGGAAAAGGGCGGCGACGTCAAGAAAGGAGACGTGCTTTTGCGCTTTTCCAACGGCAAGACACTGACCGCGGATTTTGACGGCAGGATAAACCAGTTGAACGTGAGCGAAGGCGACGAAGTAAAGGAAGGCGACACGCTGCTGCAGCTGGTGGATTTCGGGCGCATGAAGGTGTCCATAAGAGTGGACGAGTACGACATCTCCGACGTGCAGGTGGGCGACGAATGCCGCGTGACCACCACCGCCACGGAGGACACGTTCACTTCCGTGATAGAGGACATCAACTATGTCTCTTCCTCCACCGGGTCGGTGGCGTACTACGCCGCCACCGCCTATGTGGACGTGAAAGACGGCGTATACCCCGGCATGCAGGTGACCGTGAACATACCCAGGGACGAGGCCACGAACGTGGTCATACTGAAGGAGGACGCGCTTTCCTTCGACAATACCAACCAGGCGTTCGTGTACATGCTGGCGGAGGACGGGGCGCTGGAGACGGTATACGTTAAGACCGGCGTGAGCAACGGCAATTACGTCGAAATAAAACAGGGTCTGAAAAGCGGCGACACCGTGTATGCCGAAGTCAAGGCGGAGGAGACCGGCACCGGAGGCCTGCTTTCCTCCCTGTTCGGAAGGACCAACATAATGGGCGGCAGCACCAGGCAGAGCGGAAACTCCAGAACTAGCCAGTCCGGGCGCAGCGGCACCGGCACCTGGTCGGGCAGCTTCCCCGGCAGTTCGGGCGGTGGCAGATAATGACGGAAAAGACTTTTTTTCGGATGCGCCTGATAAACAAGTTCTATCCCATGGGCGATGAGAAGCTGCATGTGCTCAGGGACGTGAATCTGGACATATCGCGGGGCGAGTACCTGTCCGTTCTGGGGCCTTCCGGCAGCGGCAAAAGCACGCTGATGAACATAATCGGCTGCCTGGACGTGGCTTCTTCGGGCAGCTATACCCTGGAGGGAGACGAGATCGACCTGCTGGAAGAGGACGAACTGGCGCACATCCGCTCGAAGAAGATAGGCTTCATATTCCAGAATTCCCAGCTGCTGCCCCGGCTGACCGCCCGCAAGAATGTGGAACTGCCCCTTATCTACGCGGGCGTCGCCCCGGCAAAGCGCAGGGCACGGGCGGAGAGCATACTCGAAAGGGTGGGGCTCAGCGACCGCATGGACCACTATCCCAACCAGCTGTCCGGCGGGCAGCAGCAGCGCGTGGCCATCGCCCGGGCGCTGGTGACCGGCCCGACCCTGCTTCTGGCGGACGAGCCTACCGGCGCGCTGGACCAGAAGACCGGGCGGCAGATAATGCAGCTGTTCAGGGAGCTGAATGAAGAGGGGCATACCATAATTATGATCAGCCACGACATGAACATAGCCGCGTTCGCCCGCAGGGTGGTGCACATAATCGACGGCGAGCTCACGGAAGGGAAAGGAGGGACAGCCGGTGCTGGTGATGCTTAAAGAGTGCGTGGTCATGTCCCTGAGCAACATACTGGGCAACAAGCTGCGTTCTTTCCTGACCGTGCTGGGCATACTTATCGGCGTGTCGGCGGTCATAGCCCTGATAACGACCGTGTCCAGCTTTTCAGGCACCCTGTCCAGTTCCTTCGTGAGCATGGGCGCGGGCACGCTCTCGGTATCCGTGTCGGGCAGCGACCTTAAAAGCGGCCTGAACGCGGAGGACCTGACCGCGCTTACGGCGCTTAACGAGGTGGACGGCGTCACGCCCAACGTGTCCCTGCGCTCACGGGTGTCCAGGGGCGGCACGTACAAGACCAATGTGTCCGTATCGGGCAAAAACCACTACTTCTTTTACCGCACGGACGGCGCGGTGAAGAGGGGACGCCCGGTACATCCCACGGACGAGGAAAACATGACTTTCGTATGCCTGATCACCCCGGATATGGTCACGGAGCTGTTTTTCGGCGTGGATCCGGTGGGGGAGACCATGTACGTGGATGGCATACCCTTCACGGTGATAGGCATACTGTCCGACACGGCTCAGTCCAGCGTTACGGGCGTCATGAGCGGCAGCGCGGACATAATCATCCCCTACACCACGGCGCTCAAGATGAACAATTCCAGCGACGTGACCTCGCTTACCGTGTACCTGAGCGAAGGCACGGATTCCAGGACCGCTTCGGCGGCGATAGAGGAAGCCATGGACGCCATGTTCAGCTATGAGGACGACTGTTTTACCGTGACCGCCATGAGCAGCATAGAGGACACCATGAACACCATGCTCTCCATGGTCAGTTCGCTCCTGGCGGTCATAGCCTCGATAGCGCTTATAGTGGGCGGCATAGGCATAATGAACATGATGCTCACCACGGTGACCGAGCGAACCGTGGAGATAGGCCTCAAAAAGGCGCTGGGCGCCATGCCCTGGCAGATACAGCTGCAGTTCCTTATAGAGTCCTTCCTTCTGAGCATGATAGGCGGCATAATCGGCGTGATAATGGGCGTGCTGCTCTCCATGACCCTGTGCCGTGTGATGCAGACGGGCTTCTCGGTATCTGGCGGTGCGATCGCCCTGGGAGTGGGCTTCTCTGCGGCGGTGGGCATAGTGTTCGGCTGGGTGCCCGCCCGCAAGGCCAGCAAACTTAACCCCATAGACGCGCTGAGGGCGGCGTAAGATATAAGGCGGAGGTATTCGTATAATGAAAAAAGTGTTTGGAGCGGTCATCGCGCTGCTGATGTGCCTGCTGCCGGCGTGCGCGGCGGGGCAGGACGTGTATATAAGCGGCACGGTGGTGAACACCAATCCCATACAGGTTAATGCCGGTTTCAGCGGCAGGGTAGAAAGCGTGTCCGCCTTCGCGGGAGACTATGTGAACGAGGGGGACGAGCTGGCTTTCCTGGCTGGCACCAAAGTGTACGCACTGCAGGACGGCACGGTGCACCTGTTCGCCGGTGCGGGGGACAGCGCGGAGGCTGCCTGCGAGACCTTCGGCGCGGTGGCGTACATTGAGGCCTCAAGCCCGCTAAGCATCTCTGCGTCCACCCAGTACGCATACGAGAGCGAAGAGAACAAGCTGATCCATCCGGGCGAGACCGTGTATGTGCGCGCCATAAACAACATCAAGCACACCGGAGTTGGCTGCGTGACCGGCGTATCCGGCGCGAATTACACGGTGCAGCTCACGGAAGGCAGCTTTACCGCCAAGGAAGCAGTGTTCGTATACCGGGACGCGGGCTACACCTACAACTCCCGCATAGGCAGGGGCACAGCCGCGCGCATGGATCCCGTGGCGTACACGGCGGAAGGCGTGATCTCAAGGCTTTTCGCGGAAGACGGCGCCGAAGTCAAAAAGGGCGACGCGTTGTTTGAAACGCTGCCCGGCGCTTATGCGGGCGCGGACGCGCAGCCCGGAAAGCTGACGGCTCCCGCGGACGGAGTGGTGTACTCCATGGCCCTCACCCGCGGCGCCTCCGTGGCCGAGGGCGACCTGGCAGCTGTGATATATCCCGACGAATTCCTGCGGGTGCAGGCGAATGTGACCGAGGCGGATCTGGCGTACTTTGCCAAGAGAACGAAGGTCACAATAGAACTGATCAACTACGGCGACGGCAGGACGAGTATGGGCGGCACGGTGGAAAAGGTCTCCCGCGCGGGCAGCGAGGGCGAATCGGATACGGATGTAGTGAGCTATTCCGTTACGGTGATACCCGACAGCATCGACGGCCTGTACTACGGCATGGCGGCGCTGGTCAGCCCGGCGGAATAAATATATAGCCCGACTGCCCCGGTCCTTTTTGCGGACCGGGGCAGTGTTTTATAAACAAGCCGCCCCGGGAGGCTTCCTGCGGGGGCAGGGAATGTGGTATAATGACGGCATAACGCAAAAGGAGCAGGCAAAGTGGACAGACTGATCATCAGGGGCGGAACGGTAATCGACGGCACGGGCAGGCCGGCTTTTCCCGCGGACGTGGAGGTACGGGGCGGCATCATAACTGCTGTTAAAAAGGACCTGCCCGCCTCCGCGGCGGACAAAGTGCTGGACGCGGAAGGCTGCGTCGTGGCGCCCGGCTTTATCGACGCCCATGCCCATTCGGACACCGCGTTCCTGAAGGACGACAGCGGCGCCTCCAAGCTGTTCCAGGGCATCACCACGGAGATCTCCGGCAACTGCGGATCCAGCCCGTTCCCGTATCAGGACGCGGGAAAAGACGACGGCTGGCGCTGCGCTTCATTCAAGGAGTTTCTGGAAAGGTTTGACAGGGAACGGCGCCGTATGGCGGTCAACCAGGCGATGCTGGCGGGCCACGGCAGCCTGCGGGAGAGCGTGGTGGGCGAAGACGACCGTCCCGCAACGGAAACAGAGCTGGAACGGATGCGGCAGCTGCTGGCTTCAGACCTTGAACAGGGCGCCTGGGGGCTGTCACTGGGGCTGGAATATGCGCCGGGCTGCTTTGCCGATACCAGGGAACTGGGTTTTCTGGCAAAAACGGTCGGGGAATTCGGCGGGATCGTGACTTGCCATATGCGCAGCGAAGGGCTGCATATAGACGAGGCGATAGACGAACTTGCGGCTGTGGGCAGGATGTCAGGCGCGCACGTGCATATATCCCACCTTAAGCTGGACAATTACCGGGTGCACGGCAGGGCGCGGGAAGTGTGGGCACGCATAGAGAACGCCCGCAAAGAAGGCGTAAACATTACCGCGGACGTGTATCCGTACACCGCGTCCAGCACCACGCTCACCATACGCTGCCCCAGATGGAGCCTGGACGGGGGAGACGCCGCGCTGCTCGAGAGGCTGGGCGGTCCGCGCAGGCAGGAGATAGTTGAGGGCATACGCTGCCATTACCCTGACGCCGCCCGGGCTGAGACCTGCCTTTTCAGCGACGATGGCGGTTATTGGCCGGAAATAGTGGGCAAGAAGCTAAGGGAAGTGGCGGAAACCTGTCTCGGCACCCGGGATTACGCTTCTGCGGCGGCGCAGGTGATAGAGAGGACGCGGGCGCAGGCCTGGTGCGTGTTCTTCGTCATGAGCGGGGAGGACATGCTGTACTTCCTGTCCAAAGACGTGAGCATAGGCTCCGACGGGCGCGCCATGTCCGCAGACCCGGCGAAGGTCGGCAGCAAACCCCATCCCCGATCCTACGGCGCGGTCGCGGAGTTTTTGAGGCTCGCGAGGGAAAAACGCCTCTGCACTTTGGAGGAAGCCGTGAACCGGGTGACGCTCTTGACGGCGCGGTGCTTCGGCATAACGGACAGGGGAGTGATCGCTGCGGGAAAGGCCGCGGACATCACGGTGTTCGATCCGGCTGCCATAGCGCCTCGGGCGACGTATCTTGACCCCGTGCGCACGGCTCAGGGAGTCAGGCACGTGGTCGTAAACGGGGAAGTGGCGCTTAATGACTTCGCCCAGACCGAGCTGCGCGTGGGCAGATTCCTGTTAAGACCGCGCGGGTAAAGGATATAAAGCCATAAAAAAGGCGGGGATATTTCCCCCGCCTTTTTATATATGCGGTTTCTACTCCAGGAAGCTCTGCGGCAGTTCGCCCGTAAGGGTGATTATGGTGACCCGGGGCGGGTTGTTGAGCCTGCCCGACAGCACGGTGCGGGAGTTGTTGCCCAGCCCCTGGGTGGTGTAGACCTGTATGCCGTCCACGCTGCGCAGCCCCTGCACGTATTTTTCGGAGGGGAACCAGCCGTAGCGGGGCAGGATGTTGGTGTCAGCGTAGAGAGTGCCGATAAGCGGCAGTTTCCACTCGCCGCCGCAGTAGTGGCCCGCCAGCACCAGGTCGGGAGCGGAGAAGAAGCGCTTCTTTTCCGCCTCGGTCATGGCTTCCTGCGCGCGGGTGAGCTGGGAATCCCCCGGCACCTCGTGGGAGAGCATTATGATGATGTCGTCCTCGCTGATCTCGGGGATCAGGTCGTGGGACTTGTAGAGGATGTTCCTTCTGTAAGTGGTGAGCGGCAGCGCCTGACGGGACACGGACACGCCTTCCAGGAAGCTTTCGTTCACCTGCTCCAGCTCGCTTTTGTAATCGTCCAGCGCCTTGTAAAGATCCAGGTTCAGGAACGTGTCCGGCATGAGCCACAGCGAAGAGGAGCCGCGGGTGAGCTTTACGGGGATGTCCATATAGGTGCAGCCAAGTTCCATCGCTTCCAGCACCCAGTCGGCAAGCACCATCTCGTTAAGCGTAAGGGAACCGTTGCTCTCGCGGGGCTCGCTGAGCACCGGGTCGGGATCGCTGTCGCCGGCGATAAAGTACATGGGTCTGCGCCCGTCCAGCTGGTTTATAAGGGAATAGAAGGGCTGGGTGTTGCCGCCGGGCCCCACCATATCCCCCAGGAATATCACGCAGTTGTAGCTTTCGCTGCCCATGCGGCGCATGAGGGTGGACTGATCCTGGCCGAAAGAGCGCCCGTTGAGGTCGCTGATGACGAGTATCTTGTAGCCTTCAAAGTCGTTGGGCAGGCCTGCCATGACCACGTTCACGTGCTCCACGCCCACCGAGCGGTTGTTGAGGATGAGCGTGACCAGCACTATCAGCGCGAGCATCATTGCCATGAAGCCCGCGAAGGTGACTGCCCGGCCGAACAGCTTGGGCTTTATGTGGTTTTCCCGCTCCTCCGGGTTGGTGGTATAGCTGTAATATATGTTGAATACGCGCCCGACACCTTTTAGAAAGCGGCGCAAAAACGACCGTTTGCGTTTGGACTTTTTCTTTTTGCCCGGTTTGGCGGGCAGCTTTTTGCGTTTGATTTCTTCCGGCATAAACCTATCCTGCTTGCAAGAGTATTTCAAGTCTGATATAATTAAACCACAAAATCCCGGAGATGTAAACCATGGCGAAGGTTAAAACAACTTACGTGTGCTCTGCCTGCGGCTATACCGCCCCCAAATGGATGGGGCGCTGCCCGGACTGCGGCAGCTGGAACAGCTTTAACGAGGAGACGCCTGCCGAGGAAGCGCCCGCCGTTAAGCTTAAGCGCCAACCCGGCAGCGGCGCGCTCGCGCTTACCATAGACGAGATCCCGGAGGAGGGCGCCTCCCGCCTGTCCAGCGGCATAGGCGAACTGGACCGGGTGCTGGGCGGCGGCGTGGTGGAGGGCAGCATGGTGCTCGTTGGTGGCGACCCCGGCATAGGCAAAAGCACGCTGCTCACCCAGCTGTCCGCCAATCTGTCCCGCAACGGGGACAGGGTGCTTTACGTATCCGGCGAAGAATCCGCCCGGCAGATAAAGCTGCGCGCTACCCGCCTGAAGGCGGGCGGCAGCGGGTTCTACGTGCTGAGCGAAAACGACATGGGGCTGATTGAGAGCCGCATGAACCAGGTGCAGCCCAAGGTGTGCGTGATAGACTCCATACAGACCATGTACCTGACGGACATCTCCTCCGCGCCGGGCTCGGTCACTCAGGTCAGGGAGTGCGCCTCCCGCCTGATGATGAACGCGAAAGCCAGCGGCACGGCGGTGTTCCTGGTAGGACACGTGACCAAAGAGGGCAACATAGCGGGTCCCCGGGTGCTGGAACACATGGTGGACGCGGTGCTGTACTTCGAAGGCGAACGAAGCGGCAGATACAGGATACTGCGGGCGGTCAAAAACCGCTTCGGCAGCGTGAACGAGCTGGGCATGTTCGAGATGACGGGAGAGGGCATGCGGGAAGTGCCCAACGCCAGCGAACTGCTTTTGAGCGAGCGCGCCCAGGACGAGGCGGGCTGCGCGGTGATGTGCGCGCTGGAAGGTTCCCGCCCCCTGCTCACCGACGTGCAGGCCCTGGTCACGCCCACGGTGTTCGGAAATCCCCGCCGCATGACTCAGGGCGTGGACCTGAGCCGCCTGTGCCTGCTGCTGGCCGTTATGGAAAAGCGCGCCGCGCTCAATCTGTATAACCAGGACGTGTACATAAACATCGCGGGCGGCTTAAGCCTAAACGAGCCGGCAGCCGACCTGGCGGTGTGCGTCGCGGTGGCTTCCGGCTTCAGGAATATCACGCTTGACAAGGAATGGGCGATAATGGGCGAAGTGGGCCTGGCAGGCGAGCTGCGGGGCATCACCCAGGTGGAGAGGCGGCTTGCGGAGTGCGCCCGGCTGGGCTTCAAACACGCGCTGCTGCCCAAAGTGAACTTAAGGGGGCTCGCCGTTCCCGAGGGCATAACGCCCCACGGCGCGGACACCCTGTTCGAGGCGTTCAGGGCGCTGGGGCTGTACAGGAAGGTGCAGTAAGCTATTTCCCGGGCCAGGGCAGCAGTTCGCTGCCCTTCACCAGAAACGCTTTCCGGGCCAAAAGCGCCAGGGGAGCGTCGGAGAGGGAGTCGGAGTAGAATTCGTCTATGACCACACCCGGGTATTCCTCATTAAAGCGGCGCACCTTTTCCTTTCCGTGGCAGTTTGGCCCGCCGTAAACGCCGCTGAACGTGTCCACGGAGGAAGCGATCACACCTTTGACTCCCAGACGCGCCATGGCGGGGGCGACCAGGAACAGGGGCGAGGCGGAAATGATCACGTCGTCATCCCGTTTCCCCTGCAGGTAATAGGGTTTGACGCGGCGGATATTCCTGTCCCAGAAGGCGGACACTTCCTTTTCCGGGTCGGGCAGGTCGCGTAGATACCCGAACATGTGCTGCTTAAAGCGCTGCTTGTCCTTTTTTAGGTATTTTACGGCGTAATATGCCACACCGGGCAGCCGGCGGACGATCTTCGGATGCCGCCTCAGGCACCACAGGTAGAAAAGAAAGCTGGAATCGCCGCGGATAACGGTGTTGTCGAAATCGTAAACGTTCATAAGACCCTCCCAATGAGGATTATATTTCGGCGGGACGGGCGTAAAATCCTTTAAGGAGATAAAGATGCTGTTCAATTTAAACGAAATAATGTCATCGCCCCTGGAATGGTTAAAAAGTCTGCTCATAATGCTGCCGGGCATCATGCTGGCGCTGTCCGTGCACGAAAGCGCCCACGGCTGGGTGGCGGAAAGGTGCGGCGACGACACCGCGCGGCTGATGGGGCGCATCACGCTAAACCCGTTAAAGCACATAGATCCCCTGGGTTTCGCCATGATGTTCCTGGCGGGCTTCGGCTGGGCAAAACCCGTGCCGGTCAATCCGCTCAAATACAAAAACTACCGCAGCGACGACCTTAAGGTGTCCCTGGCGGGCATCACGGCGAACCTGTGCCTGTTTTTCATATGCTTCCTGATACTCGCAATGATATTCTCCTTCGCGCTGGCGAAGCTGCCGGAATACGACAATTACTATACGGCCATTCGGCAGGGTGAGCAGGGCAATTTCCTGACTTCCTACGACGGCGAGAAAAGCGTGATACTCGACGGATATTACCTGCCGGTCGAAAGCATGCTGGAGTATTATGTATTCACTTTCTTCGCTCCGGAATACCTTATCACCCCCGTGCTCGGGTCGGTAGTTTCGGTGATATACCGTATGGTGGCTTACTGCATGATAATCAACATAGGTCTTGCGGTGTTCAACCTGATACCCATACCGCCGTTTGACGGCTACCATGTGCTGAACGATCTTGTACTCAAGCAGGACCTGTTCGCCCAGCAAAGGACCGCGCGCATAGCAAGCATGGTGCTGTGGGGCCTGATAATCCTGGGCAACTACAATTCTGACCTGGACATAATCGGCAAGCTGCTCAACTGGACCAGGAGCGGGCTCATAGACAGCCTGCTGGCAGGGCTCAGGATCGTGCTTTCAGGGATGGGACTTGCCTGATGGCGTACGTAGTAGAGCTCAAAAAATACCAGTACACCGGACCGCTGGACCTGCTGCTGGACCTGGTGCACGAGGCGAAAATAGACATAAAGGACATATTCATTTCCGAGATCACCTCCCAGTATCTGGAGAGCATGAGCCAGATAGGTGACCTGGACATGGATTCCGCCAGCGAGTTTTTGCAGATGGCGGCGCTGCTCATGGAGATAAAGAGCCGCTCGCTCCTGCCCAAGCCGCCCGTGCCGGAGGATCCGGACGCGGAGACGCCGGAGCAGGCGCTGATCCGCCAGCTGGAGGAATACAAGCGCTTCAAGGAGCTGTCCGGGGAAATGCGGCTGCTGGAAGAGGCGGCGGGGGAGCTTTACACCAAGCTGCCTGAGGAATATCCTCTGCCGCCCCCGACCATCGAACTCACGGGACTGACCCTTTCCGCGCTCACCAAGGCCTTCGGGCGGGTGCTGAAGCGCTTGAGCGAAATGGCGGAGACAGAGAAGTTCGACGCGTTCTCCCGCCGTGAGGTCAGAAGGGAAGCGTACACCGTAGCCCAGTGCATGACCCTGATACTGGAAAAGACCCGCAAAGGCCCCGTGAGTTTTTTCGATCTGTTCCTGGGAGACTTTGACCGGGAAGAGGTCATCAGCGTGTTTCTGGCGCTGCTGGAGCTGCTCAAAAACGGGCGCGTCACCGCGCGGCAGGACGAGGGCTACGGGGACATAACCATCGAAAGGCGGACGGAAAAGTGAGCATAAGGCCCGCGGCCGCGCGTGACGGGGAACTGCTGGAGAACCTGTTCAACCTCTACCGCAACGACTTGAGCTTCTGCGCGAAGGAGTTCCGTTATCTGGACGAAAGAGGCTACTTTGACCGGGGCATCTCCGGGCAGCTTCTGCCCTTCGGGGACGGGGTTGAAACGTATATAATCGAGGAGGACGCCCATCCCGTGGGGCTGATAGTGGTGACGGGGGAGGATTACGCCCTGCCCGGCTGCTCCCGGCGCTTTCAGGAACTGTACCTGATAAGGCCCGCGCGGGGACGGGGAGTGGCGCGTTACGCTGCGGAAGAACTGCTTCTGGCGCACCCCGGCAGGTGGTGTTTAAGCGTGTACACGGACAATATGCCCGCGTATTCCTTCTGGAAAAAGCTGATATCCGCCCGGGGGAGGCTCCTTGGCGAGGCGCCCGGCGAGGACGGAATGACGGATATAGTATTTGAGACCATATAAAGGAGATTGGGTATGAAGATTAATGTTGCTCCCTTCGGCAAGGCGTTTGGCAAAAGCGCGTTCCTGTTCACACTCACCACGTCCAAAGGCGCGAGCCTGTCGGTGACCAACGCGGCGGGCGCGGTCACGGACATCAGGATGCCCGACAAAAAGGGCAGGATCGAATCCGTGGCGCTGGGCTTTTCCGACGCCAGACAGTACGCGAAGAATCCCGGCTACCTGGGGGCGCTGATCGGTCCCGTGGGCAACCGCATCAAAAACGCCGAGTTCGACTTTGGCGGCAAACATTACGCCTTCACGCCCAACGAGGGCACGACGCTGCTGCATTCCGGAGACTTCGGCTTCCACACCCGCGTATGGGACGCTTCCCTCGAGTGCGACGGAAGCACCGCCAAAGTGATACTGACCCAGCGCTTCGAGCAGAAAGACACGGGCTTCCCCGGAAACCTGGACGCGAAGGTCACATATACCCTGAACGAGCTCAACGAAGTTAGGATAGACTACGAGATCGCTTCCGACGCGCCCACGTTCGTGTCTCCCACCAACCACACGTATTTCAATCTGGGCGGCGCGGACGGCAAAAAGCCGCCCAGGAACGACCGCATGATGGTGCGCGTGTTCGCGGACCGCTTTACCGCCATAGACGAAAAGTCCATCCCCGTGGGTGTGCGCCCCGTGGAGGGCACGCCTCTGGACCTCAGGAACTGGACCAAGCTGGGCGAGCGCATGGATGCCGACGACGAGCAGATCAAAAACGGCACGGGCATAGACCACAACTTCATACTCTCTTCCGACAGCGACCTGACCGGGCTGCGCCCCGCCGCGGAGGTGTTCGACCCCAGGAGCGGCAGAGCGATGCGGGTGTACACGGACATGCCCTCCGTGCAGCTGTACACGGGCAACTTCCTGTCCCGGCGCGACGGCGAAAAGGGCGTGAGCTACGGCAAGCGCCGGGCGCTGTGCCTGGAGACCCAGTGCGCCCCCGACAGCATACACCATCCGGGCGAGGCGGGCTACGACATCGCCGCCGCGGACAGCGAGCATACCTTCAGGTCTGCCACCGTGTACGCGTTTTCGGTAAAGAATGAGCGAGTTTAAGCATCTGCCGGTACTGCTTAATGAATGCCTCGAAGGGCTGAACATCCGGCCCGACGGGACATACCTGGACGGCACGCTGGGCGGCGGGGGGCATTCGGGCGAGATACTGAAAAGGCTCGCCTCGGGGCACCTGTACGGCATAGACCGGGACATGGACGCGATAAACGCCGCCACCCGGCACATGGAAGAGCTGGGCGTAAGCGAGCGCTTTACTCCCGTTCACGGCAATTTCCACGACGCGAAAGCGCTGCTGGAAGCGCAGGGAGTGAGCGGGCTGGACGGCGCGCTGGTCGACCTGGGCGTGTCCAGTTACCAGCTGGACGCGGGAGAGCGGGGCTTCAGCTACAACGGGGACAACCCACTGGACATGCGCATGGACGCCTCCCAGGGACTGAGCGCGGCGGACATAGTGAACGGCTATTCCGCCGAAGAACTCACCCGCGTTCTCAGGGACTGGGGGGAGGAAAACTGGGCGGCCCAGATCGCGCGGGTGATCTGCGACCGCAGAAAGCTCGCGCCAATAACGACCACCGGCCAGTTGGTGGACATTATCGACGCCGCGATACCCAAAAAGATCCGCGCGAAGGACGGCTCGCATCCAGCCAGGCGCACGTTCCAGGCGCTCAGGATAGAAGTCAACGACGAGCTGGCTCCTCTGGAAAAGGCGCTGGAGGACATTTTTTCACTGCTCAGGCCCGGGGGAAGGCTGTGCGTGATAACCTTCCATTCCCTGGAGGACAGGATAGTCAAGAACCTGTTCAGGCGCCTAAGCGACCCCTGCACCTGCCCCAAGAGCTTCCCCGTGTGCGTGTGCGGCAAAAAACCCACGGCGCGGCTCGTCACGCGCAAACCGATCACGGCATCCGACGGGGAGCTTGAAAACAATCCCCGCGCCCGCAGCGCGAGCCTGAGGATAGCCGAAAAGCTTTAACAACAGCGAGGAAAGATGGTAAAAGAACTGGTTCTGCCCTTCGGCACGCTCAAACTCCCCGCGTTCTTTCCGGACGCCACGCTGGGAGTGGTGAGGTGCCTGGACGCGGGCGACGCCGAGAGCGCCCGCTGCCCCGGGTTGGAAATGAACACCTGGCATCTGTACAACCGCCCCGGCGCGAAGCTGGTCAAGGCGGCGGGAGGTCTGCGCGGTTTTACCGGCTGGCGGGGCGCGATACTTACCGACTCCGGCGGCTTCCAGCTGTATTCCCAGATACGGGAAAACCCGGATTACGGGGAGATACGGGAAAAAGAGATACTGTTCCGCCCCGACCTTAAGGGCGAAAAGGTGCACTACACCCCGGAAAAGTGCATACAGGCCCAGTTCAACTATTCCAGCGACATAATGATGGCGCTGGACCTGTGCACTCACCCCAACGACCCCATCGAGGCGCAGGAGAGAAGCGTGTACCTCACGGTAAAATGGGGCGCCCGGTGCCGGGAGGAGTACGACCGGCTGGTCAGGAACGTGAAGGGACCCCGCCCGCTCCTGTTCGGCATAGTGCAGGGCGGCGCGGACAGGGCGCTGCGCATGAAGTGCGGGGAAGAGCTGGAAAAGATAGGCTTTGACGGCTACGGTTTCGGAGGCTGGCCCACGGACGAGAACGGCAAGCTGTATAAAGAAGTACTGCAGATGGCGGCGGACGCCATGCCGGACAACAAGGTCAAGTACGCCATGGGCGTGGGCCGTCCGGAGGAGATCGCGTTTCTGTACAAAATGGGCTACAGCCTGTTCGACTGCGTGATACCGTCGAGGGAAGCGCGGCACATGCGCCTGTACGCGTTTTTGCCCGGACAGGACACGGCGGAAGGCGTCACCCGGGAGGACGGCAGGTTCTACCGCTTCGTGTACATAATGGACGAAAACCATACCCGCGATTTCAGCCCGGTAGATCCCACCTGCGACTGTCCCGTGTGCCGGAAGTATTCCAAAGCGTTCCTCCAGCACCTGTTCAAAGTCGGGGACAGCGCCGCCATGCGCCTGGCGACCATCCACAACCTGCGCTTCTATTCCCGCCTTATGGAAAAACTGGGTGAGGCGCTATGACCGAAGCCGAAGCGCTGAACAAGCTGAAAGCGTCCAGGAATTTCAGGGACATCTGCCCTTCCACCGTGGAAAGGGCGCTGGCCTCGGCGCTAAGCAGATACTCAAAGCCAGAAAAGGCGCTGGATGCCGCCAAGGAACGCCTGCACGCGCTGACCAACGCGTTTATGAGCGAAGGGGAAGCGAAAAAGGCTGTGAAGTGCCTTGAAAGCTACCTCGCGGGCGACGTTTCCGCACTTTACGAGGCTCTCAAATGCCACGCCTCCACGAGGGAGAGGCTGGAAGAACTGGACGGGATATACGACAGGGTGTTCGCCGTTGCGGGCGCGGAAGGCGGCGTGACGGACCTGGCCTGCGGGCTGAACCCCATATACCTGGGCTTTCGCGGGATCGGCGGCGTAAGGGGCATAGACATAAGCGGCAGGGCGTGCGCCACGGTAAACGAATGGGCCGCCGCCTGCGGCTGGGACGTCAGCGCGCGGGCGGACGACGTCAACACCTGCGCGTTTGATGGCAGGAGCCGCCTCGCCCTGTGCATGAAGCTTTTAAGCGTCATCGAGACCGACGAAAAAGGCGCGGCGGAAAGGCTGCTTGAGCGCGTCCCCGCCGAATACGTTTTTGTCACGTTTCCCACCCGCAGCCTGTCCGGGCGGGACGTGGGAATGGAAAAAAACTACTCAAATTGGTTCGAAAGCCTGATTTCGGGGAAATTTGACATACTTGACCGCTTTATTTTGGCGCGGGAATTGTGCTATACTATACGCGCAAAGGTATAAAGGAGAGCAAAGATGCCCCGAAAGCTCAGGCAGCCGAAGAACCGATTGATACGTTTCTTATGGGGACTTGAGGACGAGACCCGCAGGGACAGGCGGGTGAGGATAGTATACCAGATACTCCGCCTGTTTACGATAATCACGCTGGTCTCCAGCATAGTCTTCCGGGAATATGAAAGCGCGTTCATCTGCGTTTTGTGCCTGATACTCTTCCTGATCCCGGGCTTTCTTCGCCGGGTGCTCAGGATAAGGGTCCCCGAGGTGCTGCAGATAATAATCTTGCTGTTCATATTTGCCGCGGAAATGATGGGTGAACTGTTCCACTTTTTTACCCGGGTGCCGGGGTGGGACACCATACTCCACACGCTTACGGGTTTTCTGATGGCGTCGGTGGGGCTGTCGCTTGTGGATCTGCTGAACTCGTCCAAGGCGAAGTTCTCACTCTCTCCCGCGTACATGGCGCTGGTTGCGTTCTGCTTTGCCATGACGATAGGCGTGCTGTGGGAGTTTTTCGAGTTCGGCATGGACGTGATCTTCCGACAGGACATGCAAAACGACATGCTGATCTCCCGCTTCACCACCATCGGTCCCGCCCTGTCCGCCCACGGCGATGACTTTTTCGTGACGGACGTGGTAAAAACCGTGGTGGAGACCGCAGGCGGCGAAGTATACTCCATCGAGGGCGGCTATTACGACATCGGACTGTACGATACCATGAAGGATCTGATCGTGACCTTTGCGGGCGCGGCAGTGTTTTCCGTGATAGGCTATTTTTCCATGAGGAACCATACGGACAATCCCTTCGCCCAGACGCTCATGCTCACCCGGGCGCAGGGTGATTCAGAAGAAAATACAATGACACAGGAGGAAAAACATGATACTTGATACCTTCTCCCTCAAAGGCAAGATCGCCTGGATAACCGGTGCAAGCTACGGCATAGGCATGGCGATAGCCACCGCTTATCACGAGGCGGGCGCGACAATAGTGTTCAACGACATCAACCAGGAGCTGGTGGACAGGGGCTTGGCCTCTTACAGGGAAAAGGGCATACCCGCCCACGGCTACGTGTGCGACGTTACCAACGAGCCCCAGGTGCAGGCGCTGGTCAAAAAGATCACCGAAGAAGTGGGCACCATAGACATTCTGGTCAACAATGCCGGCATCATCCGCCGCATACCCATGACCGAGATGTCCGCCGAGGAGTTCAGGAAGGTCATAGACGTGGACCTGAACGCTCCCTTCATCTGCGCCAAGGCGGTCATCCCCGGGATGATCGAAAAGGGCCACGGCAAGATAATCAACATCTGCTCCATGATGAGCGAACTCGGCCGCGAGACGGTGAGCGCCTACGCCGCCGCCAAGGGCGGGCTCAAGATGCTCACCCGCAACATCTGCTCCGAGTACGGCGAAAAGAACATACAGTGCAACGGCATCGGCCCCGGCTACATCGCCACGCCTCAGACCGCGCCCCTGCGCGAAAGGCAGCCCGACGGCAGCCGTCACCCCTTCGACCAGTTCATAGTGGCCAAGACCCCCGCCGCCCGCTGGGGCACCACCGAGGACCTGATGGGTCCCGCTGTGTTCCTGGCTTCCGACGCCAGCAACTTTGTGAACGGCCACATCCTGTACGTGGACGGCGGTATCCTGGCGTATATCGGCAAGCAGCCGTAAAACGTCCGTGCCCCGATCGAGCAGACCCTCGATCGGGGCGGTTTTTTTGTTCTCCGCAAAGGTGCGGCAGGACGAACCGCAGCAGCTTAAGGTCAGACAGCGTGCGTTCAGAAAGAAGGGGAAAGTTCATGCGGGCCGTCAAAACGAGACAGTTTTACATAAAGCACAAGGTGATGCCCTTTGCCAGGCTGCCTGAATTGGTGCATGAGTATTTCGAAGAGCAGGGGCTGAAGCCGCACAGGTTCATGTATTATTTCTGTGAGATCCTGTACGCAGCCAAACCGGATCCCGTAAGTTGCTTGAAAGTACTCAAGGATATTCCATGCCTTGGGGATATTCGCATATTGGATGGGGAGGTGACAGGCTATTCTAATTGTGCCGTATTGACTAATGTTGATGCTGATAATGAGTTGACAGATGAAACAATCATGCCGTATATGGGTAAACTACAGAGATACTATGGTTTGGGCAGTATGGATATGTACTGGTATGACGCTGATTTTTTCGGAGAAATAATAAAGCTTGGACATGATACGAGTTGGTTGTCAGAATTCCGTAAGCAAAACAACGTTGAGCCGGATCCGTTGTTTTATATGAATAATCACATTTACGGTTCAGGCGTACGCATTCATAAATCAAAACTTGAAAGTGAATCAGTACTGTTTATTGATGTTGAAATGTTCCGAAACGGCGAAACAGTCGATGTTGAACAGTATTTATCCGCGATGAGCGATAAACTGCCGGGAGTTAAATACGATGACAGTATAAAATATATCTTTACCGATGATGAAAAGGGCGAAATCGAAAGAATGCTTTCCACCGCCGAGCCACTGATCGAAAAGGCAAAGGCTCGTTTTTTATCCTATGGTTTTGAGCCTGATAGAAAGCAAATCGTCAGGCAGGCGAGTTATACTCTTGCACCGAAATTAAAGAAGCTATCCAAAATATACGGATTTATGCACAGATGTGAGATGAGCGGTTTCCATGAGATGCAAAAAACTACTGCTAACGGGCATAGACTGATAGTAAATGTTGATTGCGGTCCTTCCCATTTTAATTCCTTCTTTTATTGCACATTGGCGGGAATGGGATTTAGAGTAAACCTTTGCAACGCAAACTTTTTACCGCTGGATCAAAAGCAGTTTGACGCCTGCGCCGACCGATTTTTCGAAGCGCTTGGCAGGTTTGAACAGACTGACGAATTCAGGAAAGCGGACGGCGCGTTCCCTCCCGCCCCGGACTGGTTTATAGAATGAGCAAAAACAGAAACAGCGCGGTTTCCCGCGCTGTTTTTGTTTTTGCTATTTCTTTGCGTATTTGTATATGTTTTCGATTATCCTGCCGCTGCCGTCGTGGTTGGGCTCGCGCATCATGCACTCGATCAGTTCGCCCCTGTCGTGATAGACCTCGATGATCCGCTTGAGCAGGGTCTCGCCGGTCATGTCCTTCTGCTCAAGCACGCGGGCGAAGCCACGGCGCAGGAAGGAGAAGGCGTTCACCACCTGGTCGCCCCGGGAGGCTTCGGTGGGGTAGGGGATGAGCAGGGTGGGCTTTCTGAGCGCCAGCAGTTCGCATATGGAGTTTGAGCCCGCGCGGGACACCACCACGTCCGCCATGGTGAGCGCGTCCGCCATCTCCTCGTTTAAGTACTCTACCTGCACATAGCCGGGAGTGCGCTCGTACAGGTCGTCCAGGTTGCCGTTGCCGCAGATGTGCAGCACCTGGAAGATGCCGGTCAGGTCGTCCAGTATGCCCCTGGCGGCGCGGTTTATGGCCTGGGCGCCGCTGGAGCCGCCCATTACCAGCAGTACGGGCTTGTCCTGGGTGAAACCGAAGGTCTTAAGGCCGCGTTCGCGGCTGCCCTTGAACAGCTCCTCGCGGATGGGTGCGCCCACATATACGCCCTTTTTGCCGGCGTTCTTCGCGGTCTCGGGGAAGGTGGTCAGAAGCGCCTTGGCAAAGGGCTTGCACAGGCGGTTGGCCAGGCCGCTGGTCATGTCGCTTTCGTGGATCAGCGCGGGCACGCCCTTCATCCTCGCGGCAACGACCACGGGCAGACCCACGTAGCCGCCCTTTGAAAACACTATGTCGGGCTTGACTTCATCAATGATCCTGCGGGACTCTTTTACGCCTTTGAGCGTCTTGCCTATGTCGGTTATATTCTTGGAGGACAGGTATCTGCGCAGTTTGCCCGCGGGTATTGCGTGATAGGTGATACCCGCGACCTTGCCCATTATGTCCCGTTCCATGCCGTTTTCCGTGCCCACGTAGTGGACCTCCCAGCCGTCCTGCATCAGGCGGGGGATGATGGCCAGGTGCGGGGTAACGTGTCCGGCGGTGCCGCCGCCGGTAAGGATGATCTTCATCTGTTCTGCTCCGTCATCGGAATGATGAAATGATTATACAACATTTTTGAAGCTTCTGTTTTATGGTGCGGTAAATTGGGCTTTAATTTCGTTTTGCGAAAGGCGCTCGAACGCCAGTTTCTGCCCCAGCAGCGCGGTCCGTTTTACGTCCAGCCCCAGGGCGGTGCCCATCGCCAGCCCCGCGCACAGGCTGTCTCCCGCGCCGGTGGTCTGGCAGGAAAAGGCCCTTTCGGGCGCAAGCAGCCCTTGCCAGTCTTCGCCCAGGCAGTACAGGCCGTCTTTGCCCAGGGATATGAACACCCGCCGTATCCCCATGCGGCAGAGCGCTTTCGCGGCTAAGGCGGGGGAGGTTTCGCCGGTCAGGGACTGCGCCTCCATCAGGTTGGGCTTGAACGCCGAAAGCCTCGGAAACAGGGGCTTCAGGCGCGCGCACTTGCTGACGCTCACCGCGTCGGCGACGAGGCGGATATTCACGCAGTCGGATATGCTTTTCAGCGCCTCTTCGGAAAGATTCGCGTCCACCACGCAGGCAGCCGAGCGGTTTATGTCTTCCGAAGCGGCTTTTACAACATCGTAAGTCACATGCTCCGCGGCGGACATGTCGTTTACTGCCAGAAGCATCTCGCCTTCCCGGGAGTGCAGTGACAGGTACATGCTTTCGCCTTCGGCGGCATCGACCGCGCGGGACAGGTCGAGGCCCTGTTTAAGGCAGTCCTGTTTGAGCGCGTCTCCCGCCATGCCTCCCGGCAGGGCGGTGACGAACAGGACCTCCTGCCCGTGTTCACGAAGCGCCGCGGCGATGTTCCGGCCAACTCCGCCGGGGGAAAGGCCGATGCGGCCGGGATTGCTGTCCCCGGGGCGCGTTTTGCCCGTGATGACGCCCGTGACGTCCAGGTTTATGCCGCCCACCACCGCGAATCTCATTTGTCCGCCTCCGGGAAGCGCGATTCGTTTGCCGAAAGGGCTTCTTTGGGCGCGCTTTCGCCGATGTATTCGAAGCGGGGGCGGGTCACGCCGCCGCGGGTGACCGTCTCGGTCCACATGGACAGGGGACGCACCCACACGCGCTCGTTAAGCGGCGTCTCGCCGCAGTCGTACAGCGCCCGGTACACCACCATGGTCTCGTCCGTCTCGGAGTGGCGCGCCAGGTATAACAGCTCGTATTCGCCGCCCTTGAAGTGGCGGTATCTACCTTTTCTGGGAAGCTTTTCATCCATCAGCCCGTAAAACCTCCGTCCACGCCCAGTATCTGGCCGGTGATGAAGCCCGCGCCGTCGCTGAGCAGAAATGCCGCCGCTTTGGCGACTTCTTCGGGAGTGCCCAGCCGGCCAAGCGGCGTGCTTTCGCACAAAACGGCTCTGTCGTCATCCGTAAGGTCGGCGTTCATGTCCGTGTCGATAACGCCGGGGCATATGCAGTTGACATTGACTCCCGAGGGGCCGACTTCCTTCGCCAGCGCCTTCGTAAGACCTATGACCGCCGCCTTAGTCGCGGAATAGTGGACTTCGCAGCTGGCTCCCTGCACGCCCCACACGCTGGACATGGTGACGATGGAACCGCGCCTGCGGGAGATCATCTCCGGCAGCACGGCTTGTATAAGATACATCTGCCCGTCCAGGTTCACGCCGCACAGATGCCGCCACGCCTCGGGCGAAATGTCGGTAAACAGCCCTTTCAATGCGATTCCCGCCGCGCACACCAGGCCTTCGATCTTTCCCATACGCTTTCGGGCTTCGTCAACGGCTTCACTGACCTGCCCGGGGTCGGCGACGTCGCACTTTATGGGGAACGCGCCGGTCAGGCGCGCGACCTCACGGGCGGCGTCCTCGTTTTTTTCGTATAAAAAGCTCACGCACTTGCCCGCTTTGGCAAGCTCGGTGACCACGGCCCGGCCGATCCCCCGGGACCCGCCGGAAACAAGAATCGTCTGCATAAACGCTCCGTTAAACTAAAATGGACTTGGCAAAGCAAAGTATAGCAGAGGACAGGCACAAATTCAATCAACAGGCGGCGGAGGGGAGTATATTTAACACTTACCTCTTTTATTGCGCGCGGATTTGTGCTATAATAACCGTATATGTTTAAAAGGAGAAGTATGTATGGCTGACACCGAAAGGACGGCGCAAAACTTTATAGAGGAATTCGTGGAGGAAGATCTGGCAAACGGACGCTTCGACCACGTGCGCACCCGCTTCCCGCCCGAGCCCAACGGCTACCTGCACATCGGCCACGTAAAGGCGCTGTGCATTGACTTCGGCATCGCGCAGAAGTACGGCGGCAAGTGCAACCTGCGCTTTGACGACACCAACCCCGCCAAAGAGGACACGGTGTTCGTTGAAGGCATCCAGAGGGACATCGAGTGGCTGGGCTTCAAGTGGGACAAGCTCCACTTCGCCAGCGATTTCTTTCCCCGTCTGTACGAGATAGCGCAGGACCTGATCCGCAAGGGGCTGGCATACGTTGACGACCAGAGCCCCGAGGAAATGAGAAAGAACCGCGGCACGCTGACCGCGCCCGGCGTGGATTCCCCATTCCGCAACCGTTCCGTGGAGGAAAACCTTGACCTGTTCGAGCGCATGAAGAACGGGGAGTTCCCGGACGGCAGCCGCGTGCTGAGGGCGAAGATAGACATGGCTTCCCCCAACGTACTCATGCGCGACCCCACCATATACCGCATCAAGCGCTGCCACCATCACAGGACGGGCGACGAGTGGTGCATCTATCCCATGTACGACTTCCAGCATCCTATCCAGGACGCCATAGAGGGAGTTACCCACTCCCTGTGCTCCCTGGAGTACGAGATACACCGTCCCCTGTACGACTGGATGGTGCACAACGCGGGCGGCTTCGACCAGCCCCCCAGGCAGATCGAGTTCGCGAGGCTCAACCTGACCCGCACGCTGCTGAGCAAGCGCTACCTGCGCTACATGGTGGAGAACCACATTGTCAGCGGCTGGGACGACCCGCGCATGCCCACTCTGGTGGCGATGCGGCGCAGGGGCTACCCCGCCGAGGCGGTAAAGGACTTCCTGGTGCGCGTGGGCGTAGCCAAGGCGGACAGCGTGGTGGACGGCGCGCTGCTTGAAGCGTGCGTGCGCGACGCGCTGGGCGATACCGCGCCCAGGGGCATGGCGGTGCTCAAGCCCTTAAAGCTCACCCTCACCAACTGGGACGAGGGCAAGGTGGACGTGATCACCATGGAAAACCATCCCGACCACCCGGAAATGGGCACCCGCGAAGTGCGCTTCACCAAGCATCTGTTCATCGAGCAGGACGACTTCATGCTGGAGCCGGTAAAGAAGTTCTTCCGCCTGGCTCCCGGCAAGGAAGTGCGCTTGAAGGGCGCGTACATAATCAAGTGCGAAGACGTGGTGCTGGACGAAAACGGCAGCGTGACGGAAGTGCTCTGCTCCGTGGACCTCTCCAGCCGCTCCGGCAGCGAAGGCGCGGACAGGAAGGTCAAGGGCACGCTGCACTGGATCAGCGACCTTGACGCGGTGAAAGCCGAGGTCAGGCTGTACGAGCCCCTGATTCTGGACGAGGATCAGGCCGCGGAAACTCCCGAAGAGACCGAGGAAGAGGAGGAGACCTCCTCCGCGCCCAAAGGCTTTAACGCCAGGATCAATCCCGACAGCCTTATCACCCTTACCGACTGTCTGGTCGAGCCGGTCATCGCCGGCAGCAGCGTGGGCGACCGCTTCCAGTTCCTGAGGCAGGGCTACTTCTGCAAGGACCCGGACTCTGTTCCCGAAAAGCCGGTGTTCAACCGCATCGTGCCCCTTAAGGACAGCTGGGCGAAGCAGAAACAGTAAACCGTTTGGCATAAACGCATTTATCTGACATCTATCGGAGGTGCCCCGTGGCTGAGATGTACACTATCGCGGTCGACCTTATGGGCGGCGACAACGCGCCGGACTGCGTCATTGACGGCGTAAAACAGTTCCTGCCCAAGTTCCCGGACACGAAAATACTGCTTTTCGGCCGGGAGGAAGCGCTTGAAAAGGCGAAGGCCGCGCTGGGCGATGCGCGGGTCGAATACGTGCAAAGCGGCGAGGACATCACCATGCACGACGAGCCCATGATGGCCGTGCGCCGCAAGCAGGATTCATCCCTGATGCTGTGCATGAAGGCGGTCAAGGAGGGCGCTGCGCAGGCCATGGTGAGCGCGGGCTCCACCGGCGCGCTGTTCCTGGGCGGCATGGTGACGCTGAGGATGCTCAAGGGCATCGACCGCCCCGCCCTGGCGCCCGTGATCCCCGGCATGGAAAAGCCGGTCATGCTCATCGACTCCGGCGCCAACGCGGACTGCCAGCCCGCCTATCTCAAGCAGTTCGGCCTGCTGGGCAGCGCGTACATGAAGCAGGTCATGGGAGTGGAAAACCCCAAAGTGGGCCTGGTCAACATAGGCGCGGAGGAGGAAAAGGGCTCCAAGCTGTACAAGGAAGCCCACGCGCTCATGAAACAGCAGAGCGCCTATGAGTTCATAGGCAACGTGGAGGCCAGGGACGTGCAGTCCTCCGAGGCGGACGTGATCGTGTGCGACGGGTTCACGGGCAACGTGATACTCAAGTACGCCGAAGGCCTGAGCAAGAACCTGTTCCGGATGATAAAGACGGAAGCCATGTCCAGCTTCAAGGGCAAGCTGGGCGGCCTGCTGCTTAAAGGCGCCTTCGGCAAGATCAAGACTCGCATGAACAAGGACGAGTACGGCGGAGCGCCGCTTCTGGGCGTGAACGGGCTGGCGGTCAAGGCCCACGGCTCTTCCAACGCCTACGCCTTCGGCAAGGCGCTGGAGCAGGCGCGCAAGATGGTCAGGGGCGACCTTACAAACCAGCTTAAGCAGGGGCTGGAAAAACTCTCACAGGAATAGAATCACAGTCAAACATATAATATTTTCGGAGGTAAAGTCATGGATTACAACAGCGTATTTGAGAAGGTAGCGGAGCTGATAGAGATGCAGCTGCCCGTGTCCAAGGATCAGATCAAGCCCGAGAGCCGCCTGGTGGAAGACCTGGGCGCCGACAGCGCCAACATCATGATCCTGGTGTGCGACATCGAGAACGAGTTCGACGTGCAGGTGGACAACGACATGCTGGCCACGGTAAGGACCGTGGACGATATAGTCAAATATCTGGTCAAATGACCGGCGCCGAAGACAAAATAGGCTACCGCTTTAAGGACAGATCGCTTTTACAGCAGGCGCTCACACACCCTTCCTACGGAGGAGATCACCGCATGCCCCATTACCAGAGGCTGGAATTTCTGGGGGACGCGGTGCTTGAGTTGTATATAAGCGAAATGCTGTACAAGGCTTATCCCGACATGCCCGAGGGCAAGCTGACCCGGATGCGGGCGGACCTCGTAAAAGAGGAGACATTGAGCCTGGCGGTAAAGGATATGGGCATTCCGCCCTATATCCGCCTGTCCGCGGGCGAGGACAAAAGCGGGGGCCGGGACAAAAGCTCCATACTCTGCGACATATTCGAGGCCGTCACCGGCGCGATATATCTGGACGGCGGACGGCGCGAGGCGGGAGAGTTCATCAGGCGCGCCCTGGGGGAACGCCTGAACCGCGACACTTCCCGGGACGACCACCTGGACAGCAAAAGCCGCCTTCAGGCGCTTTTGCAGGCGGTGGGTGACATGCCGGAGTACACGCTCATAGACGCCCGCGGGCCCGCGCACATGCCCGAATTCGAATACGCGGTGGTTTCCGCCGTGAGCCGGCAGGAGCTGGGCCGGGGCAAGGGGCAGAGCAAGCAGGCCGCCCAGCTGGAGGCGGCTGCCCGCGCGCTGGAACTGATCTCGGCGAAATCGCTTCCCGAAAAATAACCCAAGGAGACACCCTTTGCGACTTAAGAAACTCTTTCTTCACGGCTTCAAGTCCTTTGCCGACAAGGTGGAGATCACCTTTGAGCACGGCATAACGGGCGTGGTCGGGCCCAACGGCTGCGGCAAAAGCAACATTGCCGACGCCATACGCTGGGTGCTGGGCGAACAAAGCGCCAAGCAGCTCAGGGGCACCAAAATGGAAGACGTGATATTCAGCGGCACGGACAAGCGCCGGAGGCTGGGCTACTGCGAGGTGAGCCTGACCTTCGACAATGAAGACCATACCCTGCCAATAGATTATACGGAGGTATCCATCACCCGCCGGGCGTACCGCACGGGCGAGGGCGAATACCTGTTAAACGGCCAGAACTGCCGCCTGAAGGATATCGTGGACCTGTTCCGCGACACGGGCACCGGCCGTGACGGCTATTCCATAGTGGGCCAGGGCAGGGTGGACGAGATCCTGTCCCAGAAGACCGAGGAACGCCGCCAGGTGTTCGAGGAAGCTGCCGGCATAGTCAAATTCAAGACCCGCAAGACCGAGAGCGAAAAGCGCCTGGAAGCCACCCAGCAGAACCTGAACCGGGTGAGCGACATTATCGACAACCTGGAAGAGCGTCTGGAGCCGCTGAGGCTGCAGAGCGAAGACGCCCGCAAGTTTTTAAAGCTCAGGGACGAATTAAAGGGCCTGGAGCTCAACGCCTTCGTGCTCAAGACCGGGCGCTACAGGCAGAAGATAAGCGAATATCAGGAAAACACGGACCAGCTCAAGCAGGAAGCCCTGCAGAACGAAAACGAGCGCGCTGTGCTGGCCGGCGAGAGGGACGCGTATCAGCTGACCCTCAATCAGGGCGAAGAAGAGAGCGCGGGCCTGAGGGTGCTCGTGCAGGAGCTCATACAGGACGTAGAAGCCAAGGAAGGCGCGGCAGGCGTACTCAGAGAGCGCATAAACGGCCAGGAAAGGGAGAAGCAGAGGCTGCTTTCCGAGAGGGAAGCCGCGCAAAGCGGTGAAAGCGGACTTAAGGAAAGAACGGCGCTGCTGGAAACGGAGTACGCCGGATTCATAAAGCAGCTGGACGCCGAAAAGCAGGCTTCCGCCGAAAAGGACGCCGTGCTGGCCGGCGAAGAAGCCGCGCTAAACGAACTGTCCGACAAAGCCGATGCTGCCAAGGAGAGCGTCATCAACGCCATGAACGGCTTAAGCGACGCCAAAAGCAATCAGGCCCGGCTCGGCGCGCTGTCCGGCGCGATAGACGAAAGGACGGCGAGGCTCGAAGCCGCGCTAAAGGATACGCAGGCGTCCGGGGCGGACTACGAAAGGGCGTATAACGACGCTTTGGACCAGCTGGAGGGCGAGAAGACCCGCCTTGAGCAGCTTTCAAACGAGACGAAGCGCCTGATCGACGAGACGCGGCAGTCCGGCGAGGAATACGAAAAGACGCTCAGCGAAAGCAACGGCATAATGGGGCGCCGCCAAGAGCTCCTTAGCCGTTTCAAGCTTTTGAGCGAGATGCAGCGGGATTACGAGGGCTACAATTCCTCGGTCAAGCAGGTGCCGCTTGAGGCCCGCCGCCGGGGCATGAAGAGCGTGCACGGCGTGGTCGCGAACATAATCAGCGCGGACAAGACCATCGAAAAGGCCATAGAGACCGCCCTGGGTCCCGCGCTGCAGAACATAGTTGTGGACACGGAAGAAGACGCCAGGGAACTGATCGAGTTCTTAAAGGAGAACCGTTTCGGGCGCGCCACCTTCCTGCCCATAAGCGCGGTGAGGGGCCGCACGCTGGACGCGAACGAGAGGAATCTCGCACGGATGCCCGGCGGCGTGGGCATCGCGTCTGAAATGGTCACCTTCGACAGCAGATACCGGGGCATAGTGGACAGCCTGCTGGGCCGCACGGTCATCGCAAAAGACCTGACCAGCGGCATACCGATCCACAGGGCAGGGCGGCAGCAGTTCCGCCTGGTGACGCTGGACGGAGACGTGATGAACGTGGGCGGCTCCATGACGGGCGGCAGCTCGCAAAGCCGCATGACCAGCCTGCTGTCCCGCGAAAGGGAGATAAACGAGACCGAAAAAGCGCTCAAAGAGCTGGAAAACAAACTGAGCGAGTATCAGGAAAAGCTGAACCTGCTGTCCCGTTCCCGCGCGGAAATGAAAATGCAGCGGCAGGAAGCATTCGATGCCTTCCATCAGCAGGAGATCGCCGTTACCCGCGCCGAGGCGCATCTGTCCCGGGCGGGGGAGGAAAAGGCAGCCTGGGAAGACCGGCTTGCTTCCATCGTTACGGATATCGCCAGCCTGAAGGAACAGGAAGTGCGCATAGAGGAAGAACTGGGGCGCCTGTCCAACCAGACGGAGAGCACCAAGGAAGAATCCGAACGCATGAGGGAAGAAGCCGCCCGCCTGCAGAGAGAACTGAACGAAAAGCGGCTGAAGCTGGATAAATTACGGAACGAAGCCACCGAGCGCCTGGTCAGGCTGACCGCCCTGGAAAAGGACGGGGAAAAGCGGCTTGGCGAAATAGAGCGCCTGAAAGCCCAGGCGGGCAGCGCCGAAAGCCTGCTTAAGCAGACCGAAGAGCAGTTAAAGCAGATAGACGAGCGTTCCGCCCGGGACAAAGATGAACTGAAGGAACGGGAAGTGAACCTGGGCATCGCCCGGGGCAGCCTGGACGAGACCAGAGCAAAGTTCAACGCCGCCGACAAAAAGCGCCTGGACGCCCAGGAGCATTTGAGGGACGTCAACTCCAAACTGGAGGAGCTTTCCCGCGCGGGCGAAGAGACTGCCGAGCGGCTGCACAGGATAGACCTGCTCTACCAGCGCGCCCAGGGCGAACTGGACACCATGACCGCCCGCATCTGGGAGGACTACCAGCTGACGTACGAAGGCGCCGGGGAGTTCACGGACGAAAACTTCAAGCTCAGCGAGGGCGAAAAGCGGATCAGCGCCATAAGGGCGGAGATCAAAAAGCTGGGAGACGTGAACGTATCCAGCATGGACGAGTACCGGGAAGTCAGCCAGAGGTACGCCGAGCTCACCGAGCAGCGGGACGACCTCGGCAAGGCGAGGGACGACCTGCTGGGCATAATCGGAGAGCTCGCCCAGAAGATGGAAAAGCAGTTCCGGGAAAAGCTGACCGAGATGGACAAGTATTTTTCCGAAACGTTTTCCGCACTGTTCGGGGGCGGGCAGGCGAGGCTTTCGCTGGAAGACCCGTCTGACGCGCTCAACAGCGGCATAGTCATACAGGCGCAGCCGCCGGGAAAGAAACTGCAATTGCTGAGCCTGCTGTCCGGCGGCGAAAGGGCGCTTACCGCCATAGCCATACTGTTCGCCATGCTGAAATTAAAACCCACGCCTTTCTGCATGCTGGACGAGATCGAGGCGGCGCTGGACGACGCCAACATAGACAACTTCGCGTCTTACCTGAGAACTTACTGCGACAACACCCAGTTCGTGGTGGTCACCCACAGAAAAGGCACCATGGCCGCCTGCGACGCGCTGTACGGCGTGGCGATGGAGGAAAAGGGCGTAAGCAAGCTGGTAAGCGTCAAACTGGGAGAATAAATACACCGGGACGGAGGACAAATGGGACTTTTTTCACGCATCAAACAGGGACTGTCCAGAACGCGGGGCAACGTGTCCGCGCAGATGGACGAACTGATAGAGAATACCAAAGAGATAGACGACGAGTTTTTTGAGGAGATAACCGACATACTCGTCATGGCGGACGCGGGAGCGAAGACCGCCATGGAGGAAGTGGAGAAGCTCAAGGCGCTGTGCGCCGAAAGGCAGATAAAGGATCCCGCAAAGGCGAAGGACGCGCTCAAGGAAGTGCTCGCTGCCAGCATGAAGGCGATGCCGATGAACCTTAAGGATCCATCTGTGATATTCGTTATAGGCGTGAACGGCGTGGGCAAGACCACTTCCATAGGCAAGCTCGCCTCCCGCTTCAAGGCCATAGGCCGCCGCGTGCTCATAGTTGCCGCGGACACGTTCAGGGCTGCCGCTGCGGAGCAGCTGAGCGTATGGGCGGACAGGGCGGAAGTGCCCATAGTCAAACGGCAGGAGGGCGCCGACCCCGCCAGCGTGGTGTTCGACGGACTGCAGACCGCCAAGGCGCGTCATGCGGACATAATCCTTGTGGACACCGCAGGGCGCCTGCACAACAAAAGCCACCTGATGGAAGAGCTGAGGAAGATGGCGCGCGTGGTGGATAAGGAGTACCCCGAGGCGGAAATGCACGCCCTGCTGGTGCTGGACGCCACCACGGGACAGAACGGGCTTAACCAGGCGCGGGTGTTCATGGACGTGACGAAGCTGGACGGTATAGTGCTCACCAAGCTGGACGGCACCGCAAAGGGCGGCATCGCCCTGGCGATCCGCCGGGAACTGGACCTGCCGGTAAGGTACATAGGCGTGGGCGAGGGGCTGGACGACCTGCAGCCCTTCGATCCCGACGCCTTTGCCAGAAGCCTGTTTGAAGAATCCGACGGAACCGATATCAATAAAGAGGAAGGGGACTCGCTCGATGAACTCGTACATAGTGAAGACTATCTCAATTATACGCCAGCCGAAAGTGAAGAAGACGATACGGCTGCTCTCAAAGGCTTCTTCGAAGAGGTTTTCGGCGA